>CAZKPK010000006.1:0-41840 GCA_964554645.1 uncultured Candidatus Saccharibacteria bacterium | reverse complement strand
AGAAAAAGAAGGAAAAACAGGGCTAAAAAAGCCACGATTTTTGGGTATTATGCCATTTTTCATCCTTACTATCTTTTACATATGTTCAAGATCGTAAGAAATTTGTTAACTTTTATTGCCCATACTCTTTTTTTAATCTGGCTATTTCAGCAATCGCTTGATCTTTCTTTCCATTTAAATAATCTAATAAATGTTTATCTTGACTGCCACTTTCCTGTAATCTACCAATTTGAGAAGTCACAAACTCCAACATTGTCTCCAATTCTTTAACCGTTCTAACTGGACTTTCAACTTTTCTTTTATTTAAATTTGATGATTTTTTTTCCATATCTTTATTTTACTCTTTCTTCGGCCTCATCAGCGGAAAAAATTGCGTCTCGCGGATAGGCTTATCTGCCAAAAACGCAAAAAGCCGCTCACCATACGCAAAACCAAAAGCCGGTGGCATACCATACTCAAGCATTTCCACAAATTCAGCATCCGGCATCATCGCTTCTTCATCTCCGGCTTCAATTAATTTTTTCTGCGCTTCAAAACGCTCGTGCTGGTCTATCGGATCATTCAATTCAGAAAAGCCGTTGGTCATTTCCGCGCCTGCTAAAATCAACTGCACTCTCTCCGTCAGCAACGGATTTTCTGGTTTTGCTTTAGAAAGCGGAGAAACAAGTTTTGGCGCATCGATAAGCCAAGCCGGACCGACAATCTGCTTCCGGCAATGCTTCCAGAGCGAATCAGTTAGGCGTTCCTTATTTTTGCCTTCATAGTTCACTTTCAGTTCATCCAGTTTTTTCATCATTTCTTTTTCGGTTGCAGAAAGCACATCAATTTTCAGCATCTTCCTGATCGTATCAACGTAAGTAATCTGTTCCCACTTTTTAGACAGATCAACTTTATGGCCGCGCATTTTAAAAACAAGCGTGCTAAATGTTTCTTTCACAACTTCTTTGATCATTTTTTCCGTGAACTCTATTCCTTGCCGGTAATCCATATATCCCGCGTAAAATTCCAGACCGGTAAATTCTTGGACATGTTCTGGACTTGAACCTTCATTCCTATATACCCTGCCGATTTCAAAAACTCTGGGAAAACCGGCGGCCAATAATCTTTTCTGCCAAAGCTCTCCCACCGAGATGCGCAAATACACATCCAGGTCGTAATCATTGTGGTGGGTTCTGAACGGGCGAGCTTCCGCTCCGCCGGTAGTTATTTCAAGGGTCGGAGTTTCAACTTCCAAAAAATTTTCTTTCTTCAAAAAAGCGCGGGTCGCATCCCAAAACTTCGCTTTCTTTTCAAAAAGTTCTTTTAGCTCCGGATTCATCAGGATATCCAAGTAGCGCTTTCTAAATTTTTCTTCTGTGTCCTGCAAACCATGCCACTTTTCCGGCAACGAACGCAAGCCTTTAGAAAGCATGCGCCAATCTTTCGCTTCTATCGTCTTCTCTCCCCTTTTGGTCGAAAAAAAACCGCCTTGAATTTCTATAAAATCTCCGATATCAATCACCGCGTTAAAAAAATCAAATTTATCATCCCCGAAAATATCTTTTTTGAGCAGGCCTTGAAAATCCGCTGTGCCGTCATTCAATGTGATAAAAACAATCGCGCCTTGCCCGCGGATAGACATAATCCGTCCGCCTATCCATTTCGCCTTTTTTGTTTTCACCCAATTATCAAAATTTTCAACCGCGTCTTGCAGAGAAATTTCTCTTTTTGATTCCGCTGGATACGGATTCACGCCTTTCTTTCTTAAAAGTGCGAGTTTTTTTATTCTGGCATCTCTAATTTCATTAATTGAAGACATTTTTAACTCACTAGCCACTGGGCTAGGATATGCTGATTATTTTGTAATTGACTGCTCCGCTTGGAGTATTGAATGAAACATCTTCACCTTTCTTCTTGCCAAAAAGCGCTTCGCCAAAAGGAGATTTGTTGGAGATTTTGCCTTTAGCCATATCCGCTTCTTCAGATCCCACTAGAATGTAAGCTTTATTTTCTTTACTGCCCTGCTTCTGCACAATCACCGTAGAACCAATTGCAACCACATCTCCTTTGCCTTTTGGAACAGTCTGCGAAGACTGCAAAATTTTTTCTATTTTAGCAATGCGCTCTTCAAGCTTTCCTTGATCTTCGCGAGTTTGGTGATATTCCGCATTCTCGGACAAGTCGCCCAATGATTTGGCATACTCCAAGCTCGCTAAAATTTCTTTTCTTTTCGGCCCTTTTAAATCTTCCAGTTCCGCTTCCAGCGCTTTTCTTTTTTCTTCGGTTATATAATCGGACGATTGATTCATAATTTATTCATCTTATCTTTTTTTGACAAAAGAGTCAATAATATGATAGCCTATAGGCATATGGCAAACACTGTAATTGAAGTGAGAAAAAACCCGAACGAAAACAATTCAAGCGTTCTGCGCCGTTTTTCGCGCAAGATTCAGGAGTCGGGCATCATCCGCAAAGTCAAAGGCACCCGTTATAATATCAGGAAAGAATCCAAATTGAAAGTAAAAAACAGCGCCTTGAAAAGAATGGCTCGCAGGCAAGAAATAGAACAACTCAAGAAGCTTGGGAAAATGGCAACGAAAACTAAATAGAATATGCTAAGCGGAATAAGCGCAAATAAAATAGAAAGCTTAAAAAAAGATATTTTAGGCAAGCGCTATTCCCTGTCCATAGCGTATGTTTCGGAAAAGAAATCTAGAGAAATAAATAAAAAATATCGGAAAAAAGACAAGGCAACCAATGTCCTCTCTTTCCCTTTGCGTAGAAATGAAGGTGAGCTCGTATTGTGCAAAACTGTAATAAGAAGAGAGGCAAAAGATTTTGGAAAAACTTTCAATCAATTTTTGGGCTTTTTAGTTATCCACGGAATGCTTCACTTGAAAGGTCTGGAACATGGCAAAAAGATGGAAAAACTGGAAGAAAAATACTTGTCCCGTATTAAATTTTGATTACGTGGTATAATAGCAAACATTAGTAAATAAAATTTTAGTATCGGGATGATTAGAAATATTTCAGTGGGAATAGATGTAGGCTCCTCAATGACGAGGGTCGTGGTGGGAGAGTTTTTCAAAGGAGAAAAAAATCCTAAAATTATTGGCGCAGGCGAAAGTGAGACATTGGGCGTGCGGCATGGATATATCGTTGAAACCCCGCCTGTAATGACTTCAATAAAAAATGCCGTGTCGATGGCCGAAAAATCTTTAGGCCTAAAGATAAAGCGCGCATTTATTTCCGTCGGCGGTATAAGCCTGCGTGGAGAATCAAGTTCCGGTTCGGTGATCATTTCTAAAGCGGACGGCGAGGTGACAAGTTTGGATATAAATAAGGCATTGCAGGATTGCGAAGATAATTTAAATTTGAGCAACAAAAAAATTGTCCAAGTATTCCATATTTCTTCCCGGCTGGATGGAAAGGAAGTGTTGGGTCGGTTGGAAGGCATGCGCGGAACGAAGCTTGAAGTAAAAGCCTTTTTTGTGACTTATTCTATCCAGCATCTGGAAGATTTGATAGAAGCGGTAGCAAAAGCGGGAGTAGAAACTATAGATGTTATCGCCTCCCCGATAGCTCTCGGCCAAATTGCGTTATCGGAAAAACAAAAAATCGTGGGGGTGGCGCTAGTCAACATCGGACATCAGACAACATCGCTTTCAATTTTTGAAAATGGATTGCCGATATCAATTCATACTTTTTCCATCGGCTCAACGGACATCACTAATGACATTGCGTTGGGATTTAAAATTCCTCTAGAAATGGCGGAACGTCTCAAGCAGGGAGATGAAGTTTGGGGAAATTTTTCTCCGCCCAAGGCGGATCCGCCTCGAGCGGAAAAGAAAAAACTGGATGAGATTATTGAAGCCCGCCTGTCTGACATTTTTGAACTTATAGAGGGGCACTTAAAAAAAATAAAGCGAAACGGGCTCTTGCCGGCTGGGATAGTATTCGTCGGCGGAGGCGCGAACATTTTGGGACTCGAAGAACTCTCAAAATCGATACTGAAACTCCCCGCCAGCCTCGGAACAACCGAGATTTTAGGCAATTCAAAAACTAAACTTCGCGACTCGTCTTGGTTCACCGCTCTCGGCTTGGTGGTATCCGGCAGAGATAATAATGGCTATTCTGAAGGCTCATTGGCAGGTCTCCTAAAAGATCTAAAAAACACAATAAAATCAAGCATAAAACAACTAATGCCGTAAAATTAGGTTTTAGGTTCTAGTAACTAGTAGCTAGAACCTAGCACCTAGAACCTAGCACCTAATCCTCAAGGATTTGCTTTTTTTTTCTTCGGTGGTAGTATGCTTTTATACAAGTTTCCGCCCAAGGCGCCTGTCCGCCTCTGGCGGAAAATTATTAATAAACCCACGCCACAGCGGGGCAAGCAAAATTATGCCAAAAATAAATCAAGAAATAGAGAGTTTCGCTCGCATTATGGTTGTTGGAATAGGAGGGTCGGGAAAAAATGCCATTAACCATATGATAAATTCTAAGGTTAAAGGGGTGACATTTATCTGCATGAACACCGACACGCAGGATTTGCACCATTCTTTGGCGGAGAAAAAAATCCATATTGGAAAAAATCTAACGAAAGGCCTTGGCGCTGGAATGGATCCAGAAATTGGAAGAAAGGCGGCTGAAGAAACAAAATCGGAAATTCAAGATGTCATCAAAGGAGCCGATATGGTTTTTCTGGCTTGCGGAATGGGCGGAGGCACCGGCACCGGCGCAGCTCCAATTGTTGCCCGCGCGACTAAAGAGCAAGGCATACTTACGGTTGCTGTTATCACCAGGCCTTTCTTTTTTGAAGGCAGTCATAGGATGAAAATAGCGGAAAAAGGAATTGAGGATTTGGCGAAAGAAGTAGATGCGATTATTGTCATCCCGAATGATAAATTACTCCAGTTATCTGATAAAAACACTAATTTTAGAGACGCTTTTGCCAGTTGCGACAATGTTCTGCGCCAAGCGGTGGAAGGCATTTCAGACCTTATTACCACTCCCGGCATCATCAATGTTGATTTTGCAGACATTAAAGCCGTGATGAGAGATGCCGGCAGCGCTTTAATGGGTATCGGCACCGCCTCAGGCGAGAAACGCGCTGAAAAAGCCGCCCTTGCGGCCATCAACTCTCCGCTCTTAGAAATTTCAATTCACGGCGCCAAGGGAGTGCTCTTTGCAATATCGGGCGGAGATGATCTGACCATTCATGAAATCCAAGAAGCGGCCAAGATAATCACCGAATCAATCGATAAAGACGCAAAAGTAATCTTCGGCACGATCCGGGATGAAAAATTAAAAAAAGGCGAATTAAAAGTTACGGTCATCGCTACCAACTTTCCCGCCGACATGCCTCGTAAAAGTCTTTTCAGTGGAACGGGAACTTTGAATCAAACATTACTAAAGGAAGAGAACGCGGCCTTGGCCAAAAAAGAAATAAGCAACAGCATCAAAAGTGGTAATATGGGCAGTAATGAGTTTATCAAGAAAGGAGACGGCAAAAAAGCAGATAGCGCAAATGATATTATTATAGAAGATGACACCGATGACTGGAGCGCTGTTCCAGCCTTTTTGAGACGGAAGAAATAGGGATTAGGTGCTAGGTGCTAGTGGTATTTTCTGCTATAATTTTTTATGTTCTTACACTAGACACTAGAAGCTAGTCCCTAGAACCTAATTTATATGACTTACGATTTAATAATTATCGGGGGCGGACCGGCGGGCGCGGCGGCGGCCGTTTACGCTTCTCGCAAAAGACTCCAAACGCTTTTTATCACCGCCGAATGGGGCGGACAGTCTGTCGTGTCCGAACAGATTTATAACTGGATTGGGACAACTTCCCTCTCCGGCAATGAACTGGCGGAAAATTTTAGAAAACATGTATTGGCTCATAGCGGAGTCGGACAAACTCTGGAAGTAAAAGAAGGCGAGAAAGTAACAGCTATTACGGAAGCCTTGCTTCCGCAAAACGGAAGCAAGGCTTCCGTAAAATTATTTTCTGTAAAAACACAATCGGGTGAAGAATTTTTAACTAAAACAATTTTAATCGCCAGTGGCAGCGGAAGAAGAAAACTCACGGCTAAAAACGCCGATAAACTTGAACACAAGGGTCTTACCTACTGCGCTTCCTGCGACGGGCCTCTTTTTTCCGGGATGGATGTAATAGTAGTTGGCGGAGGTAATGCCGCATTTGAAACCGCAGCTCAACTACTGGCTTATTGCAAATCAGTAACCCTTTTGCATCGTAGCGATATATTCAGGGCTGATGAGATTACCGTTGAAAAAGTTTTAAAAAATCCAAAAATGAAAGCGGTGAAAAACGCGGATATTTTGGAAATAAAAGGCGATAAGTTCGTCGAGGGAATAATTTATAAGGATAAAATTACCGGCAAAGAAACGGAGCTGAAAGTTTCAGGCATTTTTGTCGAAATCGGCCAGATTCCAAACACGGATTTCGCCAAAAATATTATTCCGTTAGACGAAATCGGAAGAATAAAAATTGACGCGCGGACGCAGAAAACAGAAGTTCCCGGCATCTGGGCGGCCGGAGACTGCACCGATGTCCTATACCACCAAAATAATATCGCCGCCGGCGACGCCGTGCGGGCGTTGGAGGATATTTATCTGTATTTGCATGCAAGATAGAAACTTATTACTTATCAGTTAATACCACAATAGCAACGGCCGTTGCTATTGTGGTATCTTGGTGGTTATCCACAGCAAAAAATTGACAGATGGCGCGAATAGAATAAAATGAGTGAGTTCGAAAAAGTTTCTTTTACAATTTTAAAGAGTGATTGGGGAAACTGGTGACCTGCTTTCGTGCGAGACTACGGCGAGGCGAGGAATTCCAGTACAGTGCCGCTACGGTAAGTCCCGAACACCAACAGGTGGAGGGAATAAGTCCGAATACCAATCATTTTCGCAATCCCGAGCAGGATAATCTCCCAGCCATAGTCTATGGCAAAGAGGTTCCAAAATTCTGCTCGTAGCAGGATTTTTTTTATTGTAAAAAACAAAAACAACGAAAGAGAAAGAAAGTAGTGTATGTTCTTTAAAAACTCCAGCAAGCGCGGACTTATTCTGGGCTTGGGCAGCTTGGGACTAGTAACCCTAGGACGTTCGGTATGCGGTCAGTCGCTTGGTGTAAATAAAACTGGCACAATCATCAGTATCGTTGCAGATTCTCTCGGCAATTCAATCTGGGAACTGCAAAAATCTACAAACAGTGGCACCACATGGATTACTGTTCTGTCCACACAAGGTCAAACAAGATGGGACATTCCCATCTCAACAAACGAGCCAACAGTAATTTTTCGTCTGAAACTCGTCACCACCGCTACCATGACGGTAGCAGACAAGAATTACCAATTCACTCCAATCGGTCAAAGCTTATTCACGGGTATGGCTCAGCTCTCTGGTCTCACCGTAAAATCCCAGTCATACACTGGTATGGGCCAGTTTGTGACTTCGCTCAACGACACCGTGAAAGGAGGGGGTAAAAATTGGATCCTTTTTGTCAACGGGCAATCGACGACTGTCGGTAGCTCTCAAGTCGTCCCAAAAGCGGGCGACAAGATAGGATGGCGACTCGTTTGAACATCAAATGACCCGGCTGGCTTTGCCGTCGGGTCATAATTTTAAACTTAATCTTTGGAATTTATCAATTATTTTAAAATACATATGTTAAAAAATAACAAAAAACTATATATTGTAGTATTTATCATAATACTTTCTGCTTGCTTTTTCATATTTTTCCCATCTGTAGCCAAAGAAAAAATAGAATATCAAAAATATACGCAATCTGCTATCATTTTGGCTGGAGACACCACGACACATTTATCATTCTCCCCCAATACTATTTTTTATGACGCATTAGCGCAAGCGAAAACTGCCGGCGCCATAAGCTTTTCCGGCAAAAATTATCCCGGACTTGGATTTTTTGTCACTGACATTGGAACGCTGCATTCAGGCAATGGGAAAAATTTGCTTTATTATGTTAATGGAAAAGAAGCAACTGTCGGCGTCTCTTCCTACCTGCTCAAAAATGGCGATATTATTGAGTGGAAATTGAAATAATTTATTTATGAAGAAAAAAATATTTAATTTAAGTTTTTTGTTGCTAGCAGTTTTTGCAATTTTTATACCTATTTTAAAAATAAAAGCGTTTATTCCTTTAGTATTAGTTTCTTATGATGTGTCAGATACTGATATTTCTCCAAACAATGATGGAATAAAAGATACTGTTAGTATTGACATTAAATATTCTGAGGAAGTCATAGCAGACATTAACATCCTTGATGCGCAAGGGAACAAAGTCAGAGAAATATATCATAGTAACGCCGTAACCAATCCCCAATCAAAAGTCTGGGATGGAAAAGACAATTCAGATCAAATAGTTTCTGATGGATTATATACAATCCAAATCCTAGGAATTGCTACAGCTAACGCAGATAATTCCATTTCTGATACAAGTAAAACAATATCGGTAAATGTTCCTGTTCCTATAACACTCTCAAGTATTGCTGTTACCACTCCGGCAAATAAATTGGAATACGTTGTTGGAGAGAGTTTAGACATTAGCGGTTTAGTAATAACAGGCACATACAGCGACGAAAGCACAAAAACTGAAGACATCACAGTATTCAAAATTTCCGGTTTTGATAGCAGTATTCCTGTTATCGGTCAAATTTTAACTATTAGCATAGGAGGTCAGACAGCCACATACACGATAAATATAGCGGAATCCGCTCCGGTTCATCTTGATGTTAGAGCAGATGTAGATGTGCCATCAAGTTGCAATGCGACGGACACCGATGGAGTAATACACAATTATCCCAAAGGAAATTCATATCTGGCTATTTGCGCATTGGAAACAGCTATAGAGAATGGCGCTATTTCCAGCGCGCAATTTTCAAACCAATTTCCAAGCTTTGGTCTTTTTGTCACCGCATTTAACAATATTGTTGCTGATCCAAATAGTCAATATTGGGCAATTTATCAAAACGGAAATTTTGCGAACTTCGGCATCACCTCATTGCCAGTCGTCACAGGAGATATTATTGTGTTTCAACTCCATGATTTTTCCGATAATAATTTGGGAGACCAAGTCACGCTAAATATTCATTCTACAGTCGTTGATACTCAAGGCGGTGGCGGAGGAGGACCTGCCACGCCAACTTTTGATATCCAAAAAGCGCTGGTTTATTTAAAAAGCGCGCAAAGTTCGGATGGATCATTTGGTGATGCCGATCTTTATACAGATTGGGCAGGAATTGCCTTCGGCGCTATGAATGTTTCCGGCGAACCTAAAGCAAAAATCTTAGAATATTTTAATTCTCATAATAAATCAAGTTCTCTTTTGACTGACAACGAAAGACATGCGATGGCGCTCCTCGCTCTCGGCCAAAATCCGTATTCATTCGGCGGAGTAAATTATATCAAAGCTATTACTGACAGTTTTGACGGCGCGCAATTCGGCGATGTGAACCTTATTAATGACGATATTTTCGCCCTGATTCCGCTCAAAAATTCTGGCTATACCGCAAGCGATGACATTATTACAAAAGACATCGCTTTTCTAATTTCTAAACAAAGCGCCGACGGTTCTTGGGAAAATAGTATAGACATCACTGCCGCCGCTGTGCAAGCGCTTAAGTCTTTTGAAGCAGTAACTGGCGTTTCAGACGCGCTCACTAAAACGACAAATTATCTCATAAGCGCGCAAGGCAATGATGGCGGCTGGAACAATGTTTTTTCCACCAGCTGGACAATGCAAGCGATGAGCGCTCTTTCCGCTTCGTGGATTAAGGGCGATTTTACTCCAAATAATTATCTTGGCGCGCAACAATCAAGCGACAGCGCCGCCCTGTCAGCATCTGAAACTCTCCAAAATCGCATCTGGGCGACAAGCTATGCCATTGTTGGAAGCTCACTCAAACCATGGAGCGCGATAATGCAATCGGTTGAGAAACCGGCAGAAAAAAATTCGTCCGCTTCCTGTTGCGGGGGCAGAGGTTTTATTAATCCAGCAACGCTAAATAATCCTTTACCTAATCCTCCAATTTTAAATCCTCTCCCAACCACTCCAATCGTAAATGCAAATCCAGCTGTCATTAACACCAACCTCATAGTTGCCAATAATCCGGAAAGTCAAATAAAAAAAATATCATCGACTCCCAAAAAAGCAAAAACAACAGAACCATTAGTCGCTGAAATAATACCAGAAACGAATCAAGAGGCGCTGACTGCGTCTGCGATAAACGCTCTTCCCGACAAAACCGCCCTTCCTCAAGCGACTCCCATAGTTCTTGGAGTTTTAACCGGCTTTATTTTTCTCTATGTCGTTTTTAAATTTTTAGTTGTATAGTAAACAATTCTAAGCGGAGGCGGTGAGATTTGAACTCACGACTGGATTTCTCCAGTGCCGGTTTTCGAAACCGGTGCCTTCAACCTCTCAGCCACGCCTCCGCTCAAGATTGTTTAAAATCTCCAAATTGATTCTTTATCCATTGTCTTCCGACGCCAGATTTTAAAAATATTTCCCTTTTTCTTGCTTCAGTATAATCATTAAATAACTCTGTAGCAACTGTATGTATAAGTCCACCCATTCTTGCTTCCAATAAAAAAGCTGCAGGACCGGTGGTAACACTGCAGCCTTTTGCCTCGTTTTTTTGCGAGGCAACTATGGAATCCAGACATGGTCACTCCTGGTTCCCTCTGGAGTGTTCGTTAGAACATTTCCAAGGGAATCATAGACAACCACCTGGCCAGTTTCCACTGACTCTTCAGTCAGTGGTGTCCTAAACCCATCCCACAACACCATTCCCCAAATAAATGCGAGGGCGGCGATGAGGGACAACTCCCCAAACTTGGAATCAACAAAGTGATCCAAGCTCGTGCGGTGCTTATTACACGTTTGCATATCAGCTATATCCTATCATATTGAACACATGTTGTCAATCTAAGTCTTGACAAACTCTTAATTTTATTGCAGTGACTCTACCGGGAATCGCACCCGGATTTATTGCTTGAAAAGCAACTGTCCTAACTATTAGACGATAGAGCCCAAAACATTTTGCTTTGCAAAACGTTCGGCCGATCAACCCACTCCATAGAGTTGATTTAGGCCAGTAAAACTATAACATTTTTATACCTAATTGCAAAAATAAAAGACGGGCTCGTTGCCAAGCAACGAGCCCGCGATCTAAATCTCGCTTCACCTAGGGCGACACCAGTAGCCGCCCCTGCCAGTTTTCTGCCAACGCAGTTCCGGCTCCCGCCGGAAAAACTGTGGTTTTGGATTGTCCTTGTGACACACCCGTGTCACGTTTCCTCCCTGAACAGGAGGAGTTGGGGCTGATGTTTCTCGGCAGACATTATCCGCCATCGCTCTTATTGATTTGCTCATTTTTGTATTTTAGCAACCAATACCAGTCGTTTTTTTCTTGAAATTTCGATTATTCTCAAGAAACAGCTTCAGGACTGGAACTGAAGCTAGAACTGAACTTCACTAAAAGGTTACCTTATTTTCAGATTTTGTCAATGTTATATTGAAAAACGGAAGTCTTAGTGTATAATCTCCAAATATGAACGAAAAAGATGAAATAAAAATAATAATTCTGGCGGCTGGGAAAAGCACTAGAATGAAATCCGATGAACCAAAAGCCCTCGCCATGCTTCAGGGTAAGCCATTTTTACAACATATTCTGGACACTGTAAAAAAACTTGATTCAAATATGGAACCAATTATTGTGGTCGGTCATAAAAAAGAACGTATCAAAGAAGTATTGGGTAATGATCATATTTATACAGAGCAATCTGAACAACTTGGCACCGGACATGCTGTGATGTCGGCAAAAAAAGCAATAGATTTAAATCATAAAATAATATTGGTAATTTCGACCGATCAACCGCTTATTTCAAACACAACACTTGAACGTATCATTACTACTCATCACAAAACAAACTCAGTTATAACCATGGCAACGGTGTTAGTGCCGGATTTTGAGGAATGGAGATCGAGTTTAAGGCATTTCGGTAGAATAATACGAGGAGATAAAGGACAAGTGGTGGATATAATTGAATTTAAAGATGCGACAGAAACAGAAAAATTAATCAAAGAATTGAATCCGGCAATCTATGCTTTTGACGCAGATTGGCTGTGGAAAAACATTGGATTAATAAAAAATGAAAATGCCAAGAATGAATATTATTTAACTGATCTTATTAAAATAGCTTCTAGCCAAAATAAAAAAATTGAAACAGTGCCAGTGACAAATCTTATTGAAGGACTACAACCCAACACTAAAGCCGAATTGGAAATATTAGAGAAGTTGATAACATAATCAAAAAAAGCACGAAAATGCAAAACCCATTTCAAAACGCAATGGCGCAGTTGGACAAGGTCGCTAAAATTAAAAACTTTAATGATAGTTTTATCGCCCGCTTAAGACAACCGGATCGAGACATAAGAATTTCCATTCCAGTCCAAATGGATGACGGCTCGATGAAAATTTTCAAAGGATATCGAGTGGAATATAATAACGCCTTGGGACCTTATAAGGGCGGAATCAGATACCATCCTCTGACCGAAATAAACGAGGTGAAAGCCCTTGCCTTTTGGATGACGCTCAAGTGCGCCGTCGCTGGTATTCCGATGGGTGGAGGCAAAGGCGGAATAACCGTTGATCCAAAAAAACTTTCCAAAGGAGAACTGGAAAGGCTCTCGCGCGGATGGGTGCGCGGTCTTTCTGATGTCTTAGGACCGCGCAAAGATGTGCCAGCGCCGGATGTTAACACCACGCCGGAGATAATGGCGTGGATGGCGGACGAATTTGAAAAATTATCCGGTGATAAATCTCGGGCCACATTTACTGGCAAACCGATAGAGAAAGGCGGTTCAGAAGGCAGAGGACCGGCAACCGGCTTGGGTGGATTTTATGTTTTTAATTCATTGCGCGCGCAAATTGGACTTCCAGAAAAATGCCAAGTGGTGATTCAGGGTTTTGGCAATGTGGGCGGAAATGCGGCGCATATTTTTAGTGAAAATGGGCATACGGTGATCGCTGTGTCTGATTCCAAAAGCGCGATATTAAAAAAGGATGGACTGGATCTAAAAAAAGTTGAAGTTTATAAAAAAAATACCGGCAGTTTAAAAAATTTTCCCGGAGCAAAAAATATCACTAACGCGGAACTGCTAGAACTCCCCTGCGATCTTCTGATCCCAGCCGCTTTTGAAAATGTTATAACAGACGCCAATGCAGATAAAATCAAGGCTAAGGCTATTTTAGAGCTTGCCAATGGGCCGATAACACCGGAGGCGGATGAAATTTTATTCAAAAAGGGCATTGCCGTGATACCGGACATATTGGCAAATTCCGGAGGTGTCACTGTATCCTATTTTGAATGGGCGCAAAATTTAAAAAAGGAGCATTGGACGGAGAAAAAAGTTTTTGAAAAACTGAAAATAATGTTGGAAGATGCGTCAAAAAAAATACTAAAAAAATCCCGCGAGTCAAAAACATCTCTCCGGATGGGCGCTTTTATTCTGGCGCTTGAAAGAATCCAAGAAAAGATGTTATAAATACACAATGGGCGGTTAGCTCAGTTGGTAGAGCGTGTCTTTGACGTAGACAAGGCCACAAGTTCAAATCTTGTACCGCCCACATGAAAATTTTAAGCATTGAAACCTCTTGCGATGATACAGCGATAAGCATAATGGAGGCAAAAGGAGATATGACAAACGCTTCCTTTGAAGTATTGGCCAACAGCTCAAATTCGCAAATAAAAATTCATATACCTTACGGTGGAGTTTATCCGGTGCTGGCAAAAAGAGAGCATACAAAAAATCTGCCTATTTTACTGGAGGCAAGTTTGAAGCAAGCGCACCTCACCCCTACCCCTCTCCTTGTTAAGGAGGGGGGTTTAGAGAGAGGTATTGATGCCTTAGCCGTTACCTACGGTCCGGGCTTGGAAATGTGTCTTTGGGAAGGTATTTCTTTCGCGCAAGATTTGGCCAAAAAATGGGATGTGCCTTTAATCCCCGTAAACCATATGGAGGGGCATATTTTTTCGGTGTTTGGGAAAAATAAAGGAAAATTTGCAATTTCTAAAACAGAGTTTCCTGTTCTTTCTCTGCTTGTTTCCGGCGGACATACCCAATTGGTGCTCGCTAAAAAATTAATGAAATATGAAATTATTGGCGAGACTTTAGACGACGCCGTCGGCGAAGCTTTTGATAAAGTCGCCCGAATGCTCGATCTTCCTTATCCCGGCGGACCACAGATTTCAAAATTGGCGGAAAAACTACGACAACAAGGAGAATCAATCTTTCTGGGGTCGCTGTCTCCGCGTGCTCGCGGAGCGCTGCCTCTCGGCTCGTCAGCCTGCGAGACACCCAGAAAAGATTGTTTTCCTTTCTCCCTGCCTCGCCCGATGCTTCACAGCAAAGATTTTAATTTTTCTTTTTCGGGATTAAAAACTGCTGTTCTTTATTTAATAAGAAAAATAAAACCACTTACCGAAGAAAAAAAATCGCAAATAGCTTTGGAATTTGAAAATGCCGCGATTGAATGCTTGGTTTATAAAACAAAAAAAGCGATAGAAAAATACGGCGCCAAAACTTTGATAGTGGCCGGCGGAGTCGCTTGCAACATGCATTTGCAAAGAGAAATGTCCACTGTAGGTGTAGGCAAAAAAATTAAAATTCTATTTCCCGCAAAAGAATTGGCGGGAGATAATTCCCTGATGATCGGCATCGTCGGATATTTGAATTACCTAAAAAATAAGAAAAAAGTCCCCAAGCCGGAGAACATAAAAGCAACTGGCAATTTAAGGCTTTAGACTCGCCAGAAGACAGACAAATATGATATTATTGAGACGTGAACGAAAAACTACTTAAACCCTACAATCCAAAAGAGACTGAAGAAAAAATATACAAGCGATGGGAAGATAGCGGTTTTTTTAACCCGGATGTATGTATTGAAAAAGGTATAACTAAAGCCGATGCAGAGCCATTTTCTATCGTCCTTCCCCCGCCAAACGTAACCGGAAATTTGCACACCGGACACGCGTTGATGCTTGTTATAGAAGATATTATGATTCGCCAGGCGCGAATGCTCGGCAAAAAAACATTATGGATCCCCGGCACTGATCATGCGGCCATCGCCACACAATCAAAAGTTGAAAAATTGCTGGAAAAGGAGGGCATCCGGAAAAATGACTTGGGTCGTGAAGAATTTTTGAAACGCGTGGAAACATTTGCCAAAGAATCGCATGACACCATCGTCAGTCAATGCAAAAAAATGGGCGCGTCGCTTGATTGGTCGCGCGAAGCATTTACCTTAGATGAAGCCCGTAATCTGGCGGTCAAAACCGCGTTCAAAAAAATGTATGACGATGGCCTCATTTATCGAGGGCATAGAATTGTGAACTGGGATCCGAAAGGCCAAACAACTATTTCCGACGATGAAATTATTTACGAAGAACAAAAAAGCGAATTTTATACTTTTAAATACGGACCTTTTAAAATAGGCACAGCCAGACCGGAAACAAAATTCGGCGATAAATATGTCGTGATGCATCCAGATGATAAACGCTATGCAAAATATACCGCTGGCCAAAAAATAAAACTGGAATGGATAAACGGCCCCATCGAGGCCACCGTGGTAAAAGATAAAGCGATAGATATGGAATTCGGCACCGGCGTAATGACGATCACTCCCTGGCATGATAATACAGATTTTGAAATTGCGGAAAGGCATAAATTGGACAAAGAGCAGATTATTGATAAATACGGAAGGTTGCTTCCGATTGCCGGCGAGTTTTCGGGAATGAAAATCACTGACGCCAGAGGAAAAATAGTTGAAAAATTAAAAATGAAAGGCTTGCTCGTTTCCGTTGATAAAAATTATGTAAATCGAATCGCTACGGCCGAACGCACCGGCGGAATTATTGAACCGCAAATCATGTTGCAGTGGTTTGTGGATGTGAATAAAAAAATTCCAACGCGCGGAAATAAATCTCTGAAAGAATTAATGTTGGAGCCAGTCCGAGAAAATAAAATTAAAATTATTCCTAGTCATTTCGAAAAAGTTTACTTCAATTGGATAGAAAATTTGCGCGATTGGTGCATCAGCCGGCAGATTTGGTATGGACACAGGATTCCAGTTTGGTATAAAAACAAAGAAATTTACGTCGGCATAGATCAACCTAAGGACAATGGCTGGATGCAAGATGAAGACACATTAGATACCTGGTTTTCTTCCGGGCTTTGGACTTTTTCAACGCTCGGCTGGCCCCACTACGCGCAAAGCGCTACGCGGGGCAAGCCCGGACCAGAAAATGATTTAGCTAACTATCACCCAACTTCCATCCTTGAAACTGGACACGACTTAATCTTCTTCTGGGTTGCGCGAATGATTTTAATGTCTCAATATTTACTCGGGGAAATTCCATTTGAAAATGTATATTTTCACGGAATGGTGCGCACCGCCGACGGAAAAAAAATGTCAAAATCTTTAGGGAAAAAAGCGGTGGATCCGCTGGATATCATTGCAAAATACGGAAACGACGCGCTTCGCCTGGCAATGGTCGTCGGAAATACGCCGGGCAATGATTTGAAATTGGATGAGAATGATATCCGCGGTTATGGAAAATTTACCAATAAGGTTTGGAATGTCTCCAGATTCGTTTTGGAACAAATAAAAAACTTTGATATAAAAAATCTGCAAGAACTAGACAAGGAAGATAAAGAGAGCGACAAAGAATTGGAAAATTTGCTCGTTGAAATTTCTAAAGAAATGGATGAATTTCGCTTTTCAATCGTCGCAGAAAAACTTTATCATTATTTCTGGCATACTTTTGCGGATATAATTATTGAACGATCGAAGAAAAAAATCATAGAGAACAAAAACACCGGTTCGGCAAAAACGCTCCTTTATACCCATCTAAACAAACTCTTAAGAGCTCTGCACCCTTTTATTCCTTTTGTGACAGAAGAAATCTGGTCGATGATGCCTGGAAAAAACAGGAATCTCTTAATGGTTGAAAAATGGCCCGCCTCCGACGGCGGGCAAGCCTCATGACTAGCGACCCCAAAATTCTAGGTTTGGCGTTTCTAGGCGGAATTATACCGTCTCTCTTGTGGCTATGGTTCTGGCTCAAAGAGGATAAAAAAAATCCCGAACCAAAAGGAATCCTTACGATGGTTTTTGTCGCGGGCATGCTAGCAGTCATTTTTGTCCTGCCAATTCAAAAATTTATCCAAGGAAATATCGACTCGCGTGAATTGCAATTTATCCTGTGGGCAAGCGCAGAAGAAATAATTAAATATCTTGCGGTAATAGCCGTTCTCTATAAAACAACTTACGCTGATGAGGCCATAGATTGGCCAATTTATATGATTACCGCAGCCTTGGGTTTTGCCGCCCTTGAAAATGCGCTGTTTTTGATCAAACCGCTTTCAATGAGTGAAAATGCAGTGAGCTTGCTTACCGGCCAATTCAGATTTTTGGGGTCCACCCTTCTGCACACCGTTTCCAGCGGGATTTTGGGCATTGCGCTGGGAATTTCCCTGCATATGAAAAGGTTAAAGAAATTGTATCTGGTTGCGGGATTTATATTGGCTATTGCCTTGCATAGTGTCTTTAATTTTTTTATAATAGGTGTTGAAGCGGGCAGAGCAGATTATTTTCTGGAAGTATTGAAAATATTCAGTTTCTTTTGGGTCGCGGCGGTTATCGTAATGCTACTTTTTGAAAAAGTAAGAAGAATGGGTTAAATATTATTAATTTAAATTTATAATGGAATGGAAATAAAAACAAAAAAAAGAAGTTTCTGGGAAAAATTGACCGGAAGTGTCCATGTAGAGGAAGAAGAGAATGAAAATCTTAAAAAAAGTCCGGCCGGATCGCCTCGAGGGAATGGAAAAGATAAAAAAAATGACAATAACTGGATCGAAGAAGAAAACGAGGAAGCGGAATTAGCAGTGGATGTTTATAGAACGCCAACCGAAATTGTTGTGCAAACAATGGTGGCTGGAGTGAAACCGGAGGATTTGGAGCTGTCAGTTACGCGAGATATGGTTACCATAAGGGGCAAGCGTGAAGAGAGCCGAACTATTGATGAAAATAATTATTTTAATAAAGAACTTTACTGGGGAAAATTTTCTCGCACCATTTCTCTCCCCCAGGAAGTAGAACCGGAAGAAGTCGAAGCAACAGAAAGACACGGACTTCTCACTATCCGTCTGCAAAAAGTGGACAAAGATAAAACCAATAACGTAAAAGTAAGATCAATCTAAATATTTTGTGCCTGGGGGCAGAATCGCACTGCCGACCTATCCCTCTTCAGGGGAGAGCTCTACTACTGAGCTACCCAGGCATCATCTCTTAATATTCTGAAGTATCTCACCCAAGCCATCAAGATTGCTCTTTGCCCCGCCGTATATGCCTATTAATTGATCTACATACGGTTGGATAAAATAATAAGCGCCGACCGCGGAGCCAATAATGATTATCCAGTAGACCGCTCTCATAACGCTGGACCAGCGCTGGGATCGCCTCATAGAAAGCAATATTTTATTATTCTCCTCTGCGAGGCTGACGCTCCTATTTAAAAGTTCTCTTTCTTCCGGCGACATGGATAAATACTAGCAAAAATAAACTAAAAAATCAAAAGTCTGGTCACAAATATTTTTCTGCTGAAAAATTTCGTGACCCCGCCTCGTCTGCCAATGCAGACTCCGGCTCACAAAAGCTTCGCTTTTGTGCCCTCGGCCAGAATTGAACTGACATCAAATTCTTAGGACGAATTCGTTCTATCCATTGAACTACGAGGGCATAAAACAATAGTATATTAGAGATAGATTAAAGTCCAAGCAACTGAGCTACTTTGGGTTTATTAAAACCAACAATCAATTCATCTCCAATAACAATAACCGGCACACCCATTTGTCCGGATTTCTCCATCATTTCTTTCCTTTTGTCGAAATTGCTTGCCACATCGTATTCTGTGTAAGTTATATTTTTCTCCTTAAAAAAATCTTTGGCCAGATGGCAAAAATGACAGGACGGGGTTGAATAAATTGTTACATTTTTCATGAAAATTTAAAAAATAAAATTATTAATCACTTTTAATATATCACACTTGCCCTAGAAACAAAACAAGGATATATTTTAAGAGTAAAGTAAGCGGGCTTGCCCGCCGAAGCTTTAGCGAAGGCGGGATTAGTTTAGTGGCAGAATGAGTCCTTCCCAAGGATTAGACGGGGTTTCGATTACCCCATCCCGCACAAAGTAAGGGATAACAAGCAAACTGCTTTGCTTGTGTGGGTAATCGAAAAGGCTTTTCCTTGCGTCAGATGGAAAAGCACCTGGCTATGTGATAGCTCGATTACCCCATCCCGCACAAAAAGGTTATTTTTTGTTTTCGGCGAGCGCCAGAATGATTTTAATGACCGTGTCAGGATTAAGCGATATGCTGTCTATCCCCTCCTCCACCAGAAATTCCGCGAAATCCGGATAATCCGAGGGCGCCTGGCCGCAGATACCGATATATTTATTTTTCTCTTTGCATTTGTGGATAATCTCCGCAATAATTTTTTTGACGGCCGAATTATTTTCGTTGGCAATATGAGTCACAATGCCCGAATCGCGATCAAGCCCCAAAACAAGCTGGGTTAGATCATTAGAGCCGATGGACATTCCGTCAAAAATCTCCAGAAATTCGTCTGCTAAAATAATATTGGACGGAATTTCGCACATCACGTAAATTTTTAGTTCTTTATCCTGAGCTCGATCGAGTCCGTGTTCCGCCATCACTTCTATAACTTTTTTTCCTTCTTCGGGAGTTCGACAAAATGGAATCATCGGAATTACATTTGTAAAGCCCATGTTTTCGCGCGCATATTTCATCGCTTTGTATTCTAAACCGAAAGCTACTTTAAATTTCGGATCATAGTAACGCGATGCGCCGCGCCAACCCAGCATTGGATTTTCTTCATACGGTTCATATAATTCTCCCCCGATAAGCGTTCGGTATTCATTAGTTTTGAAATCGGAAAAACGGATAATAACGTCATCGGGATAAAAAGCGGCGGCAATTTTCGCAATTCCCAAGGCAAGTTTATCCACGTAATATTCTTCTTTGTTTTTATATAAAAAAGTTAGACGTTCAATTTCCTGAACTGTTTTTCTAATATAGACCCTGCCTTTTCCGCCCAAAGCGGATCCGCCTCGGGCGGATAATTTTTTATAATCAATTAGCGCATTCGGATGTATGCCTATATGTGAGGCAATGATAAATTCCAGTCGACCCAAACCAACTCCCTGCGCCGGCAAATTGTGATGTTTAAATGATTCATCCGGAGAACCGATATTAACCATTATTTTCACATTTACTTTGGGTATTTTGTCCAAATGATGTTCCACCACTTTAAACAAAATAATCCCCTCATAGACATTACCAACTTGTCCGGAAGAACAATTGACCGTGACCCCCTGCCCGTTTTTCAATATTTTGGTGGCATTATTGGAACCAACGATACAAGGGATACCGAGCTCGCGCGAGACAATCGCAGCGTGAGAAGTGCGTCCGCCTTTATCCGTTATAATCGCTTGAGCAATTTTCATAATCGGCTCCCAATCCGGATCGGTAATTTCAGTCACCAGCACTTCTCCTTTTTGAAAGGAAGAAATATTTTTGGCGCTGCGCAAAATGCGGACTTTCCCATTGCCAATTTTAGAACCGACCGCAATACCATTCAGCAACACTTTGCCAGTTTTTTCCAATCGATATTCTTTTAACACATTCTTATCTTCTCCGGAAATAACCGTCTCTGGACGCGCCTGCACAATAAAAAGCTCGCCCGTTTTTCCGTCTTTTGCCCACTCTATATCCATTGGTTGATAATGATCGCGCTTGCTGGAAAAATATTTTTCTACTTCGTAACACCATTTTGCCAACTTTAAAACTTCTTCATTGGTTAAGCAGAATTTTTGTTGATCTTTTAAAGAAACTTTTTCGCGTTTGGTGCCATCTTTCGCATAAATAAGCTTTATATTTTTCTGACCGATATTTTTGCCGATAATGGGATCTTCGGCCCTGCTTTCTAGGGTTGGCTTGAAAACAATAAATTCATCAGGAATGACTTCGCCCTGCACGATAAATTCACCGAGTCCGTAGATACCGTTGATGACGATAACTTTATCAAAACCAGTTTCGGTATCAATCGTAAAAGCTACGCCCGAAGAAGCTAGATCGGAACGCACCATGCATTGGACTCCCACTGATAAAGCAGTATCAAAATGGGAAAATCCCTTGTCTATACGATAAGAAATTGCTCGATTGGTAAAAAGTGAAGCAATACATTTCTTGGTTGCAATAAGCACATTGGAAATACCGCGAATGTTGAGATAAGTTTCTTGCTGACCGGCAAAAGAAGCACCCGGAAGATCTTCGGCAGTGGCTGAAGACCGCACCGCAACGTCCAAATTCTCTCCATACTTTTCTCCTAATTTTTTATATGCTTCAGTGATTGCATCTTGGAGGTCTTGAGGCAGACCAGACTGCAAAATTGCTTCTCTAGTTTTTTTTCCGCGCATTTGCAAATTGCGCATATTGCTAGTATCAAGATCGGAGAAAATTTCTTTTATTTTTTCATCCAAACCGGTTTCTTTAAAAAAATGGCGATAGGCATCTGCTGTTAAAGCAAAACCATCCGGTATGTTCACGCCGAGCGGGACAAGATTGGAATACATTTCTCCCAAGGCGGCATTTTTCCCGCCGACTGATGATACATCAGCGATGCCCACTTCACTATACCATTTGATAAAATTTTGCTTTTTCTCTTCTGTCATAAAATTTGATATTACAGGGGAACCTTATAAATTTATAATTTTCATCAACCTGTTATATTTTACCATTCTTTCCGGTTTTCTAGGAGAACCGGATTTTAATCCAAAACAGCCAAAGGCATAAGCCAGATCGGCGATAAAGTCATCGTCGGTTTCTCCGCTACGATGACTCACAATAAGCTCTAGATCATTTTCCCTCGCTAGTTTCATAGTTTCAAGTGTTTCCGAAAGTGTACCTATTTGATTTGGCTTGATGATTATTGCGTTGATACTTTTTTTATCTATCGCTTTTTGTAAAAGCATTTTATTGGTAACCGTTAAATCATCCCCCACTACTAAAATTTTCTTTACCTCGCCAAAACTCGCAAAGCCAAGGCGGGTAAAACTTTCAAAATCTTCTTCCTTAAAAGGGTCTTCAATCGAAAATAAATTGAATTCAGAAATTAAAGAATTATAAATATTTTTTAATTCTTCTTTGGAGATATTTTCCCCGGAAATCCTGTAAAATCCATTATCATAAAAAGAAGAAGCAGCCACGTCCAAAGCTAGGCGAACTTTGCCTTGCAAATTGTTTTTCTCTATGGCTTCGGTTAGATACTCAAAAGGTTTTTTAATATCGGTTATCTTCGGCGCAAAACCGCCTTCGTCGCCTAAAATAGCGGATTCTTTGCCTAATTCTTTTATTATTATTTCTTTAAGAGTGTTTTGTATTTTGATTCCAATATCGATAGCTTCTTTTATATTTTCTATCTGAGGCACAATATGATATTCCTGAAAAGCGAGATTATTATCCGTGTGTTTGCCACCTTCAATCAAGTTCATAAAAAGATACGGGGCCTTGCGCGACGGTTTTATTTCTGCCAGTGTTTGTAAATATTGATATGTTTCTTGATTATTGACTTTTGCCGCTGTTTTAGCGCAAGCGATGCTGACTCCAATCATAGAATTACCGCCTAAATTGTCTTTATTCGGAGTTCCGTCCAATGCTATCATTATTTTATCTATTCCTTTTTGATTCAAAATATCCTGTCCGATTAAAGCTTTCGCAATAATATTATTTACTTTTTCAATCGCGTTCTTCACCCCCGCGCTGTCTGGATCTCGCAATTCATGCGCTTCATGACTTCCAGTGCTAGCTCCGGACGGCACCGAAAAACCGCCTGAACTAGCGCCAGACCATACTGTCACCTTAATAGTCGGGTTCCCGCGCGAATCTTTTATCTCCTCCGCTATAATTTTAGTAATCTTATTTTGCATTTTATTTCTATACTCAAATTCTGCTTTTGCTAAGTTTGGGTATGGTTTTGTAAATTTCTAATACACCTCTTGTTGATAACATTTCTCACAATACACAATTTCAGGACGATCCGGAGCATAGGAAGTCTCAAATTCATTTGGACAGCCTTCCTTCATACATTTTCGATGCCAGAGTTTTAAAGGATTTCTCTGCTTTAATCTCTGGTAGTGTCGACAGTTAGGACACAAGTGCGGTAAAGGAAGATTCATTCTGCGGTAGAATTGCAACTCGGCTTCAATGATTTTGAAGGCTTCGGTGCATTGTTCATTGCATTTGCCTTGATGCTCGCACTCAATGACTTGATTGATGATCTCGTCTTTAACCTCTTTGATGTCATTCGGAATGTCTTCATTTTTGACGTCTATTTTATAGTTTCTCTCTTCCCTTTCTTTCCACTTATAACCTTGTTTTAAAGTTTCTGCTTTGGTTAAAGGAAAGTATTCCTGAGCAATCGTTTCGTTGTAGCAGAAGGGACTTAATTCGGGTGGGAAGAATTCTCCGTATCTATATGTTCTGCCTTTGCTGTCCACATACGGCATATCATTCATGTGCTGGATGACCTTCGGCACCAGTTTTTCGTATTCTTCTTTGGTGTATTGCTGGTTGAGGATACAGTGTTGCTTGTGCCTTAAACCGATACAACCGAAGAGATTAGAAGAGCCGGAACAAAAATCGGCATAAATTAAATCAGAACTTTCACCGCAGGTATTAGAAAATTTTGTATTTTGAATCTTCCAAAAACCAAGATAGTCATAGCATAATTCAATATATTCACAGTAGTTCGTGTCAGAAGAATCTTTCGCGTCAATCATGCGAATAGAATATCGGGAATTTTCTGCTCGCTTAACATCAAAACAGCTAAAAGCATTCTTTGAAGAAACAATATGGTCTCCTGATACATCCTTGCACTGCAAAATCATGGCGAAACGATGGGGTGTTTTCATTTTTGTTTTTTTAAATTCTTCAGCAATAAATATAGATCCTCTATATCCTTCTGCAAGAATTTTTTCTTTCTTTTTCAAAAAATCCTCTTTAGAGTATGGTTGGTTGAAAATATAATATCCCTTGTTTCTCAAACCTGAACATCCAATACAATCGTTGCAATTTTTACAATCGAAACAATACAGCAAATTGAAGGAGGTGGCGCATTCTTGGCAAAAAGAAGAGTTTGAGAGTTTTTCGCAATCCATGCACTGATAACAGTATTCAGATTCCCGGGCAAGATAAGTATCAACACAATATTTTGATTCATAAGGACAGCCATATAAACAATTTTCCACTTCTATTGAACCAAAGCATAAGTAACAGTTTTTTCCGTCGGCAATGTAATTACAATAGTCACTATTCTTAGTATTTGAGTTCAGTAAATTAGGACGAGGCACTTTGTCCAGCAGTTCTCTTAACTGAGCAAAAAAAGATCTTGAAAAATCATAGTTCTTGCCAAAAATTATCGGGTCCCATTGATCACCCCACCAGCATAATTGACAATACACCAGAAATTTATTTTCAGCTGAATACATTGAGAAAATAGGTTTTCCGCATAAACCACATTCACGATGATATAAATTACGTTCATTTCGAACTAGCAAACGGCGCTGCAAACGGCACTCCGGGCAAAAAGTGGGCGGAGGGACTTTGATTTTTTCATAAAATCCAAAATCATCCGGATCTATCGTGAATTCTTTTTGGCAATTTTGGCATATTTTATTTTCACTTTTGTTTTCCATTTTTCGTGCTTATCATACTACAATTTATTGCTTGTGGATAACTCTTGATTTTTGTATTGCAATCTGTTATATTATGGATATCCTTACGAAAAAGACCCTTATGTGGTTCGTCCACATTGGGGGCTTTTTCTTTTTACATTTTTATTAAGTATATTTTTTTGATCGGAAATATAGGATATTTTTACTCCTGTTCTTTTTAATAAAATCGAACATTTTTTAGTTTCATATGGAGATAAAATAAACTCAATCTTATTTTTCTCTTTTAAAAATTTCACAAGTGGGGCATAATCGCCATCACTAGTGACTAAAATCACTTTTCCGAATCTATTTTCATATGCATTTTGCATAGCATGAACAACAATGTCTGCATCACAATTACCTTTTGCTTTTCCTTCAGTGTCGTAAATAACTTCTTTAAAAACGAGTGTATATCCTTGCTCTTGTAAACGAGTATATAAATCTTTATATTTTGGAATCAATCCTAGAAATAAATACACCTGTCTGACATGATATTTTTCTTTCAACCAAATCCTAAAACGCCCATAATCAAATTCCCAATCTAAAGTTTCTATGCCTTTATGCAAATTTGCTCCATCTATATATGCAAAATTATTTTCTTCTTTTTTCATAAAATTATTTTATTTCTTCGTTAAAAGGATCATCAGGTCGGAAACATTGGCGCCAGTTGGGCCGGTCACAATTAAATCGCCGGATTTCTGGAAAAAATTATAAGAATCAAATCTGATTAGATAATCAGCTGGATTCAAGTTTAATCTTTCTACTTTCTCTATTGTATTTTTATCAACCACAGCTCCGGCCGCATCGCTGTTGTCTAGGCCATCGGAAGCAAAAGACAGGAAAACAGATTTATCATCGATTAATTTCATCTTGATTGCTTGAAGCCCCAGATGAAGATTCCTTCCGCCCATTCCTCCTTTCTTTTGAACTTCTATTTTTGGTTCACCGGCTGCTAGAACAACAGTATCGTCATTTCGCGCTTTGAAAATTTTCTGAAGCGCTTCAGCAATCTCATCGTAAAGTTCAGTGGAAACAATTTTCACTTGAAAACCCAGCTCTTGCGCCTTTTTTTTCATCGCCTCTATCGCAATTTTGTTCGAAACCAGAACAAAATTATGGACATTTTCAAAATATTTATCCTCTTTGGGTGTTTCGATCAAATCAAATTTTCCCAGATTATTTTCCGCAATAATTTTTTCCGCGTCAGCTATAATAGTCTTGTCCCTATAAGTCGGACCGGAAGCGACACTTTCAAAGTTGTCTCCCGGAATATCGGAAAAAATAAGGCCAATTACCGTTGCCGGATAAGCGATTTTAGCCAATCCCCCGCCTTTTAATATTGAAAGATGTTTTCGCACTGTGTTGATTTCAGTTATGGTTTTGCCAGATTTCAAAAAATTATCATAAAGCGTCACATTCTGCGCGCGTTCACTTTCAGAAAAACAAAGAAGCGCGGAACCGCCGCCGGAAACCAGAACAATAATTAAATCTTCTTTGCTTGAATCTTTAATTATTTCATAAATTTTTTCTCCGGCCTCAATATTTATTTTACCGGGCCTGGGATGAGCGCCGGAAAATGTTTCAATATATTGAGTGGCAACTTTCTCTAAACCAATCACAGCTCCTTTTTCTATTCTAGATCCTAAAATTTTCTCTAGCGCCACAGTCGCATCGACAGAAGCTTTGCCAAAACCAACCACTTTTATCTTTTTGAATTTAGATAAATCAAAACTTTTTTCCGCGACGCTCAAAACATTATTTTGAAGTTTAATAAAATTTGAGACTACAATTTCCGTATTGATAGCAGCCAATCCCGCTTCGGCGATAGTCAGAGCCAACTTACGATTACTAGTCGTCGCTAATTCATCAAAATTCTTGATCCAGTTTTTTTGCATTTTATTTCACAAGATTTACAGGATTGCCAGAAATAAAACTTTGAATGTTGTTCACCGTGACTTTCATTATTTCTTCTTCTGCTTCCTTAGAATAAAAAGCGATGTGCGGAGTGACAATAACATTAGGCATATCTATTAACACATGATCTTCTAGTAAAGTTTTATAATTTTTCAAAATGTCAGCTCCCCCGCTGCTCAAAATTTTCATTTCCTCCTTCAAATTTCTTTCATCTTCTAAGACATCGAGCCCGGCGCCGGCAATAATTCTCTCCTGGAGTCCCCAAAGCAACGCTCCAGTATCAATCAACGCTCCGCGAGCCGTATTTATCAAATAAACCCCTTTTTTCATCGCGGAAATATTTTTTTTGTTTATTAAATGATGATTTTCCTTAGTATAAGGAATGTGCAAAGTTAGAATATCGGATTCCGAAACAACTTCCGAAAAATTTTTATACTTAAAATTATTTTCTTCGGCGAAAGATGGATCTGAGCGCAAATCATAAGCAATTACATTCATTCCGAAACCATTGGCGATTTTGATTACATTTTTCCCGATTTTCCCCGTGCCGATAACTCCCAAGATTCTGCCTCTTAAATCAAAACCCCGCAACGCGGTGATGTTAAAATCATCATCCTGTCGCAGTTGATTGTTGGCTTTTTCAACTTTTCTGGAAAGATTCAGCAAGAGAGCAAAAGTGAATTCCGCCACTGTTACCGATCCATAAGCTGGAACATTAGAAACTTTAATTCCTTTTTTTGCGCAATAATCTACATCAATATGGTCAAAACCGGTTGAGCTGGTATTTACAAATTTTAAGCTCGGCAACAAGTCAATAATTTTCTGATCAATTGATGAATTAGTAAAGACGGAAACAACTTCTGCATCCTTGACTAAATCTGTGTTTGCTTCGCTTAATTTTTCTGTAAAAAAACAAACCTGATTATTGGGGAATAATTTTTTTAGAGCTTCTCTTTCTTTGTTTTGTATCTCGTTAAATATCTCAAAAAATGCTATTTTCATATATGTTTATTATACCACTTTTTTTACTTAAACCAATCTTCAAAAAAAGAAAAGAATCCGGGAGATGGGGCTATTTTTGTCTCCGGCGGATTTTCATCCCCTACTACAACAATCACGTTTTCCCCTTCTTTCGCCAGACCGAATTTCAAGCGGATACTCTCCTCTATTCCGCCCGGTGTGTTTAGCTTAGCGATATCGGATGAAAGTTTCTCTTTTTCTTTCTTTAATTCCGCCACTTTATTTTCCGCCACTTTTCTATTTTCCACAGTTATTTCCATCTTCCCCATAAAACTAAACACGCTCCAAGCAAAAATCAGTGTTAAAATACCCAAAAACGCCAAAACCGGTCTTGAATGCATAATATTTCTTAACCCTCTTTTTTGTTGAAAACTTCTCATGGTGTGCAAAATATGTTATACTAAGTAAGTATATGCTTTTCAACAAAAAACATCAAAAGAAAATACAAGTAGCTTGGGCCGTGGTCAGCGTTCTTATTATTGTCAGCATGATTTTGCTCTATTCTCCGATCTTTAGTTTGAAGTAGACCGCATCATTTTTAGAAACACCTCCTGCGGGATATTTACCCGGCCTCTTTCTTTCATTTTCTTCTTGCCTTTCTTTTGTTTTTCGCGAAGTTTCATTTTGCGGGTAATATCGCCCCCATACATATGAGCGGTAACGTCTTTCTTCATACCGGAAAGAGTAGCCGATGAGATAATGCGTCCCAAGGCTTTGCCTTGAATTTTTAAAGTGAACATCTGTCGAGGCAAAAGATTCTCCAGCTTGGCGACAGTTTGTTCCGCTTCAATTTCCACTCTTTTTTTGGAAATAACTTTAGAAAAGGCCGGAACAGGCTCGCCCGCGACCAATATATCCAGTCGAGTGACATTTGCCTCTCGCATTTCGTCCATTTCATAAGAAATAGAACCATAACCTGACGTCACGCTTTTTAGTTCATCAAAAAAATTGCGCATAAGCTCGCGCAGTGGCATTTTACAACAAATCAATACTTTATTATCGCCTAAAACAGACCTTTGGTCTGTTCGAGCTAGCCCGTGCAACTCGGTCGCTCTAGGGCCGACCAATCCTTCAGATTGGTTTAGGCCAAAATTCTCCGTCTCCCCCACCTCGCCTTCATGATCAAATAAGATTTGCAGAACATTGCCTAAATATTTAGCCGGCGTGATTATTCGGGCCACCACCCACGGCTCAAAAATGGTTTTAATATTTCCATCGTCTGGGAAAAAAAAGGGCGAATAAATTTTTTCCTTTTTGCCATTATTATTCACTACTTCATAAATAATAGAAGGCGTGGTAATAATCAAACTTAAATTAAATTCTCGTTTCAACCTCTCAGTGATAATTTCTAAATGCAACATTCCTAAAAAACCGCAGCGGAATCCTCTGCCTAAAGACCCCGAAGATTCTTCTTCAAAAGAAAAAGAAGAGTCCGAAAGTTTTAATTTGCCTAACGCTAACTTCAATAAAGCGAAATCATCTGCGTCTTCCGGAAAAACACTGGCCCAAACCACTGGCAAAGGTTGCCTATATCCAGAAAGGGCCGGCAAAGGATTCGCGGATTTTGTGATGGTATCTCCAACCGAAGCGATGCCCGGCCTCTTGATGCCTGTAACAATGTAACCTATCTCGCCCGCAGAAATATATTCGCGCGGGGTTTCTTCGGGAGAAAAAGTGCCTACTTCCAGCGCGGTAAATTTTTCATTCGACACGGCAAAAATTAAATTCTCACCCTTTTTTACCTTGCCGTCAAAAACTCGCACAAAAACTATCACTCCCCGGTGATTTGAATATTTAAAATCAAACACTAATGCGCGCAACACCCCCTCCGCCTTTGGCGCCTCCCCCTTGGCAAGGGGGAGGAGGGTAGGGGTCGGTTCTGGGACGCGTTTTATGACTTTTTCTAAAAGATTTTCCACTCCTTCTCCCGTGCGACCTGAAACCAAGAGTATTTCTTCCGGAGAACAGTTTAATAGTTTTACAACCTCCTCTTTGACTTCCGATATTCTGGCTAAAGGCGAATCAATCTTAGTAATAACCGGAATAATTACAGACGACTCTTCACCCCGCCCATGGAGGGGCAAGCGCGCCATAGCGAGCGTAGTCAGCGTCTGCGCCTGCACCCCTTGAGTAGAATCAACCAACAAAATAGAGCCTTCTACGGCCTTTAGGGCGCGAGAGACTTCATAAGAAAAATCTACATGCCCCGGCGTGTCGATTAGATTTAATACATAATCTTGTCCCTCGCTTCGCTCGGGACCGTCCGTATGGTAAACCATACGGACGGGTTGCATTTTAATAGTAATTCCCCGCTCCCGTTCAAGCTCCATAGAATCGAGCACTTGGTCGCGCATCAAACGCTCTGGAACAGTGTGCGTAATCTCCAGCATCCTGTCCGCCAAGGTGCTTTTGCCATGGTCAATGTGAGCGATGATTGAAAAGTTTCGTATGTGTTTTAAATCCATAGGACAATACTAACAGAAAAAATCCTAAAATAAAAGAGGAAAATCGTAATAGTATAATAGCAACGGCCGTTGTCATTATACTATGATGGAAAAGATGGAAAATCTTAACTCAACTCTCTACTCTAAAAATCCACCAGTCTGGTGTTCCCATAATTCTGCATAAAAACCTTTCTTTGCCAAGAGCTCTTTGTGGGTTCCTTCTTCCACAATTTGTCCCTGATCAAGAACTATAATCCTATCCATTTTTTGGACAGTGGAAAGCCGATGAGCAATCACTATGGTAGTTTTTCCCTTCATCAGTTCATTAAAGGCATCTTGGATATATGACTCGCTGACACTGTCAAGCGAGCTGGTAGCTTCATCTAAAACTAAAATGGGAGAATCTTTGAGCATCGCGCGCGCTATCGCTATTCTCTGTCTTTCCCCCCCGGACAATTTGATTCCCCGCTCTCCAACCAATGTGTTATAACCGCGAGGCAATCTGGAAACAAATTCATCCGCGTGGGCTTTTTTGGCAACCTCGGTAATTTCTTCTTGGGTTGCGTTAGGTTTGCCGTAAGCGATATTTTCACCGATAGTTCGATGAAATAAAATTGATTCTTGAGGCACATAAGAAATGATTGAACGTAAATCATTTTGCGTCAAATTTTTTATATTTTGCCCGTCAATAGTAATGCTCCCCTTTAAGGTATCAACAAAACGAAGAAGCAATTTAGTGATCGTGGATTTACCGGCGCCCGAGTGCCCGACCAATCCAATTCTTTCTCCGGGAAGAATGTCCAGGCTAAAATTTTGCAAGATGGAATTTCCCCCTTCGTAAGAAAAAGAGAGCTGATTGAAAACAATGTGGCCATTATGTATTTTTAAATTCTCCGGTTTTTCTGGTTCTAGAATACCGATCGGCGTGTCAAAAATATCAACCACCTCCTGCATATCCGTCATCGCTTTCATCGCTTTAGTCAAAGATCGGCCCAGGCCCCATAAAATGTCGAAAAGGCTGAACATGTAAGTTTGAATCAGAACGAACATCCCTAAGGAAATTTTACCTTCATACCAAAAATGAATGTTGGCAAAGAGCACAGAAATCTGTAGGATGGCTATCATAACGGATTGCGCGAGATTTTGGAAATTGGCAAAATACCAGGCTTTTCTTCTTTTATTCTCTTCGTCGTTGGTAACTAACTTAAAATTAATCCCTTCCTTTTTATCATTACTGAATATCTTGATATTTAAAACATTTAAGATAGCGTCGGAAAATCGCCCGGTGACCAATGAATCAGCCGCTGCTTCTCGAACATCGTAGGGTATCTTTTTCTTTATGAAGAAAAGGGTCATTAGAACATAAAGTATAGACCAAACAAGAAACGCAGAGGCCAGCGCTGGAATTTTTAAAAACAAAACGACTAAAATACCCGCCAGAGTGATAAAAGAAAACCATATCTGGAAACTCACAATATCTGTAAGCGTTTCAAAAGACTTGGTAAAACGCCTGGATTTGGCGATGATACTCCCGGAAAAATTGTTGGAAAAAAAATGATAGGAGTGTTGCAATAATCTTTCAAAGGTGAAGTCATAAAGTCGTTTCATTACCTTGCTTTCAAAAAACGCGGTGGCGAAATCTCCGATACGAAACCCGATATTATGCGTAACAATAATGATGCAGAATACCAGAAATAGGTTTAAGGACTGACCTAGAATGATATCTTTGGTCAAATCACTAGACGCAAACAAGTCTATAATCGCTTTAAAGACCAAGGGTTTGAGGATGTTATCAAAAACTATGCCAACAGTATAGCCAAAAAAAATTAGCAAAAAAGATACCAAATGTTTTTTCATTTGAGGCCATAGGTAATACAAAATTCTGGAAAAATTGACTTTCATTTACTTCTATCCTAGCAGAAAAAGCCTGTATTTCAAAGCTCACAATTTACTAAAGATTGTCAAAGAGACACTTTGACACATTTGTTTGTCAAAGTGTCTCTTTGACAAACATTTTTAAAGCTCCTCTTGGGACGGAGCGATGACTTTCGCGCGCCAGAATTTAGTTTGCAAAGTTTTTATAATATCTTTCAATTCTTCATTTTTCAAAAGATGCAACACGAAAATAGCGACTATGATACCCATTACGCCGGAGATAAATCCCTGCAAGAATACTCCCCAGAAAGTAGTTGTGCCAAAAATTGGCGAAAGAATATTTAAACATATATAAGCGGTCAAGCCCAGAAAAAATGAAGCGCCTAGACTTTGAAAAAAGGTCTTCGTAATAAAAGATTCGCCACCCATAAAATCTCTCCGAATAAAAAACCAATGTAAAATAAAATTCAAAATAGTGCCGACCGAGTAAGCAAAAGGAAGCATTAAAACTTCTGTCCCCGGAATATCCGTTACTTTCAGTATTGATTCTATAAAATAACGGAACAAGAGCATATTCTTAAAAATATAAATAAATGCGTAAGCTAAAATTACAATTACAATGGAGCAGATTAAATTAACTATCAATGGACGCTTGGTGTCGCCTCTCGCATAGTAGGCTCGGGACAAGAGAGCAATCATGCCTTGAGCGATAACCGAAACAGAAAAAATCGCCAGCGAGGCCGCTACTAAACGAGTGTTGTCCCAAGAAAAACTTCCGGAACCGAGAATCACCCGCACAATCTGCGCCCGGAGCACGATAAAAAGAAAAGTAACGGGCAAAGACCAAAAAATTATGGCTCGAGCGGCTGAGCGGAGATGATTTTTAAATTCATCTATCTTCCCGAGAGAAATGGATTTAGCAAAAATCGGAAAGGCGGCTACCGCATAAGATATACCAATAATATTAAGAGGCACTGATTGGAGGCTGAAAGAGAGGTTGAAAATCGAAATAGATCCGCTTTGTAAAAATGAAGCGAGGGCAATAATGGAAACAAGAGCAATATTGTTAAAAGCCAAGCCAAGGGTTCTCGGAAGCGAGATAAATACTGCGCTTTTTATATCCGAGAAATTAACAGACAGGGAAAATCTTGGCGCAAACCCGAGGGCGCTTGAGGCAAAAAATTGTATTCCAAAATGCATCAGGGCTCCAAGAACAACTCCTATTGCCAGTCCAGAAATTCCAAAGGCGGGATACAAAAATAAAACGCCGATGATAATTCCTAGATTGTAAAGAATCGGACTCAAGGAATAAATAAAGAACTTTCGGAAGATTTGAGTGATCGCGCCAAAAAGATTTGAAAGGCCCATTAAGATAGGCGACAAAAGCATTAGGCGTGAAAGCATAACTATCTTTGACTGTATTAAGGGGGTAAAACCAGGAGCGATAGCGGGCATCAAGTATGGCATCAGAAAAAAGGCCAGAAGAGAAACCAATACCATTGCCATAAAAAAGACGGTAAAAATATCGTTAAGATATTTATGCGCTTCTGGCGTTACTTCCAGACCATCTCCGCCTGCCAATTGGCGAGCAGACATTCTTGCCACAAGGAAAGGGATAATCACGGTAATGGAAGCAAGAGAAGCGATAGAAATAAAAATAAGATCCGGCACGCGGAAAGCCGCATAATAAGCGTCTAAAGAGGGCGAAGGGCCAATGAAATGCGCGAAAGAACGATCGCGGAAAAGAGCCAAAATCTGAGAAAGTAAAGTAGAAAATCCCAAAAGAAGCGCAGCCTGATTTATATTTGTAGACTCTTTGCCAAAAATTCGGAAAATCTTCTCCATCTATTTTAGTTTGGCTTTTGGGTGGTTGGAGCTAAAGCCGGAGTAATGTTTGAATTTTTTATAGAATCAACATATTTTATCAAGTCTGCGTTGGTGGGAGAAACGGAAAGCGCTGTTTGCGCGTAGGAAAGCGCCTCCGCATTATTATTTTCACTTTTGGCTATTTGAGAGAGAGTAATCAGGGCATCAATGTAATCCGGCTTAAGAGAAAGGGCTTGCTTGGCATAATCCTTCGCCTCTTTGACTTTTCCATCGGCGAAAGACGCGCTGGCCATAGAAAGCTTCAGACCTGGATTTAACGGATTCAGGTTGGAAGCATTTTGGTAAGCCAAAACAGCTTTACCATAAGCATCTTTGGCCCCGAGTGAACCAACTACTTGATAGACAGAACCAAGTAATTGGAAGTTTGAATAATTTGACGGGTTATATGCCGCCGCCATTTGCGCGCTGTTCAGAGCTTGATCAAAGCTTGCCTGCAAATCCGCCTTGTCCGTATCAGATAAGGATGATCCTTTATTGGCAATAGAATTTAATTTCACGAGAAAAATCTGCGCATAAGTGCGCAAATATAAATCATTTGAATATAAGGAAAGGGCTTTGCTAATAGCATCTTGAGCTAACGGAACAGTTTGCGCAGAGAGCGCTTTTCTAAAATAAGAAACGGAAATAAAGCGTTCCGTGTATTTAAATGAAACGGCAACAGAGACGATAGCCAAAAGAATAAGAAACAGTATGGAAAAAAAGCTTGTTCTGTGGTCGTTTAAAAAGGACAAAGAAATTTCTCCATTTGAATTATTGGAGGCAGACAAACCGATAAATACTCCGGCGAAAGCAAAAGCCAGTAAAAATATTACCGCTCCGGTGGAATAGAAAAAAGAAGAAATAAATAAATACAGAGACAACACAAAAGACGCCACGGTTTCCCAATTTACCCCCACACCAATAATATTGGTGTGGGGGTTTACGCCATTTTTAATGCTGGAAAATAATGATTTTACGCCGATTACTAAAAATAAAATAAAGAAAACGATCCAAGCAAGAATGCCAAGACTTCCGGTGGTGGCAGTCAAAGTAGGCAATAATCCAGAACCTGAATTAAAAGAAACATCCCAAAAATCAGTACCGTTTATTTTCGTGTTTATGGCCAGAGGTTTATGCATTGACCAGGCCTCTCCAAACCTGTTCGGACCAATACCTAAAATAGGATTCTCAACAAGCACTCCTTTGGTTATGGAAAGAGTGGTTTTCAAAAGAGGACTTACTTCAGTGTTTGCTATCTGCAAGCGACTTGGAAGGATACTACTGATAAACTGCCCCGAGATGAAAAATAACAAGGAGATCAGCATAACAATAAACGAAATCAGAGGAAAATGTTTTTTCTCCGTTTCTTCTTTGCTTTCACTTTTTTGAAAAGTAATTGAAGCTTTATAAACAAAAATAACCAAGCTGGAAATTCCAAGAAGTATCCAAACTAATGGAAAGCTCACGGAGGCCGCCAACAGTATGGAAAGTAAAATCAATATTTCCAGTAAAATTTTTCCCGCTTTTGAAATTGAAAAAAACTCAATCACCAAAAGAAACATCAATCCAGAAAACCCGGCAAAAAGTCCAAGCGCGTTCCAAGATCCTACAAGATTATCAGTTTTTCCGGCTAGAACTCCCAATGATAAAATTTCCGGTAGGAACAAATGAGCGCTTTGAAAAATTAAGACAACGGCAGAAGACAATATTACTCCCAACAAAACAATTTTTACTTGTTTGGGGGTTCTAAAAATAACAGAAGAACAAAACATCAACATAAAAGCCGAAAAAACAAACCAAAAAGACCCAACATCAAACATGATGCCAAATAATGACACTTGAGCGCTTTTTGGAGAGAGAAGAGCGGAGAGTAAAAATACCAAGACTATTCCCAATCCCGACAATAATAGCCAAGATTTTGGGAAAATTATCCGTCCATCTAAAAACCGAGCGATCGCCCAAAAAATAACACAGGCAAAGAGCCCTAGCACCAAAAGCAACCCTTTGGAAGTTTCTACTGGAATATTGGTGAAGGGTAAAAAGAAAACCGGCAATAGCACTATCACTAAAAGAAGCGACAAAAACGAAAGCCCGTCAAAAATATTAGTTTTCATAACTTGATTATACTATGTCTTAATGAAAAACCGCAAGCGTTCTTAAACAACTATGTTAATAAGCCTATTTTTAACGTAAAATGTTTTTTTTATATCTTTTCCTTCAATATGCTTTAAAATAATATTATTCTTCAAGGCTTTTTCTTTTACATTTTCTTCTTTCTCATTCGTTTGGATCATAATTTCAGTTCGCACTTTACCGTTGATTTGCACTACAATTTTGATTTCTTCTGTTTTAATTTTTGAAAGATCGTATATTGGCCATGATTCAAAATTAATTGATTTTTCATGACCTAATGTTTGCCATAAATCCTCAGTGATATGCGGCGCAAATGGCGAAAGAAGTTTTAAAAAAGTTTCATACACATCTTGCGATATCAAATCAAATTTTCCAACTTCGTTCACAAAAATCATCAGGGAAGAGATAGCTGTATTGAATTTCATTGTTTCAATATCTTCCGAAACTTTTTTAATGGTTTTATTTAAAAGTTTAGCAAGCATGACAGAATTTCCTTGGCGGGGTGTCTCGCAGGCTGACGAGCCGAGAGGCAGCGCTCCGCTAGTAAGCGGAGACAGCGACCCCGCAAAGGAAGATTCTGTGGTGCTTGCTACTTTTTCCCCTATTCTCCAAACTTTTTCAATAAATCTCCTCGCTCCGATAATACTGTCGGTGGACCAAGCGACAGATTGATCAAACGGTCCCATAAACATTTCATAAATGCGAAGCGTGTCGGCGCCGTATGTTTTTACTATGTCATCCGGATTAATCACGTTGCCAAGCGATTTGGACATCTTGACTCCCCCCTCGCCCAAAATCATGCCATGCGAAGTGCGCTTCAGATATGGCTCGCTCGTCGGCACAAGCTTTAAATCGAAAAGAAATTTATGCCAAAAACGCGAATACAAAAGATGCAAAGTGGTATGTTCGTTTCCGCCGTTATACCAATTTACCCCGCCAACGGCGGGGTCGTTTCCAAGCCAATATTTCAAATTTTTCTTGCTTGCAAATTCTTTATTATTTTTCGGATCGGCATATCGCAGATAATACCAGGAGCTTCCGGCCCAGTTCGGCATCGTATCCGTCTCCCTTTTGGCTTTTCCCCCACATGTCGGACATGTGGTATTCACCCATTTGGAAATATTGGCAAGTGGCGACTCTCCGCTCTCCGTCGGCTGATAATTTTTTACTTTCGGAAGTTCCACCGGCAAATCTTTTTCCGGCACCGGCACCCAGCCTGTAGACGTCCGACGTCTACAATTTTCACAAAACACAAGCGGAATCGGTTCGCCCCAATATCGCTGACGAGAAAATACCCAATCGCGAAGCTTGAAAGTTGTTTTTTCTTTTCCTCCGACAAATTTCACAATTTCCTTTTTTACTTTTTCCGAATCCATTCCGGAAAATTTATCAGAATTGATTAAAATACCTTCTCCTGTAAAAGCAAAATTTCCTTCAGAAAAATATTTCCAAATCATTTTATCGTCAGGAATTGTAATTGTGTTACAAACTTCATTTTCACTCACCCATTTAAGATCATGGAGTTTCTTTTCTTCTTCCGATATTTCTATTCGTTCTTGCCCAAGAAGATCAAATACTAATGCACTAACATGAATCGTGCGATTAACATCCTTATGCGCCGCAAAAAATCTGGCTTGCACTTCAAATGGTATCTTCTCAATAAATTTAACATTGGTATAACCGGTTTCCTCTTTAATTTCTCGAATGGCAGCATTGATTTCGCTTTCATCATTTTCGACACCTCCAATTATAAAATTAATGGGTTTATTATCTCCCCAATGGTCCCCTTTTAAAAATTCAAGCAAAACGTCTTTATTTTTTCTATCTCTCAAAATCACATGCACGACATTTCGGCTGGTATCTTCCTTCCCAGCTTGAGGTGGATTTTTTATGTCTAGATTATCCGGCATAATAACTTGTTTTATCGGCAAATTATATTTCTTAGCAAACTCCCAATCCCGCTCATCGTGCGCCGGCACGGCCATAATCGCGCCGGTGCCATAAGTTGCAAGAACATAATCTGCAATCCACACAGGAATTTCTTCGCCTGAGGCAGGATTGATTGCTTTAATTCCTTTTAACTCAACGCCTGTTTTTGTTTTATTTTCCGCAGTTTTTTCAATTTCAGATTTTTTTTTCGCAGCTTCAATATATTGCAATACTTCTTTCTTATTTGCCAACATATCAAGGAGTATCCTTGATAAAAAAGGGTGTTCCGGCGCCAACACTAAATAAGTGGCTCCAAAAATCGTGTCGGGTCTTGTCGTAAAAACTCTAATAGCCCCTCCTAAATCCTCCCCAAAGGGAAGAGTTAGGGATGGGGATGGGCTGTATTTAATTTCAAATTTAATCTCCGCGCCCTCGCTCTTCCCTATCCAATTCCTCTGTCCCAATTTTATTTGCGGAAGATAATCCACCTCGTCCAAATCTTTGTAAAGTCGGTCGGCGTATTTAGTAATCGCGAGCATCCACTGCTCTTTTTCTCTTTGCTCTGCCGGTGTCCCACATCGTTCGCAACAACCGTTGACCACTTCTTCATTGGCTAATCCAATTTTGTCTTTCGAACACCAATTAATTGTCATTTTAGCCTTATACGCCAAGCCTTTTTTAAAAAACTGCAAAAATATCCACTGCGTCCATTTGTAATATTTTGGATCGGTGGTATTAATTTCTCGCGACCAATCAAAAGAAATGCCGAGCGATTTTATTTGCCGGCGAAATGTATCGCTATTTTTTTTAGTGACCACGCGCGGATCTTTGCCTGTTTTGATCGCGTAATTTTCTGTCGGCAAGCCAAAGGCATCCCAGCCAATCGGATAAAGCACATTATAGCCTTGCATCCTTCTTTTTCTGGAAATTATATCCATCCCGATATATGGTCGTGGATGTCCGACATGAAGCCCGTCGCCAGAGGGATACGGAAATTCAATTAGAGCATAAAATTTTTTACGCTCTAATTGCCCCGTAGCGAGCTTGGCTCTGCTACTGGGGCTCTTAGCTTCATAAACTTTCTTTCTCTCCCATTCCTTTTGCCATTTGCGTTCTATCTTTTTGTGGTTATATTCTGCCATACATATTCATAATACCTAAAAACCAAGCGTTTGCCAAATAAGCTTTAAGCGAATTACAAAGGGTAATTCACAGATTTATTTTGCGTTCAATTCCAGCTTTTCTACCCGCACAGTTAGATTATTGATTTTGCGATCGTAGGACAAACTATCAGCATTTACGTTAAGAATATTCTCTCTAAAATATTTATTATCTTCATGTATAGCTCTGAGTTCCTTAATCATCAACTCAAAAATCTTGTCATGTTGATCAAGTTTTTTATCAATATTTTTAATATCATTTGTTGTTGCCGTATTTTCAAAACCTTTAGCAACCATTATTGCTAATGTATCAATCGTTATTTTTTTAATTTTTACTGCTTTTTTCATATTTTGTTATTGTATCAAACGCCATCTTTTATGCAAATTAATTATGGCGCAGATGCAGGCTCTGGCACAGGAGTAGGTTCGGAAATCAGTTCAGAATTACCACCCCCATCCCCTCCTTGATCAAGGAGGGGTGCTGTAGGCGGGGTGGTCGTATCTGGAACAGGCTCTGGTGCTGGTGCAGGATTAGGAATTGGTGTCGGTGTTGGTGTTGAAGTTTCTGGGATAGGTGCTGGTGCAGGTGTAGATGCAGGATCGAGGGTTGGTGCAGGCGCTGGTTCTGGAGTTGGAGTAACCTCCGGCGCGGATTCTCCCTCCACTTCGCTCGGGACAAGTGGCGCAGGGGTAGAATTCTGAATTTCATTTTTCTCTAGTAATTCTTTTAATTGCGTCTTGTTTATGCAGACATCTTCCAAGCATAATTCTTTGGTGGTTAGTTTCTCCACCACCAGACCTTTCAGATACGCGATGCCGTCGGTTACGCTCTGCACTCCGCCTTTGAAGAAATCTACTGCCAGGGAACCCAAGCTAGGAAGTAATCCTCCAGCGGTTGAACCACTGGTAGTTTCCAACGCCGCGATTCTTTCTTCCAGTCCGGTCAGCTTCAGGTCCAGAGAGAGTTTTGGAGTTGCTGGCGGTGAGCTTGCTTGCTCTGAGCTGGTCGAAGGAGTCGAATCCGCCGGTGCAATTGGTTTCCCATTGATCGTCTCGTGGACATAATCCCAGCCCATTGTTTCATTCAATTTCTTCACCATCAGTTCCATATCCACGAGCAATCTTTTGCCGGTAATGCTGTTTGAGGAATCAAAGACCCAGTAGTTATTTACATTCTCGTGCGGAGTTTGCAAGGTGGCGTTGCCGGCCGCGTCCATCATATAACCTTCTCCGGAAGTGGAGTAGATAGAAATGCCGTTGGCCAGAGTTCCCACCGGCGCGGTGCCGTCAAAGATATCCAGATGATTCGTTCCTTCAGTGGTGGCGCGGACGGCGGTGCCAGCGATTTTGATGTTGCCAACATTATCTATCGTCATCCTCTCTGTCGGCTCAGCTCCGACAGTAGCAGTATTAAATCGGAGTATTCCACCAATACCTGTTGCACTATCAGAGATAGTGCCTGCAGAATCTATCGTAATACTTGCAGCTTCTTGAAAAGTGTTCGTCGCCCCGACATAACCGTAACCGCTGACTGTCAAAAGATCGTCACCCGTGGTGATGACGGTTGGTGAAGGAACTGTGCCGCGAGCTTTGCGAGAATTGATGGTGAAAGCGGTAGCATCAGTAGAACCACGAGATAATTGAATAAAACGTGAACCGAATCGCACCCATTCATCATCAGTAGAATTTGCAATACCCATAGTATTGGTAGCAGGCCAAGTTAACCCAGTGTTTCCATTTGTTAAATCTGAAAATACTGGACCACCACCATCGGTTCCACCCGTAACACGAATGCCTCCACTACCAACTATCTTCATTCTTTGTAGACTACCGGTAGATATAGAAACTTCGTTGGAACCCGACAGGTACATACCTGAAGTCATTCCTCCACCATCAGCAAATGAATAGGTAGGGGCTCCAGCAGTCCCTCCTGTTGCTGCAACAATCTGCGCCGTCGTGGGCGACACCGAAAAAACATGCGCCCCGCGCGAATACACCGCAAGTGGCGACATCGTACTTCCCGCAAGCGTGGTGAACTTGGCGAGTATTTGATTTGGCACAAACGCGGTGCTGGTACCTCCCGTAGCCGCCGTTGTTTCTCCAAATGTAATTGCTGATTTAGAATTAACCGTCGGCGCCCAATTCCAGATTTGATCAACATTAGCTCCGTTGGCGATCGTATTCGCACCGGTGGCAGCAGTGATGCCAGAGAGGGCGGCGCCTCCTCCGGCTGTCGCCCAAGTCAAGACTCCGTCTCCCGCAACATCTTTGAGATACGTGCCCGCAGCTCCAACGGTTGGAGGCAGAGAATAGGTGATATTCGCTCCTTGAGCGACTGCTTTGAAAGCGGAATAGTTTGTTCCCGAAGCGGAAGGTTCTAGGAATCTAAATTCGGCTGCGGTGGTGGAACCTCCAAAGTTTAAGACAGTGGTGGCCGAAGCGCCGATATTCAAGGTAGTGGTCGCTCCAAAAGCGTTCACGGTGGTGGCAGTGGTATTAAGCAAGGCAAAGGTGGTGGAAGGAGTAGTGATGGAAGTAGTAATATCTGGACTGGTGCCAAAGACCAAGGCTCCAGTGCCAGTTTCATCATCCATTAAGGCCAGGAGTTCCGA
>CAZKPK010000005.1:42111-44655 GCA_964554645.1 uncultured Candidatus Saccharibacteria bacterium | reverse complement strand
AAAGGGGAGGTTGAAAAGCTGGAAAATAGTTTAAAAAGCTCTATATCCTATGTTGACGCAGTTTATAATGAACTGGGGTTTTCGCATTTTGCGGATAGACCAAAAAATGGACTGGGTGAATACTACCCTCGTTTTTGTTTAAAGATTCCAACTGGCGGCGGTAAAACTCTTTTGGCGATTGAAGCTATTCGTGAATATCAGAATTTGTTCGCTAAAAAAAGAACAGGCCTAGTGGTTTGGATTACTCACCGAGAAACAATTTATCGGCAAACAATAGAAAAATTAAAAGATAAAGGCCATATTTACCGCCAATTATTAGACCAATGTAGCGGCAACAAAACTATTATTTTAGAAAAGGGGAAGCCCTTGCGCCGTCAGGATACAGAAAATAATTTGGTTATTTTGATGTTAATGATTCAATCGGCTGGAAGGAGCACCAAAGAAAATATGAAAATATTTCAAGACAACGGCGGCTATATTGATTTTTTCCCGCAGGACAATCAATTTGATAAACATAAAAAACTTTTAGAAAAAATTCCTAACTTAGATTTTATACCAGACAGCTTGTTTAATAAAAAGATTGTAAAAACAAGTATGGGCAACGCAATAAGATTATTAAATCCATTGATTGTCGTTGATGAATTCCATACTATGTTTTCGGAAATTGCCAAGGATACGCTTGACGGCTTAAACCCCGCAATGATTATTGGCTTATCGGCAACGCCAAAGGAACGTAGACATATGAATGTTTTGGTAGAAATTACAGGCCGACAGCTTGAAAAAGAAGAAATGATAAAACTTGATTTGCATTTGCATTCCCCAACTATAAGCGGAAACTGGCGCGAAGTAATAAACGAAATTAGGAAAAAGAGAGAAGCGTTAGAAGAAGAAGCAATAAAATTAAACAGCAATAAAGGAATCTACATTAGACCAATTGCTCTTATACAAGCAGAGAGAACGGGAAAAGACCAGCGCGAAAAGGGTAAGGTTCATAGCGAAGATGTTCGCGAATATTTAATAGAGCAAGGAATTCCGGCTTACGAAATTGCGGTTAAGTCCGCAGAGATAGATGAAATAAAGGAAGAAAAACTTTTATCAGAATCAAGTGAAATTAGGTATATCATAACCAAGGAGGCCTTAAAGGAGGGTTGGGATTGTTCATTCGCTTATGTTCTGGGTGTAATACCAAACGCAAGGTCAGAACAATCAATGACACAGTTAGTCGGCAGAATTTTGCGTCAGCCGTATGCCAAAAAAACACAGATTCAAGAACTTGATGAAAGCTATGTTTATTTTAACAAAGGGGATACGGCGGATGTATTAAGAAACATCCAAAGAGGATTTGAGCATGAGGGGTTAGGTGATCTTATACAAAATATCAGCCGAGAAGCAGGGCCAACTGGCTCAAGAAAAATTAAAACAAAGATTAAGTCAGAAATAGTTAAAAAATATCCAGCGTCATTATACTTGCCTGTTTGGATGGTGAAAGAAAATAATGATTACCGCAGATTTTCTTATGATATTAATATTAGACCTAAAATTGATTGGTCGGGTAGAAACTATGGTCAATGGTTAAAAGAAATAATATTCCCATTGCTTGATAGGAGACAGATTGCTTACGAGATTTTAATTGATTTGGAAAGGCACGAGAAAAAATATTTAGAGGAAGAAGAAGGCGGGATATTTGAGATTTCCTATTTAGCCCGTCGAATAACTGATGTAGTTGATAACGCCTTTATTGCTTTTGATTTAGCCAATCAGTTTGTTGAAGAGTGTGAGAAATACAAAGATGAAGAAAAAATAACAGCTAATAGCGGATTTATTACTTACGAAATTGTCAAGAAATTATCTCTTGATAAATTTGAACAAGAACAAGGCGTTTTCAATTCCCTAATAAAGAGCAAAAAATTGACATTAGCAGTTTGTGCGAATGAAAACTTGGGATATTCATTGCCAAGAGAAAACGAAGTATACCCAGAAGGTATTGAAACATATAATCTTAACCTTTTTGAGAAGTCGGATATATTATCAATGAATCCTCTGGAAAGAAAAGTCGCCAACTTGATTGACAACAAGGAAAGCGTTGTGTGGTGGGTGCGCAATATGGCCGATAGTAGAAAATGGTATGCGATTCGCGGTTGGAAAAAAGGAAGAATCCTTCCCGATTTTATAGTCGCCAAAAAGAAAAAAGATGATTCATTACAGCTTGTTTATGTTATAGAGAGCAAGGGAGAACATTTAATCAACAATCCGGATACACAATATAAAAAGAGTGTTTTTGATAGGATGAATAAAGAAAATATCAAATCAATAAATTTGAACTTGGTAAAGTTTAAATTAAACGATGATTTTCAATTCGAACTAGTTGAACAAGGCAAAGAGGACGCTAGTATTAACAGATTTTTAATTTATAAATTTTAGGCGGCGTGCAAACGAAGTTTGCACGAAATTCGGCGGCGGCGGAAAAACCCTCCTTCACCTTTTGGCTTCGGATGGGTAAGCGGAGGCGGGGAAAATAATTATGACAACAATTCATAAAAAAGT
>CAZKPK010000005.1:39659-42101 GCA_964554645.1 uncultured Candidatus Saccharibacteria bacterium | reverse complement strand
GGGAGTATTTTGAGGAAATAATCTCTGGCAAGAAAAAGCTGGAGTTGCGCCTTGCTGATTTTGAGGTGGGGGAGGGGGATATTTTGGTTTTGGAGGAATGGGACAAAGACAAAAAAGAATATACCGGAAGAAAAGTTGAGGTTATTGCTACATATATTCTCAAAACTAAGGGCCAAAATTTTTGGCCGCCGGAAGAGATTGAAAAATACGGGTTTCAAATTATTCAATTTGAGCCAAAAGAAAAATAATTATGGAAATTTTATACATTGCCGTACTGACACTTATCGCTGCCACTATTGGAACTATCACCGGATTTGGCACTTCCACATTGATGATTCCGGTACTTGTCATATTTCTCCCGCCCATTGAAGCGATATTTTTAGTATCAATTATTCATTGGTTCGGCGATGTATGGAAAATTTTGCTGTTTCGCTCTGGTTTTAATTTACAGTTGTTTTTACTGTTTGGCGTTGTGGGTCTTGCGACAAGCTATCTGGGCGCATATATATCGCTTGGAACCAATGAACAAATCTTGCTTCGTCTGCTTGGCGCGTTTCTTGCGGGTTATGCTCTTTTCTTAATATTTCAGTCTAAATTCAAAATTCCCGCCGGAAACATAACAGCGCTATCGGGCGGGGCATTGTCGGGATTCTTCGCCGGAATGTTTGGTATCGGAGGAGCAATTCGCAGTATGTTTTTAACAGCTTTTGATTTACCGAAAACCGTTTATATTGCAACTGCCGGAGCAATCGGCCTTCTTGTCGATTCAACCCGTATTATCGCCTATTTTACCGGAGGAGCAACGCTTCCAAAAGAACTCTGGTACGGATTGCTTTTCTTTATTCCGATATCGTTTGTCGGAGCGCAGATTGCAAAAGTAATTGTAGACAAAATACCGCAAAATAAATTCCGTGTTGTTGTTGCTGTATTTCTTTTCGTAATTGGATTAAAATTAATGCTGTAGCGAGGGCGCGGCAGAAGTGGTATTTGACATAATTGTGTTTGTATTATAAAATAAAAGGTGTTAGATGTGGTTCTTTGAAAATTGATGCAAGATAGGAGGTGCGTCATGTTGAACCTTCTACTGTTGGGTTTTAAAGAAGGATTGGAGATTCATCAGGTGTTCCTTGAGGCTGGAGAAAAGTTGAACAGGATTCTTCGGGGATGTTGCCCTGATTTTGAGCAGTGCTGGCTGTCTGAAGACCGCCAGGAAATGCTGGGACTGTATTTTCGTCCAGGCAGAGAAGTAATGAATGAAGCTGGTGTTTACTACGGTCCAGGTCCCTCTTTTGAGGATCAAAAAAATTTCCCCGATGAGTTGCTTCGTCTGTTCTCGTTGGACGGAAAGTGTCTTGACATTACTCGGTGGTATTTTGCCGATTTGGTGCAAGAGTACAACTTTCACGAAATTGATATCGCCAAAAAAGCCAGGCACCTTTAGTCATAGCCCTGCGGCTACAACTTAGTTGTGGCAGCAGGGTTTTTTATTTTGGAGCGTTATTATTGACAAGATGAATGTATAGTGTTACCATGGAAAATTAGTGGAAATGGCACATTTACATTTAAACATTGCTTGTGAAAGGAGTGAGCGATGAACAATAAAGTGTTTGCCGGCATAAACAATGAACATTTGAAAGCGATCAAGGAAAGGTTTGGCGATAACAGTGAATCTTTATTCACCAGTTTGACGGCCGATCAGCTTCAGGCCGTCATAAAAAAGCTTGGTGGGGAAGGAGAGGTGTTGAAGATCCTTGGAGGTGAGCGGGTCGTAACTGTCAAAGAAGTTCGACCGGCCAATTTTAAGGTCTTTATGACCCTAAAGATTGACGAAAGCCCGAAGGATTTGGAAGAATTTCTAGTAGCTTGTCAAGTCAACAATATAGAAGTTGTTTGCTGGGCAAGGGAAGTTCTCGAAAAAATAAGTTTTGAAGCTCGTCAGGGCGAAGTTGATCTTGTGAAAGTGAAAGTCGGGGAGCTTGGTTTTAAAATATCGGCCAAGCTTGGCCCTATTTACACTCGGGTTAGGGAAAGATGTTTGGAACTTTTCCCGATAGAAGCGGTTCCCCGATTTCGTTTGGCCTATCTTAACCAATCAAAGCAGGAATGGTTGATGGTGGGAATGGAGCCAATTGTTGATTCTAAGGGAAATCTCGAATTATTTTGCCTGGGCCGAGATGGTTCTTTGTGGCTCGCCGGCGAGCACGAAGACAGCGAGTACTCTTGGAATGTTGATGAGTGCTTCGTGTTTGTCAAGCCCCGCGGGTAATTCACAAACCCCTCGCACAGTAAACTGTATGAGGGGTTCTTTTTTTATTTTAATATGATAGAATAAAAGCCCATGATAGAGATAAAAAATGTAACAAAAAAGTTCGGAAATTTTACCGCGGTTGACAATATTGACGTTAAGGTTCAAGAAGGAGAGGTTTTTGCCTTTTTGGGTCC
>CAZKPK010000005.1:17549-39649 GCA_964554645.1 uncultured Candidatus Saccharibacteria bacterium | reverse complement strand
CAGGTGAAACCAGGGGAAATATTAGGACTTCTGGGTCCCAATGGGGCGGGCAAGTCAACAACCATTAAAATGTTAACCACACTTTTGTCCCCAAACTCGGGCGACATATTTCTCAACGGCCACAATGTTGTTGAAAACCCCCATGAAACGCGAAAGTCCTTTGGCATTGTTTTTCAAGACCCAAGCTTAGACAACGAACTGACAGCTTATGAAAATATGCAGTTTCACGCGATTCTTTACAAGTTAGCCAGAGATGTTTATAAAAAGCGGATTGTTGAACTTTTAAATCTTGTTGAATTGTACGACCGTAAGGATTCGTACGTTAAAAATTTTTCGTGGGGCATGAAAAGGCGCTTAGAAATTGCTCGGGGGCTGCTTCATCATCCCAAAGTTTTATTTCTTGATGAGCCGACTTTAGGCCTTGACCCGCAGACAAGAAATCATATTTGGACGTATATCAGCGATTTAAACAAAAAAGAAGGGGTCACGATTTTTTTCACGACTCATCATATGGAAGAAGTTGAGCGTATTGCCCAAAGAGTCGCCATTATTGACCATGGGAAAATTGTTATCACAGGAACAATAGAAGAAATTGTCAGCGAAACCGGGGCAAAAAATCTTGAAGATGCTTTTATATCTTTGACAGGTAGCAAAATTCGAGAAGAGGCTGGCGATGTCGGTCTAAATCAAATGCGTATTTCAAATAAATTAATGAGATAGATATATGAGTGCGATTTTTATTTTGTGGTTGCGTCAATTAAAAAGATTTACAAGAAAAAGGGCTAGTATAGTGGGGGCTTTGGGTCAGCCGATTATTTTTCTTTTAGCGATTGGTTTTGGTTTTGGCCCCGTTTATGCCAGAGCGGGCGCCGGCAACTACATTCAGTTTTTGGCTCCAGGAATTATTGTCATGAGCGTACTGTTTACGTCCATTTTTACAGGATTGGAAATTATTTGGGATAAACAATTCGGTTTTTTAAAAGAAACATTTGTGGCGCCCATTTACAGGTTTGAAATTCTTTTGGGCAAGACCTTAGGCGGGGCGACAGTGGCTATGATTCAAGGAACGCTGGTTTTTTTAATTACGCTTGTTGCCGGTTTTAGGCCGGATTTGGCTAGTTTGCCTTTGGCTTTTCTTTTTTTGTTTTTGGTGGCTATTCTTTCTTCGGCTTTGGGAGCGGCCATTGCCGTTCGGCTTGATGATATGCAGGGATTTCCCCTCATTTTTAACTTTTTTGTCCAACCCTTGTTTTTTCTTTCTGGAGCTATTTTCCCTATAAAGGACCTGCCTCCAATCTTGGATTTTGTGACAAAAGTCAATCCTTTTTCCTATGGCGTTGACGGTTTACGATATGCCTTTAGCGGAGTTAACGTTTTTTCCCCGGGGTTGAGCATTGGCGTTCTTTGCGGCGTCGCGCTTTTGATTTTTATTATTGGGGTATATCAATTTTCAAAAGTTCAGTTATAAGAAAAAAGGTTTTTTGACTTGCCCTAATCTTTTTGTTAAAATTTTTAAATGAAGGGCGACTAGTTCAGTGGTAGAACGCTGTCCTGATAAGACAGAGGTCGAAGGTCCGATTCCTTCCACACTCACTTTGCTTGATTCTTTAAATTTGTTTAAAATGTGGAAAACCAATAGTAGATTTTTTTAAGAAACATAAATTAGTAAAAAAAGAAAAATAGTATGAATAATAAAAAAACAAAAAGAGTTACCATTGCCGACTTAGCTAAAATGATAAAGGAAGATGTTGTTGATCGCATGGCAACCAAAGAGGATTTAAATGCGCAACAAAAAACTCTAAACAAGATGAATAAGACATTAACAACACATGGACAAGTTATACAAGTAATGCTGAAAGAAATTACAGCCATACACGAAGACACTAAATCTTTCAGAGAAAATATTTCTACATTGTATACTGATCATCTGGCGTATGATAGAAAAATAGATAATGTAATTGTCCGTGTCGAAAAGTTGGAGGTGAAATCAAAATAGTTTTGATTTGGTGTCCACTGTCTTGAACATATGTAAAAGATAGTGGACAAATAGAAAAGTTAAAATGTCACAAATTAAGCGATAACAAGGTTTGTAACCACTTAAACATCGGATGTTCAAGTGGAAATAGAATTCGGGTCGGTTAGCTTGACAAATCTCTGTCTTTTTGTAATCTGAATATAAAATGGCGTAATCAAACGTCATAAAAAAGAAAGGCAGTGTTATTGGGCCACTAACTCGACAAGCATTTGCTGACGAGACTGGCATTGATGTCAATACCATTCAAGTGGAATATTTCGAGGGAGGGACGGTTGTGCCTGAACTCGAATCTGAAACTCACCGAATCTTTAACGGCTGAGTTCCATGCCACTTGATGTGGGTATGGGCGTGCCGTGGTCACGCTAAAAAAACTTTAACCAAATTGGGGGAGCACCATGCCCTCAATTCACAACCTTTTTTTGTTCTTTTTTATCATCATGCGGGCCCCCTTACGCAATCTGGCGTTTGGGGCTTTTTCATTCCTGTTTGCATCTCATGTTTTTTTCCTTTATAGTATATATATGGATTGGAAACCGATAATGGTTTTTTACGCGAAGACGACTTCTTGGATAATATTTCCTTTGGTCATCGGGCTAGTAGCCGGTCAGTTCACCGAAAGCCAGATTTTGTTTTTCATTTTTTTGATGGTTGGTTTGGGGGTTAGTTGTTTTGGAATTTATCGCGAAATTAAAGAATATAAAAAAAACCTAGATCCTCCTTCGCATAAAGCTACGGCGGACGAAGAAAAATATGGCAACGAATAACACAAATCAAACTATAGCGCCGATTCATGAAACCACTATTTTTGCCGAACCGGTTTTCCATATCGGCAGTTTTCAAATTACAAATTCACTGCTCAATTCTTGGCTCGCGGTTTTGGTGATAATCATTCTTTGCGCGGCGCTTCGTTTAAAATTAAAACAAATTCCTGACAAGATCCAGCATATTTTTGAAATTTTTTTGGCGGGCGCATTGTCACTATGCGACCAAGTGACAAATGACCGCAAAATAACGTTGAAAATTTTTCCTCTGGTCACTTCGCTGTTTATTTTTATTTTGGCGAACAACTGGCTGGGGCTTTTGCCTATCGTGGGGTCAGTCGGATATCTGGCGAGTGAAGCCGGATACTCTGTTTTTATTCCTCTCTTCCGCGCCGGCACGGCGGACATCAACACTACTTTGGCTTTGAGCATCGCGATTGTCATCGGTTCAAATATCTTTGGAATCGTAGCCATTGGGGTTTGGAAAATTTTCAATAAGTATGTTAATATCAAAGCACTCGGAGAGATAGTGACCAAGTTCCGCAGGGATAAGAGCATCATCATCGTTGCCCCGATTGCTTTTTTTGTCAGCCTGTTGGAGCTTATCGGGGAAATGGCCAAGGTGGCTTCGCTCTCTTTTCGACTTTTCGGCAATGTCTTTGCCGGGGAAGTGCTTTTGGCCTCAATGGGGGCAATTTTTCTCTATATTCTGCCGGCTCCGTTTTTGTTCCTGGAGGTGTTTATAGGACTTATCCAGGCGCTGATATTTTCCCTGCTGGCTGCGGTATATTTCACGATAGCCTCGCAGGATCACGAGGCACACGAAGAAAAGCATCTAGCGCATGCATAAAATTATTATCAAATAGTCGAAAAAATTATTAGTATTTAATTTAGGTTCTAGTTTCTAGTTTCTAGGTTCTAGGGAATCCAAATTCACTAGCAACTAGTTACTAGCCACTAGCAACTAAAACATAAAATGGAAAACGAAGTTGTAAATGGAGTTGTTAGTTTCGCACCGGTGGGCAAAGGGCTGGCCATTGGTTTGGCAGCGGTTGGAGCCGGTATCGGTATTGGTCTGATCGGCGGGCGAGCGATGGAAGCGATTGGTCGCAATCCCGAAGCGACGGGCAAAGTGCTGGTTCCAATGCTTATCGCCTCCGCGTTTGCCGAAGCGGTGGCTATTTATGGTTTGGTTATCGCGTTTTCTATTAAGTAGATTCCCCTCGTTGAGGGGTGCCCCGATGTTCATCGGGGCGGGGTGGAAGTTTTTGTCCACCTCCCCCTAAAGGGTACTCCTCAAGAGGAGAATGAAAACAATGCAAGAATTTATCACAACATTTCACATAGATTGGAAATTGATGATTGCCCAGTTGTTTAACTTCGGGATTGTCTTTCTGGCTTTTTACCTCTTGGCGGCCAAGCCGCTTCAGAAGTTGATGAAAGAGCGGGGAGAGGTGATATCCAAAGGGCTGGATGACTCTAAAAAAGCGAACGAATTAATGCAAAAGGCTACCGAAGAATATAAAGAAAATACATTAAAACTTCGAAAAATATCAACCGAGGCGCAAAAAGAACTTCAAAAAGATTTGGAAAAATTGAGAGCGGAAAATTTGGAGAAAATAAAAAAAGATAATGAAGAATGGACAAAAAACAGAATCAAGCAAATGGAAGTTGATAAGAAAACTCTGGTTGAATCTGCCAAAAACGAACTTGCCTCTTTAGCCATACTAGCGGCGGAAAAAATCATGGCCGAAAAAAACAAATAAAAAAACAAATCATGACAAAAATTTCCCCCAAAAATATAGCCGAGGCTATCTACAGCGCAACCAAAGGAAAGTCTGGCGACGAATTGGAGCGCTTGCTCAAGCGCGGAGCGCGGGTTTTACGGGACAAACGCCTGCTTGGAAAATCGGAAGATGTTCTTAATGCTCTGCAAGCTATTATTGAAAAAAAGATGGGAATAGTAAGGATGAAAATTACTACCGCGAAGCGTCTGGAAGGCGGGGAAAGAAAAAAATTAGAGAATGAAATAAAAGAAAAATACAAAGCGCAAAGCGTGAGGAGTGAATTTTTTGAAAAAGCGGAGTTGTTGGGCGGAAGGCGGGTCGAAGTTGGAGACGAAGTCCTGGATACCACTTATAAAAGCAAACTTCGTAAATTAGAAAATTTTTTAATGCGAGAGAAATAATATGTCAAACCACATAGTGGAGAATTTAAGAAAAGAAATAGAGGCTTTCAAGATAGAAACCAAGATCGAAAAAGTGGGCAAGGTTTTGGAAGTCTTTGACGGTATTGCTAAAATTTCTGGACTGGCTGATATCAAATCATCCGAAATGATAACTTTTTCAAATGGCGCAGTCGGAGTGGCTCTTAATCTGGAAGAAGATGCAGTCGGGGCGATTATTCTGGGTGATTTTTCTAAAATTAAAGAGGGCGACGAAGTCAAGGCGACTGGGCGGATTCTGGAAATACCGGTTTCGGATAATATTTTAGGCAGGGTGATGAATGCAATAGGCGCTCCGATTGATGGAAAAGGGGCAATTTCCGCCATAGGCGGATCCGCCTCGGGCGGAAAAGCTTCCATGCAATATTATCCGATCGAGAAAGTGGCTCCGGGAGTGATTACTCGGCAAGGTGTCAGCGAACCGGTGGCGACCGGCATCAAAGTTATTGACGCTATTATTCCGGTTGGCCGCGGCCAGCGCGAACTCATTATCGGCGACCGGCAAACAGGCAAAACAGCGATTGCGATTGATACAATTTTAAATCAAAAAGGACAAAATTTAATTTGTGTTTATGTATCTATCGGCCAGAAAGATTCTAAACTGCGAAAGATTCAGGCTCGCCTTGAAAAAGGCAACAGCATGGATTATACGGTTATTGTTTCTGCTGGCGCATCGGAAGCGGCGGCGATGTCCTATATTGCGCCATATTCCGGCGTGGCAATGGCGGAATATTTTATGGATCAGGGAAAAGATGTATTAATTATTTACGACGATCTTTCCAAGCACGCTGTCGCTTATCGCGAAATCTCGTTGCTCTTGCGCCGCCCGCCGGGGCGCGAAGCGTATCCGGGGGATGTTTTTTACCTACACTCCCGTCTTCTGGAACGCGCTTGTCGACGCAATGCAAAATACGGCGGAGGGTCTATTACTGCGTTTCCGATTATTGAAACTCAATCGGGCGATATTTCGGCTTATATTCCGACCAATGTTATTTCTATTACTGATGGACAAATTTTTCTAGAAACCGATCTTTTTTACAAAGGCATTCGGCCGGCAGTTAATGTCGGATCTTCCGTTTCGCGCGTCGGTTCTAGCGCGCAAATCAAAGCGATGAAAAAAGTGGCGGGAACGCTCAAGCTTGACCTCGCGCAATTCCGCGAGTTGGAAGCATTTTCCCAATTTGGTTCCGATCTGGATGATGCTACAAAACGCCAGCTGGAACGCGGTAAAAGAGCGGTGGAAGTATTGAAACAGCTTCAATACGCGCCGGTGAAAATGGAGCATCAAGTGGTTACCCTCTATGCCTTGACCAGAGGCTTTATGGACGATGTGCCGGTGGAGAAAATAAAAGAATTTGAAGCGGAGCTAATTGATTACAGCGAACGTAATGCAAAAACTTTTTATAAAGAAATTAAAGAAAGTAAAATGTGGACCGAAAAAGGCGAAGAGCAATTAAAGAAAGCGATTGGGGATTATAAAATGAGTTTTATGAAATAATGGCCGGAATCCCGAACGAAAGCGGAGCTTCGTACGGGACAGGCAAAAGAAATATCACATGGCAGGTACTAAAGAGATAAAACGACGGATCAAGTCCGTCAAGAACACCAAAAAAATCACCAAAGCGATGGAGTTGGTGGCGGCCAGCAAGATGAAACGCGCTGTTTCTTCCACTTTGGCTTCGCGCTTATACGCGGAATATTCTTGGGAGATTTTGACCTCCATTGCACGAAATGTGGCAGAGCTAGAGCATCCTCTTTTTTCCGGGAGAAAAAATGTAGACGTCCGACGTCTACAAAAGGTTTTGCTTATTTTAATTACTTCCAATCGTGGTTTGTGCGGAGCTTATAATGCGCAAGTTATCAAAAAAGTTTTTTCTTTGATTTCCCCCAAGACCGTCTTTGGGGAAAGTGCCGAAAGACCGTCTTTGGGGGTGGATGTGGTTTCTGTCGGCAAAAAAGGAGATATCGCGATGCGCAGATTGGGTGTGAATGTGATTGCTTCTTTTACATTAAGCGACAAAGTTTCTTTATCCGAAATTATTCCCATTTCAAAACTGGCCATAGACGAATATAGCGCGTTCCATTATGATAAAGTTTTAGTAGCTTACACTGATTTTGTTTCGGCTCTGACGCAAAGACCAAATATTAAACAAATATTACCAGTGAGCAAGACGGACTTGAAAGAAATGATTGAAAACTTGGCGGTTAAACCGCCAATTGGCGGTTTAACCGCCAAGTTAAAGACTGATTATTTATTCGAAGGGGATAAGGTAAAATTAATTAGTTCATTAGCGGAAAAATTAACCAGAATGCAAATATATCAAATGATTTTAGAATCAAATGCCAGCGAACAATCGTCCAGAATGGTGGCAATGAAAAATGCTTCGGATGCTTCCGGAGAAATGATTGATGATTTGACTTTGGTTTTCAATAAGGCAAGGCAGGCAAACATTACCCGCGAGATATCGGAAATCAGCGCTGGGATGGCGAGCGTGAACTGATTCCCCTCGTTGAGGGGTGCCTGAAAGGCGGGGTGAAAAAGTTTATCCACCTCCCCCTAAAAGGTACTCCTCAAGAGGAGAATAAAATAAAAAATTATTAATAAGTTATAATAGAAATATGCAAAAAGGTACAATTAAAAGAATTATCGGGCCGGTCGTAGATGTTGATTTCAGAGAAAATCTGCCGGATATTTATACTGCGCTTGAAGTGGCCGTTTCTTCAGCGAATTTGGGGCAGAATAGAAAACTTGTTCTGGAAGTGGAACAACACCTCGGCGGTGGAATTGTTCGCGCGGTTGCCATGGATACAACTGATGGTCTTGCTCGAGGAATGGAGGTTGTAAATAGCGGAGCGCCGATTTCTGTGCCGGTGGGCAGCGCGACATTGGGAAGAATTTTTAATGTTTTAGGAGAAGCTATTGACGATGGCAAGGTTGTGCCAAATGACAAAAAATTTCCGATCCACCGTAAAGCCCCAGAGTATGTAAAACAAGCTACGAAGGTTGAAATTCTAGAAACTGGAATCAAAGTGATTGACCTCATTTGTCCTGTGCTCAAGGGTGGCAAGGTTGGACTTTTCGGAGGCGCTGGTGTTGGCAAGACGGTTGTCATTCAGGAATTAATTCACAATATTGCGTCAAATCACGGAGGCTATTCGGTCTTTGCCGGCGTAGGCGAGCGCACCCGCGAAGGCAACGATCTTTATCACGAAATGAAGGAATCTGGCGTATTGCCGAAAGTCGCCATGGTCTTCGGACAAATGAATGAACCGCCGGGAGCGCGCCTGCGAGTAGCGCTTTCGGGACTGACAATGGCAGAGTATTTTCGCGATGTTGAAGGTAAGGACGTGCTTCTTTTTATTGACAATATTTTTCGCTTTACGCAAGCTGGATCGGAAGTCTCGGCGTTGCTCGGACGCATTCCTTCGGCGGTGGGTTATCAGCCTACTCTCGGAACAGAAATGGGAATTTTGCAAGAACGCATCACTTCCACTGACAAGGGTTCGGTTACTTCCGTGCAAGCCGTTTATGTGCCAGCGGACGATTTAACTGACCCGGCTCCAGCCACTACTTTTGCCCATTTGGATTCGACTGTAGTGCTTAACCGCTCGCTTTCTGAAATTGGCATTTATCCGGCCGTTGATCCTCTAGATTCATCCTCTACAATTCTTGATCCGAACATTGTCGGACAAGAGCATTACAATGTTTCTCGCGAGGTTCAGCGCGTGCTTCAGCGTTACAAAGATTTGCAGGACATTATTGCTATTTTAGGCATGGAAGAATTATCCGAAGCTGATAAGGAATTGGTAGCGAGAGCAAGAAAAATTCAAAAATTTCTTTCCCAACCATTTTTTGTGGCAGAACAATTCACTGGCACCAAAGGGCAATATGTGCCACTTGCCGAAACTATCCGTTCATTCAAAGAAATTCTGGAAGGCAAGCATGATGATAAATCGGAGGGAGATTTTTATATGAAAGGGGCGTTGTAATTAGGGACTGGGTGCTAGGGACTAGGTTCTAGACAAAAACTAAAACCAAAAAAACTAGCAACTAGAACCTAGAAACTAGAACCTGATGCAAACAAAGCAATTAAAACTAAAAATAGTCACTCCCGAACGCCTCGTGCTTGAAGAGATGGTGGATCAAGTTACTTTGCCGACCACCGAAGGCGAAATAACGATTTTGCCGGAGCATATTCCGCTTATCGTTGGTTTGTCGTCTGGAGAAGTTGTCGCTGTTGTTGACGGCGAGCATGTGCCGATGGCGATCGTAGGAGGATTTGTGGAAGTAAAAAAAGGCGAAGATAAAATTACCGAAGTTGCGGTGCTGGCAGATTTTGCCGAGCATGTGTCCGAACTTTCTGATGAGAAAATTGAAAAAGCTAAAGCTCACGCTCTTGAATTACAGAAAAAAATGCAAAATAAAGAAATAGTTGATTTTGAGCATTTTGAAGCCGAACTCGAACGTTCCCTCACTCGCGTAAAAATCGCGGATAAGTGGAGAACTAAGAAGTATCGAAAATAATTGTATGTCAAAGTTTTATGTAGTAGCGACGCCGATAGGAAATATGGGGGACATCACACTCCGAGCGATCGAGACGCTGAAAAGCGTAGATTTGATTTTATGCGAAGATACGCGTGAGACAAAGAAAATTTTAGATAAATATAATATAAACAAACCGACAATGAGCTATCCGTCTGACGATATTAGTAAAAATGTTAAACACCGAGTGTTTAACATTAATGCCAAACTTAATAAAATTTTTGAATTGTTGGAAAAGGGAAAAAATCTGGCATTGGTTTCAGATGCTGGCACGCCGGGGATTTCAGATCCGGGGGCCATGCTTGTTTCTCAGATAAAAACACATATCAGCCATGGCGTAAATGTGCAAGTGATTCCCATTCCCGGAGCTTCGGCTGTAATTACCGCACTTTCTGCTTCAGGATTACCGACGCACGAATTTACTTTTCTTGGCTTTTTACCACATAAAAAGGGAAGGGAAACGCTGTTTAGAGAAATTGCAGAAACGAAACGCACTTTTGTTTTTTTTGAATCCCCGCACAGAATTTTGAAAACTTTAGAATCGCTTATTAAATTTTGCCCGCATAAAAAAGTCTGCATTGCTCGCGAACTTACAAAAATCTATGAAGAATTTAAAACCGGCTCGCCGGCGGAAGTTTTAGAATATTTTCAAAATAATAAGGAAAAACAAAGAGGGGAATTTGCAGTTATAGTTTCGTAGATTTTATAAAAAATTTATGGACGCATTGGAGTTTTCCTTTGCGTCCATTTGGGTTCATTCCCACATTATTAAGAATTTTTGCAACAAATCATTAAAATTAGTTATATACCATAATAACAACGGTCGTGGTTATTATGGTATTATCTATTTCAACTTATGTTTCAAACAAGTGATGATAGACCAATCAAATTTTCCTTTTTCGGCCAAGTATTTCATTTTATCTAAGGCCCAAATGCAGTCGTCCAGGATTTCGTTGCACGCTTGATATAATTTTTTTGCTTCACTGGCGAGCTTTCGGTATTCGTATCTACCCTTATAAAATTCTTTCGGCATTTTTTCCCAGCCGTTCATTTTGTAATAGCAGTTTACAATTTCATGGACCGGACTGACGGCCGATTTATGTTTCTGTAGGTTTGCCAAATATCCTTTAAATGGATTTTCTAAATTATCTTTCATCCTTTTATTTTAACACAAATGTGATATATTAGCGGGATGGGTATTTTTACAAAAAAATTAGGCATAGATCTAGGGACGGCCAATACTTTAGTATTTTTGCCCGGCAAGGGAATAATTTTGAATGAGCCTTCCGTGGTGGCGGTTTCCGAACAGGACAATAAGATCTTAGCTATTGGTTTTGAGGCAAAAGATATGATCGGGAAAACGCCGGATTCTATTATTACCTATTGTCCGATGAAAGACGGAGTAATTGCGGACCATCGGGTAACGGAAGCGATGCTGCGCTATTTTATAAATAAGGCAATGGGGCGATTTAATTTTTTTAAGCCGGATGTGATGGTTTCAGTTCCGGCAGGCGTTACTTCCACGGAACGAAGAGCGGTTATAGAAGCAACGATCCGCGCCGGAGCAAAAAATGCTTATGTGGTGAAAGAACCCATTTTGGCGGCCATCGGAGCCGGTATTCCGATTTATGAATCAAAAGGTCACATGGTGGTGGACATCGGCGGGGGTACGACGGATGTGGCGGTTATATCGCTCGGCGGCATTGTATCTTCAACCTCGGTCAAATGCGCTGGAAATAAAATTGATCAAGCGATAGCTGATTACATCAAAAAAACTTTTAATTTAGCAATCGGCGACAAAACAGCCGAAGAAGTAAAAATAAAAATTGGCGCGGCTGTGCCTTTAGAGGAAGAACTTAATGTAACGATCAAAGGCCGGGATTTTATCCAAGGACTGCCTAGATCTGCGCAAGTTGGAACTAACGAAATAGTGCGCGCGATAGACGGAGAGCTAAAACAAATCATCAAAGCAATCAAAGACGTGTTGCAAGAAACTCCGCCCGAACTGGCCTCGGATATTATAGACCAAGGCATTATTATGACTGGAGGGTCGTCTCAACTGCGGAATTTTACTGATCTGGTTTATCGCAAAACCGGAGTCAAGGCAACTTTGGCCGAAGATCCTCTTTTTTGCGTAGTTAAGGGAACGGGCATAGCGCTGGAGCATCTAAATGTTTACAAGAAAACAATTTTGAGCAAGAAATGATTTCAAAGTATTTCGATAAAGACAATTTGCACCACGCCTATCTCATTCAGGGGGATAAAGAAAAAATTCTGCCAGAAATTCTAAAATTTGTTGGAAGTTTAAAGATTAAAATTGTCGGCAATGCAGACGTTTCTCATATATCGCTTGATTCTTTTAAAATCGAAGACGCGCGCAATCTAAGATCATACGCGGCGGAAAAAAGTTTTTCCCGCGACCGGAAAATATTTATAATTTCTGCCAACAATTTTTTACTAGAAGCGCAGAGTTGTTTACTCAAGATGTTTGAAGAGCCGATAGAAAATACTCACTTTTTTCTAGTCGTTCCGGACGCCAATGCTTTATTAAAAACTTTTGTTTCTAGATTTTTTCTGATCTTCGCTAGGCAACTTACCCGCAACGATTCGTGTAGCGATTCGGGTGGGGGCCTTGCGAAAGAGACAAGAGATGTGGAAAGATTTTTACGGATGTCCTTAAAAGATAGAATCGATTTTATAAGAGAATTATTGCCAAAAAAAGACGAGGAAAATGAAGAAGAGGTGAGTGTAGAATCTAATAGCTCAAAAGCTTTGAAATTTCTAAACGCCCTGGAGTTTACTTTACATAAACAATCTATGTCAAGGATGCCCCTTGACATCAGTTTTTTTGAGCACTTTTTCAAGGTTCGAAAATTTCTCCGAATGCCAGGTTCTTCGCCAAAAACTTTGATGGAATCCGTGGCGCTGGTTATACCTAAAACTAATTAAAATATGATACAATAGAGGAATGCAATACGACTTTTCAAATTTTAAGGCAGAACTAAAGAAAATTGCGGATTTTTTGGCTAAAGAATACAGCCAGTTAAATACTGGACGGGCGTCGCCGATGGTTTTAGATGGAGTGACAGTGGAATCATACAGTTCGCGTGTTCCGCTTAAAAATACCGCTTCTATCTCCATTGAAGATCCGAAGATTTTGCGTATTGCGCCTTGGGATAAAGGCCAAATCAAAGATATAGAAAAAGCTATCGCCAGCGCCAACTTAGGACTTTCGGTGGCTGTTGATGATGCGGGTTTAAGAGTCATTTTTCCGCAATTGACTACCGAAACAAGGCAATCTCTTGTGAAAGTGTTGAAAGAAAAATTAGAAGAACAAAGAATTACTGTGCGTCGGGAGCGGGAACGCATCTGGGAGGATGTCCAGAAAAAAGAAAAAGATGGGAAATTAACGGAAGATGAAAAATTTCGCGCCAAAGAAGATTTGCAAAAAATCATTGATGAAGTAAATAGAAATCTAGAAGCCAGTTTTGAGAAAAAGCAACGCGAGGTTATGGGTTAAATTATATGAATATTTTAATTTTTGTCATAATTCTTTTAGTGTTGGTGCTTGTTCATGAGTTTGGACATTTTTTTACGGCGAAAAAATTCGGCATTCGAGTGGATGAGTTCGGCTTCGGTTTTCCGCCAAAAATATTTGGTGTTAAAAAAGGGGAGACAGAATACAGCCTCAATCTTCTGCCCATCGGTGGTTTTGTAAAAATTTTTGGCGAGAACCCCGATGATGAAAATACCAACGGTCCAGACAAAGAAAAAAGTTTTGTTAACAAAGCAAAATGGAAACAAGCGATCGTTCTGTTTGCCGGAGTATTTGCCAATTTTTTGTTGGCCTGGATTTTATTTTCTATCGGTTTTATGTCCGGACTTCCAACATCTGTTGGAAATGAAGTAAGGGGATACGCGCTGGAAGATGTAAATTTAATGATTGTTTCTGTTGCACCGGATTCTCCGGCGCAGAAAGCTTTTCTTAAATCAGGAGATAAAATAATTTCGGTAAAAAATTTACCGGCTGGGAAAACAAATTCTTTTGATATTCTTGACGAGATTAATCCCGATACTCTTAAATCTTTTATTGTTTCGCATCCGAAAGAAGGGATTGAAATATCATATTTGCGGGGCAAAGATAAAAATGTTCAAATTGCAAAAATTACGCCAATTATAAATTCGGCTGATGGAAAGCCGATGATCGGCATATCTATGGATATGATAGGCACGGCTAAATTGCCATTTTTTACCGCACTTTTAGAAGGGATGCGCTTAAATTGGTTTGTTACCAAAAATACAGCGGTAGGGCTTTATACGCTTATTTTAGAAGGGATACAGGGTAAAGGAAGCTTCGCCTCGGTTACCGGGCCGGTTGGAATAGTGGGCATTGTAGGCGATGCTTATCAGTTCGGCTTTGTTTATCTTCTTTCTTTCACTGCGCTTATTTCCGTGAATTTAGCGATAATAAACTTGATTCCATTTCCGGCTCTTGATGGTGGACGGCTTTTCTTTTTGTTGATTGAAAAAATTAAAGGTTCGCGCCTGAATCCTAAATTTGCCAATGCCGCTAATCTGATCGGTTTTAGTATTTTAATACTTCTCATGCTTGTTATTACTTATCACGATGTGGTGAAATTATTTTAAAATATGAAATAGTATAATGACAACGGCCGTTGTTATTACGTTATCATCAATAGTTATCATCAATATATGAATTATACTAGCGAAAAGAAAACATGTCAGAATTGTAAAGGTGAATTTATAATCGAGCCAGAGGATTTTGGATTTTATGAAAAAATCAAAGTTCCTCCGCCAACTTGGTGCCCGGAGTGTCGGATGATCAGAAGGATGAATTTTCGTAACGAAAGGTCTTTATATAAGCAAAATTGTAATCTCTGCAATAAATCCGTTATTTCTATGTATGATCCAAGAGATAAATATGTCGTATATTGTAACGATTGTTATGCTTCTGATAAATGGAATCCAATAGATTATGGAAAAGATTATGATTTTTCTAAATCTTTTTTTGAGCAACTTAATGAATTGTTTAGAGAAATTCCCCGCAGGGCTTTATATCAGGATTTTGCGGTAAATAGCGAATATACCAATCAAATAGTAAATATAAAAAATAGCTACCTTTGTTTTGGTGGGCGTGATTATGAAGACTCTAGTTATTGTGCCCAGAATTTCTTTATAAAAAATTGTCTGGATGTTGATTTTTCTAAAAAGAGCGAGTTTTGTTTTGAATCAATTCATTTGAGAAATTGTTTCAGGGTTAGATTTGGGTATTATTCCGAAGATTCTTTGGATTCTTGGTTTATTTATGCTTGCCGTAATTGTTCTAATTGTATCGGTTGCACTAATTTAATGAATAAAAGTTATTGTATTTTTAACAAGCAACATTCAAAAGAAGAATATGAAAAGAAAGTTAAGGAAATGAATCTTTCTGATTCAAAAAATTTAGAAAAAATAAAAAAAGAATTTTGGCAACACTCTTTAAATTTTCCCAGAAAATATGCAAGTATAAGGAATATAGTAAATTCTGTCGGAGATGACCTAGAACAGGTGAAAAATTGCAAGTATATTTTTTCAGTCTCAGAAGCTGAAAATGTTCGATACTCGTTTTTTATTCCCTACGGCGGGGCAAAAGATTGTCTTGATTTAGATCATGCTGGTGTGGGCACTACAGAAGCTTATGAACTTCATAGTGGTTTTGGCAACAATAGGGTTATGTTTTGCACCAGAGTTTATTACTCTCATAATGTCGAATATTCTGACGATTGTTATAATAGCGAATATCTTCTTGGTTGCGCAGGTTTGCGGAAAAAGTCTCACTGTATTTTAAATAAAGAGTATTCAAAAAAAGATTTTGATGAGCTAAAAACTAAGATAATTAAACAGATGGGGGAAATGTCCTATATTGATAAAAAGGGAAGAATCTTTTCATATGGTGAATTTTTTCCAATAGATATTATGCCATTCGGATATAACGATGCTGTGGTCAATGAGTATTTTCCATTAACCAAGGACGAGATTTTAGAACGTGGATACAATTACAAAGAACCCGAAGCAAAAAACTATAAGCCAACTATCTTACCCCATCAATTGCCTTCTATTGAAAAGGTGGATGAGAAAGTTTTGCAAGAGATAATTCAATGTGAACATATGAGAAATTGTAATCATAGATGCACTATAGCATTCAGGATAATACAGAATGAGCTGGATATTTGTAAAATATTGGGAGTTCCGTTGCTGAAACTTTGCCCAAATTGCAGACATATGGAGAGAATAGAAATATTGAATCCGCCGAGACTTTATCACAGGAAATGCATGAATAAGGGGTGCAAGAGTGAATTTGAGACAAGCTATGCATTAAATAGCCCCGAGATTATTTATTGCGATGGTTGTTATAAACAAGAAGTGTATTAAACTATGCAAAAAACAAAACTAATTCACGAAATTCGGGCGATAAAAAATAAAAAAGAGCTCGCGAATATAATCAGGGCGCAAAGGATAAGCGAGCGAGTTTTGGAAGATGTTTTAAAGAAGCTTAAAACCGGAGTGACAGAAATTGCGATCGCAAAGTTTATCACTAAAAGGTTCGCCAAACTTGGCGCGCCGGTTTTGTCTTTTCCGCCGATAGTCGCTTTTGGCAAAAATACCGCCAATATTCATCATCAGCCCGGTAAAACAAAACTAAAAAAAGGCAATATTATAATGTTTGATTTTGGATGCGCCGTAAATCATTACTGCTCGGATATGACGAGAACTTATTTTTGGGGTAAGCCTAGCAAGAAACAGAGAGAAGTTTACAAAAGTGTTCTGCGAGCAATGGATTTAGCCATGAATAAGCTTGGCAAGGGAGAGAAAAGGGCGAAAGTTATCGATAAAACGGCGCGCAATTTTCTAAATAAAAAATATGGCGTAAAAAGATTTCCTCATGGACTTGGACACGGAATCGGTACTGTTATCCACGAATGGCCGAATTTTAAACCTAAAAGCGAAGATATTATACCGATTGGATGCGTAATGACGATTGAGCCGGGACTCTATTTCAAAGGCAAAAAAAATATACAGAGCGGAGTACGGATAGAAGATATGGTTTTAATTACCAAAAATGGCTATAAAAATTTGACCAATGTTCCGAAAGATCTCGAAAATTCAATATTAAATTTACAAAAAAGAAAATGATAAACTTTTTCCGGTACGGATTTTTTGAAGCTTTAAAAATCCTGAAGTTTTCGCGCCGTCGCGCTCAAAACCCCTTAAAAGCTTACCATTTTCTTTTTTGCAAAAAAAGTTAAGTTTTTCACAGTTTTCCTTGACTTTTTAGTTTTTATTATATAATATAAGGATATGTTAAAAGTAATTTTTTGCAAAAAACTATGAAAATCGCGCTTCTAGCAGGCGGGTCGTCGCTCGAACGCGGAATATCTCTTAATTCTGCGAGGTCTGTGCTTGATCATCTTGGAAATGATAACACTGAAATTATTCCCGTTTATTTTGATCAGCAAAAAAGGCCTTACAAAATTTCTTGCGCGGAACTTTATTCAAACAATCCTTCAGATTTTGATTTTAAACTGGCGCAAAATTCTTTACCGCTGAGCCAAAAATCCTTAATAAATCTTTTGAGATCAGCTGACATAGTCTTTCCGGCGATGCATGGTTCATTTGGCGAAGACGGAGAAATTCAGAGTTTTTTAGAAAAACATAATATTCCTTTTATCGGTTCTTCCGCCAAGTCTTGCAAAATGGCTTTTGATAAGCATAAGGCGAATGAATATATCCGTTCTCTTGGATTTTACGCTCCGAACTCTATCGTTTTAAAAATTACTGACACAAAAAAAGAAATCAAAGAGAAAATAAATAAATTTTGGAAAGAGGAAAAAATAACTCGCGCGATAGTTAAGCCTGCTTCCGGCGGGTCAAGTATCGGCGTGTTTTCGGTTGAAAATATTAAAGACGCCATAGAAAAAGCAGGAATCTTGTTTAGTAAAAGAATAGATACTCGCATTGTAGTTGAGCCTTTTTCAAAAGGTATTGAATTTACCGTTATTATTTTGCAAAACAGATTTAATATGCCTGTTGCCTTGATACCCTCAGAAATAGAAATGAATTATGATACGAATCAATTTTTTGATTTTCGCAAAAAATATCTTCCGACCAATCAGGTAAAGTATCATTGTCCTCCGAGATTTAGCAACGAAATAATTGAAAAAATACAAATAAAAGCCGAACAGCTTTTTTCCATTTTTAGCATGAGGGATTTTGCCCGTTTTGACGGTTTTCTCTTGCCGGATGGGAACATTTGGTTTTCTGATTTTAACCCAATTTCCGGAATGGAGCAAAATAGTTTTCTTTTTCAACAAGCATCCCGAATTGGTTTTTCCCATCAGGATTTTTTTCGTTTCATTGTGAATAACGCATGTATGAGGCGCAACATACATGTGTTAGTTGAAAATGTTTTTAGCGCGAAAGAACGCAAGCCAGTAGCAGTGCTTTTCGGCGGAGAGACGGCGGAGAGACAAGTCTCGCTTATGAGCGGAACGAATGTCTGGCTTAAACTGCGGGGTTCCAAAATCTACAAACCATATCCCTATTTGCTTGGACCAAGAGGTGAAATATGGGAACTTCCTTATTCTTACATTCTTAATCACACGGTTGAAGAAATAATCCAAAATGCAAAAAAGGCGAAAAAAGATGCCGACCGGCTTTCTTTTCTGATTGAAAAGGTAAAAATAAAATTGCGTTTGCGAAAAATCGACGCCACGGAAGATCTCTTTTTGCCAAGAAAATATCGACTCAATCAAATATCTAAAAAACATCCCTTTGTCTTTTTGGCCCTTCATGGGGGAATCGGGGAGAATGGAACTTTGCAGAAAATTTTAGAAGCTAAAAAAATAAAGTTTAATGGATCGGACAGTGGTGTCTCAAAATTATGTATGGATAAATGGGAAACGAATGAGGCAATAAGACAAGCTAAAATCAAGGGTATTAGCGTGGCCCCGCACGCCTTATTTGAAATAAATGATACGCCTAAAAATATCGATGGGACGCTGACAGAAGCGCACTGGGCCATGCTTTTAAAAAGACTGGGTACAAAAACAATTATTGGAAAACCTCGAGGCGATGGCTGTTCAGCGGGCGTAATTAGGCTTTTTAATAAAAAAGATTTGGCTACTTATATTTCTTTTATAAAAAATAAAGTTCCAATTGCGGTGCCGGGCACTTTTGCCAATCAAAAAAATACTATTGATATGCCCGAGGGAAAAGTGCAAGATATTATTTTTGAATCATTTATAAAGACTGACAAATTGAAAGCAAGTAAGGATAAAATTATTCACAAAAGAAAAAGCGGATATGTAGAAATGACTGTTGGAGTATTAGAAGAACAGGGAAAAATTAGATCACTTTTACCTTCCATCACCATTGTAGAAGATACCATCCTAAGCGTAGAAGAAAAATTCCAAGGTGGAACGGGTGTCAACATCACGCCACCTCCTAAAAAAATTATCTCCGAAAAGAATTTAGATAAAGTAAAAAGTTTAATTAAAACCTTAGCCAGAAAAATCGGCATTCATGGCTATGCCAGAATAGATATCTTTGTTCAGGTTAAAACAGGCAATATTATTGTGATTGAAATCAACACCTTGCCAGGACTGACTCCTTCAACCGTTTTATATCATCAGGCTTTAGCGGAAAAAAGGCCAATGTTTCCAAAAGAATTTTTAGAACTTTTGATTGAGAATAGAGGATATTAAAATGTCTAAAAAAATACCTCTTTCTCATATTGAGCTTTCTAGCGGTCACTTGATCCATAACTTCAAGCAATTTCGGCGTTTAGTTAAAAAAGGAACTAAAATTTCGGTGGCGATTAAAGGCAACGCTTATGGTCATGGACAAAATTTCGTCGCAGAAATTCTTGAGCCGTATGTAGATTATTTTCAAGTAAATAGTGTTGAGGAACTTGAATTATTACGTAAAATCAGTAGAAAAAAAATCTTTGTTTTCGGATATGTAGAAAATTTAGATTTATCGCGCTCTCTCAAACTGGGTTGTATTTTAGCTGTTTTTTCAGTTGAACAATTAAAAAAAATAAATAAAATAGCGCAAAAACTCGGGATAAAACAAGAAATACACATACCAATAGACGCATACTTGGGGCGGGAAGGATTTTTGTTTAATGAATTGAGTGGGTTTTTTAAAAAAGTAAAAAAGTATAAACATATAAAGGTCTCTGGTATTTATGCTCATTTTGCAAACATAGAAGATACCGCGAATCTTGCTCATGCGCATAAGCAGATCAGAGAATATAAAAGAGCCCTGAAGCTGGCAAAAGAATTTGGTTTTAAAAACTCGCGTCCAGGCGGGGCAAGTTTCCAAACGCATATTTCCGCCACTTCCGGAATTTTAGTCTACGAAAAAAAGCAAGGTATTCATCCGCTTGTGCGTTTGGGTATCGGCGTCTATGGCATGTGGCCTTCGGAGCATTTGAAATTTTTATATAAAAATAAAATTAAGCTCAAGCCTGTATTGTCGTGGAAAACAAAAATTGCGCAAGTAAAGATTTTACCAAGAGGAAATACAGTTGGTTATGGATTAACTTACAAAACAAAAAAGAAAACAAAAATTGCTGTTATCCCGCAGGGTTATGCTGATGGATTTGATAGAGGACTTTCAAACAAAGGAGAAGTTTTAATTCGGGGGACTCGATGCAAGATTCTTGGAAGAGTGTCCATGAATATGTTTGTCGTAGATGTGAGCCACTTAAATAAAGTTAAAGCTGAAGATGAAGTAGTGCTTATTGGAACGCAGGGCGAAGAAAAAATCACCGCCGAAGAGATGGCAAAAAAATTAGACACCATTAATTATGAAATCACCACGCGCATCAGTTCATTACTGCCTCGGATTGTGATGTAGTATACACATATCAGCCATGGCGTATATGAAAATTAAGGCAATAAGAAACGATCGTATGTTAATGCTAAATAAAAGGAAGGATTTACAAAAATGTTTTAATATGTTATCATATTTTTGAATAAAAGTGGGTTTTTCAATGATTTCTTGTGAGATCATGACCCGCTATTGAAAAGAAAGGCTGTCTTTTGACAACTATGGATGAAGTTTTTCTTCGAATTCTTCTTCAAAAATTCGAAGTTTCAGTAGCCTCTTGGGGAACTGGAAAAGCGCAGAATGTCTCGGATCTTATGAGAGAAATCCAAGAAGGTGAGTGTTACCTTCGTATTGACAATGATGGTGTGACCAGGGTCCTTGAGATCGTCAAGATGCACATCACCGACCCCCTGTTTCCTGAGCGTGGCAATCTTCTTGAATGGTCTCAGACCTTTCCTGACAGTCGCGTCCGTGAACGGAAACAGATGCCTTCCGAGAAATTGAAAGGTGGAGAGACTTCAGAAGCCGCTCTCGTTCGAGGACTCCACGAAGAACTCGAGCTCAACCCTGACGGTTGGGTTGCCGAGCCATCAAAAACGGTCAAGGAATTACGGGCAAGCCCGTCCTATCCTAACCTTCCGTCCGTATATATCATTCACCACTTCAATGTGGCTTTGAATACGGATTCACCCGCGTTACGAGATGAATTCACCATTGTCAGTAAAGATCTCAACGAAGGGACGCTCTACTTTCGGTGGGAACATCTCGGCCAAGGAAAACCATGATGCCAACTGCAGAAGAGTGGGCACGAATGATACACGATGTCTTTGTGCTCCACTCCGAATTCGCTCGGAAGCCCAAAAAGGCTTTCCGAAATGACGGGAGAACCCCGTTTGGTACGCACCCAGTAAGACTGGCGATGCTCTTCTTGAACGAGGAACACTTGCCAGAAGAACTGAGAGTCAGAGGAGCAAAAGCTTTCCTCGCCCACGATCTGCTGGAAGACACAACAGCAGAACTTCCGGTGCGGGTTAACCTTCACCAAGGGCAAGGGACAGGACAAATACGTTGATGTGTGGAGTCGTGGGGAAGATGTAATCCTCCTCTCGTTCTTCGACAACGTTGACGGCTTAATGTGTACCGGAGGTATATCTTCGGAACGTATGGTTTACAAAAAGAATTGTGTCCATACCCACATGCTTTACATCGAGCAACATTACCCGGAACTCGAAATTGTAAAGATGGCTAAGGCATTCTTGCAGTAGCCATCATCACGCGCTCGGCGTTACCGAGTAAAAGTCCGGAAGTACTGATCAACTTTCAAAAAGAGCCAAACACTTCAAAATGTATTGGCTTTTTTGTTTTTGAGTTGCTTTTTAGAATTTTTTATATTAATATCTATTTATGTCACAAGATAGACTTATAAAACTTGCCTGCGGGACTTGCAAACGCATAAATTACTGGTCCAGTAAAAACAAGAAACTCGTCACTAAAAAAATCGAGCTGAAAAAATACTGTAACTGGTGTCGAAAACAGACCAAGCATAAAGAAGCGAAGAAGTAATTTCTCCTTTCATTTTTGGTTATTTTTGCTATAATCGACCTACGGGCGATTAGTTAAGTGGTATAACTTCGGTCTCCA
>CAZKPK010000005.1:0-17539 GCA_964554645.1 uncultured Candidatus Saccharibacteria bacterium | reverse complement strand
GTCGGAAGTTCGATTCTTCCATCGCCCGCCATGAAATTTTTATTATCAATAAATTATATCATTTGGTTAGTGGTATCCGGTGTGTTTTTTGCATTGGTGAATTTTTGTCAAAAAAGTTTGCTTTCAATCCAAAATTTTTATATGTAATATATATTCTCATTGTTTATTCTTTAGGAACATTAGCATGGCTACCAGCAATTTTGCAAAAAAATTCTCTTACTATTGTAGGTACTATGTGGTCGGTATTAACTCTGCTTACAACTATTCTAATAGGAATTTTAATTTTCGGAGAAAAACTTAGCATAATAGGAATTATCGGCATAATCATGGCTGTGATGGCAATTATATTCTTATCAATTGCTTAAATTTAGGCATAATACCCATTTTCCGTGGCTTTTTTAAGCAGTTGAAACACAAAAGACCATTAATTTGTAATGGTCTTTTGTGTTTTGATATGCTAGATTTTAGCTACTATGGTTAAAAAAAAGACATTGCGCGAGGTGTGGAAGCATTAATACTAGCAAAAGAGGAGTACAAGATGGTGTGCAAATATATGGGTGCAATGACTGCAAGCATCGGTGGAGAAATGAAAAAAGAATTACAAAGCATCACGATATTTGGAACGATTTTGTATTTCACAAACAGACGATCCGAGAGATATGCGATGAACGAGGGGTAGACAAGAAAAGTGTTCACAAATATTTAAAGGAATATACTGTTCTCAAAAAAGAAAATCATAATCCGAGACCAATTCATTTGGTAATCGATACGACACGGATTAGAAAATTTCATGTACTCTATGCCTCATTTTTAACCGAGGCATGAGTCAGATACTCAAAAGAAAAGTGCTGGATGCGATATTGCTAGAATCTACGATTGCTCCTAAAACTAAACAGAAAAAGAAGGAAAAACAGGGCTAAAAAAGCCACGATTTTTGGGTATTATGCCTAAATTTAGAATTCTGAGAGAAATATATTTTGACGCATCAAACCATTTTATTTCTTTATCGCGTTTAAACCAGGTCATCTGACGTTTGGCATATTTAAGAGTTTCTTTGACCACTTTTTCGTAAGTAGGATTAAAGTATTCAAAACCAAGCTCGCGAAGCCTTTTGTCCGATACGCCAGCTCGTTTTAATTTTTTTATTTCATTCAACAAGCCGTCCCGAAACATTTTTTTGACTCTTTTTTCTATTTTCTTTTTCAACTTATCCAATGGTAAATACAACCCTATTTTTATAAATCTATAACTTGGTAGTCGGAGTACCAAGTGAGGGACTTTACCTAAGGCTTTGGCTATTTCAATCGCTCTGATTAATCTGACTTTATTTTTTGGGTCTATGTTTTTCGCTCTTTCCGGGTCAAGCTTTTTTAGTTTTAGCATTAGTGCGCGGTCGCTTACTAATGCTAATTTCTTCCGAAGCAGATAGTTTGGCGGGACGGCTGGGAAAATAACGCCTTTGGTTATGGCCTCGATATAAAACCCTGTGCCTCCGCAAATGATTGGTGTCTTGCCCCTTTTTATAATATCAGTCATGGCTGATATTGCTAGTTTTTTATATTCTGCGACTGTAAATTTATATTTTGGATTTACCACATTAAGTAGATGATGTGGAATGCCTTGCATTTCTTTTTTAGTGATTTTGCCAGTGCCAATATCAAGTCCTTTATAAAGTTGTCGTGAATCAGCTGAAATTATTTCGCCTAAAACTTCGCTTCGCGAAGTTCGGCCGGCCAATTTTCCAAATTGGTTTAGGCCTCCAATTTTCTGCGCGATTTTTATCGCCAGATTGCTTTTACCGGTGGCAGTTTGACCTAGAATGACAATAACTTTAGGCAACCTTTGCATTAGTCTCAATAGAATTTAAAGTCTTTTAATATCCGCGCCTAAATCAGTAAGTTTTTCAACGATATTCTCATAACCTCGATCAATATGATTTTGCGGGTCATTAATGATAGTTTTTCCCGGAGCCACTAACCCAGCTAAAAGCATATCAATTCCCGCTCGAACATCATGGGAATTCATCTCCGCTGGTTGCAACTTAGTTGGACCAAAAACCGAGACAGCGTAAGCTCCGCCAGTTTGATATTCAGAATCATTGAAATTATAATAATCTGCTCCATGATTTTCAGGATGAAAAAGATTATATTTTACACCCATCTTTTTTAATTCTTCAAGATACCTCCAGCGGGTTTCGAAAATTCTCTCATGAATAATTGATTCTCCTTTTGCCAGATAAGTCAATAATAATGTAGTAATTGGCTGCCAATCTGTTAAAAATCCCGGATGCGTATCAGTCGTTATATTTATTGGTTTCAACGGATTTTCAATTTTAGTTATCTTGGCAACATTATTTTTGAAACTTATTTCTACTCCCATCTTGTTAAGCGCCTGAATAAATTTATCTAAAAACGCGGGAACTGCATTTTTTACAACGATCTGTCCACCGGTCATAACAGATAGCGCTAAAGCGGTGGCCGCTTCGAGACGATCGGGAATTGAAGTTGTTTCCACTCCCTTCAGAAATGGTTTTACGCCTGTAATTTCAATTGTGCGCGGTTCCACTCTTTTAATTTTTGCCCCCATTTCATTTAGGCATTCTATTAAATTGTCCACCTCTGGTTCTTCGGCGGCATTCTTGAGAATTACTTTTCCACCATTAAAAATAGAAGCCAGGATTAAATTTTCTGTTCCACAATGAGTGTTTTTTTCAAAAGTATAAACTAGAGACTTTGGCCGTTGGGGCATAAATATCTCCAGACGATTATTGCCTCTTTCTATAATTTTTCCACCCAATGCTTTTATACCCTCCAGATGTCTGTTAATTGGACGTTTTCCAATCGTATCTCCTTTAGGAGGATAAATAACAACATGTCCGTTGCGCGCCAGAGTTGCTCCAATAAATATGACAGATTGGCGGGCGGACATGGCTTCCAGGGGAATTTCTGAAGAATAAATATTCGCGCACTGTATGGCAATTGAATTTTTTTCAATAAATTGAACTGAAGCCCCCAAAGAAGTGAGCGCATCGATACTTCTATAAGTATCAGAAAGCCTAGAGATATTATGAAAAATGCATTTCTTTTTAGTCAAAAGAGAGGCAATCAACAACTTGGGCGCCGCATTTTTCGCGCCAGAAACGGTATAAATGCCTTTTAATTTTTTTCCTCCGTGAATAACAAATTTACTCATATATTTTTATTTTCTCTTGGTGAAGAATGCGGGGCGGGGGTTTTGGCTGGGTTCTAAAAATTACACCGTAAAGAATTACTTTGTGAATTTGAGAGTAAAGATAATCCCTTCTAATCCCAATTTCTTGAAATTATCAATTGTATAATTAAGACCATTGAGTGACATTGTATAGAAATTATTATTACGAGTAGTTATGTACTCATAACGAGCAGTTGGTCCAATATTCAACTCAAAATTCTCGAGATACTTAGCCTTTAACCACTGTATCCCATTTATATTCACATACTCCGATGAAGAAAATTGAATCTGTCCTTGACTGTATGAATATTTGTCTTTGGCATATGTAAAAAGATCGGGAGGTGAGATAATACCTCTCACATCAACATTAAATGTTGGTTTGTAGTCACCACTCTCTGGGACGTATACTGATACAGTATCATGCGCTGACGACAACCCAGCCGGTGTAAACTGAGCTTCGTTCGTGTTACTAAATTCCCCTACTTTATATATGCCACCTTTCCCGTCATTTACCGGATACTTAAATTCAAATCCATATTTAGTATTTGTATATGTTTTCAAATTTGAAGTATTAGTTTGAGCAGTAATGGTGAAATTGGAATCGCTTTGATCTTTAACAGCAAGATGACTACTACCTATGTTTTCACAATCAACTTCTACTTTGTAATTTCCGGGTATTGTACTAGTGGAAATCTTTCCGGAAAATATTTGCTTACCAGTGGAAATTATTTTGCCACCACCCATTTCTGCACCTACTGGAATTCCATTAATATTGCCAGTTATATACCAATTGCAAGATGTTCCATTGGGAATGTTTGCTGTTGTGTATGAACCACTTATGATTCCGCCTTGTGTAAATGTTTCCCCTCCATTTGGACTGATTATAGTTACAGAGGGATTAGCAGTAACTGGTGGAGTAACATTCGTATTAGATGTTACCGGCGGATTATAATTCTGATCAACCGGAGGAAAATAATTTGAATTATCACTTACATCATTTTTTGGAGCTGAACTTTTTCCTGCAAAGTACGCAACTCCACCGACCGCCAAAACTCCAAGTGCTATTACTAAAATTAAAACTGGCGCAAAACCTTTTTTGTTTTTCATATTTATATATTTTTAAGTTAATAATTTTCGACTTTATGATTAAAAAACTTTCTTCCCACTATTTCATTATAATTTCCAGAAATTAGTAATTTTTATAAACCCTCCCACATTCTTTGAAATTCTAATAACATATTTAATTCTACCCTTTTTATCTATTGCTTTTCTTGCTTGTGTTTTAAAACCTATTTCTTTCATCATTTCTTCAACATCTTTTATCAAAGTGTAACATACAGATGTAAAATTTGCCATTTGATATCCTCTGTCGTTATATAATGATCCATCTGCCTGAAATAATCCACGCAGACATTCTCTTCTAAAAACAGTATCTTGTTTGATCCAATTGGGTACACTCACTTTTTGTTTAATTTTTGCTTTCCAGCCTAATATTTTCTCTAAATCATTTGAATAGACACTTATATCTAAAGCATTACCTTTATTTATGGTAGAAACTTTATTTTCTGGGAAAATTATTTTTAGGTTTCTTATTATATTTTTTATAATCAATGGATACTTTTTATCGCAGGTAACTCTAAGTCTAACAGCTCTTCCGTTGGGATTTGATAAATTGCCATCTCCGAGAGCTACACCCACTATATACGCTATAGATTTTTTATTATTTATGTATGGCAAGTGCCGGAGGGGAGACTCGAACTCCCAAGGGGTTGCCCCCGATTGATTTTGAGTCAATTGCGGTTACCAATTTCGCCACTCCGGCTATTCATATACTCTACTAAAAAATGAATCTTAAATCAATTTTCAAAAGTTTTTTATTATGCTAAAATAAACCCATGTCTAACATTTATTCAAATTCAATTTTCTGGATTGATACTGACAAAGTCAAACCAAACCCTTATCAGCCCAGACGGGATTTTGATGAAGCGCGCCTGCAAGATTTGGCGGACTCCATAAAACAATACGGAGTGCTTCAGCCCTTGACCGTTTCTCGCATCGAAAAAGAAAAAGAAGGAGGCGGACTAATCACCGAGTATGAACTTATCGCAGGTGAACGCAGACTGCGCGCAGCCATTCTGGCTCACGTCTCGCAAGTGCCGGTTATCATCCGCATCGGAGACACCGCTATTATGAAGCTGGAACTCGCGATTATTGAAAATTTACAACGCGAGGATTTGAATATGGTGGATCGCGCTCGCGCCTTTTTTAGACTGGTAAATGAATTTAAATTCACCCATAATGAAGTCGCAAAAAAAATGGGCCGAAGCAGAGAATATGTTTCTAATACGCTGCGCATTTTGACTCTTCCGGAAGAGATTTTAACCGCATTATCTCAAGGTAAAATTACCGAAGGCCACACTCGACCGATACTGATGCTTGCCGATCATCCAGAGGAGCAATTGGTATTGTTTAAAGAAATTGTCTATAAAAAAATTACCGTGCGCGAGGCGGAAAGGCTGGCCAGAAAAATTGCTTATGACCGCGTGCGCAAGAAAGAATTTATGCCCGACCCGGAGATCACCGAATTGGAAGAAGAGTTTCAGGAAAAATTGGGCACTCGGGTGCATATCGAAAAAAAAGAATTGGGCGGGCAGATTAAAATCGATTATTTTTCCACCGAAGACCTGCGGGCCATTTTGGATTCGATACATAAATCAAACAGCGAGAAAAAACCGACTGAGATGCTCGAAAATTATATCGCGACAAATATTGCGGTTCCCGGTGGTTCGACTGTCGAGGATGTTCCGCAAGATGACAGATCTAAAGAAGAAAAGAAAGAACCTGCCCGCCAATTGGCAGGCGGGGACGACGCAGAGCTCTATAATCTCTCTAATTTTAACATTTAAGAACGACCGAAGGACTTAAGTTTATTAAGCAAACTATGTTTTTCCAAGTATGATTTTATATGTTTTTTAGCGATAGTTGTTTTTACGTATTCCAGCCATTTGGAAGATGGATGAGCATCTTGTTTTTTGATTATTTCCACTATATCCCTATTTTTTAATTTTGAAAAAATATGAGACATTTTGCCGTTAATTCTTGCGCCGGAAATATGATCACCGATTTCCGAATGTATTGAATAAGCAAAATCTATCGGACTTGAGTCTTCCGGTAAATCGATAACGTCTCCGTTAGGGGTAAAAATAAAGATACGATTACTGAAAAAATCCATTTTTAAGTGTTCTAGAAAAATTTTTGGTTCATCCGGCGCATAATTTAGCCCTTTTAATTCCTCAATCCATTTTAACTTTAATTTATCGTTCTTGATTTTTTCACTGCCTTGTTGTTCTTTATAAGCAAAGTGCGCGGCGACTCCGTAAGCCGCTTCAGTATTCATCTCTCTTGTTCTTATTTGAATTTCCGCGACTTCGCTTGAACCAGTGAAAATAGTGGTATGAATAGACCGGTAGCCGTTTGGTTTTGGAAGCGCAATATAATCTTTAATTCTGCCGGGCAGGGGATTCCAAATAGAATGTATGATTCCTAGCACTTTATAACACTCTTCTACATTTTCTACCATTACGCGCAGAGCGACCACATCATATACTTTTTGTATATCCATTTCGCGCTTTATAAGTTTTTTCCATAAACTGTATTTATGTTTTATTCTATGACTAATTTCAACTATTTTGATTCTATTTTTATTTAATTCTTTTTCTAGATCTTTTTGCACTTCAAACAAGTTTCTTTGATATAAATCTCTTTTTTCTTTTATTATTTCTTCCATTTGCGCATATTCTTTCGGATATGCATGCGGGAAAGCGGCGTCTTCCAATTCACTCTTAAGCTTACCCATTCCCAGACGATCGGCGAGTGGCGCATAAACTTCTATAGATTCTATCGCAATTCTTCTTCTTTTATCCTCTCGTAAATATTGCAAAGTGCGTAAATTATGTAGTCGGTCAGCAAATTTAATGATTACTACCCGCAGATCATTAGCCATAGCCATAAAAAATTTACGCAAACTCTCCACGTATCTTTCATATCCTCGGTATTTTAAAGTTCCCAAATTTGTCACACCATCCACTAAAAAAAGCACTTCGGGACCAAACTCTTCCTCTAATCCTTTTTTAGTTATTTTTGTATCTTCTAAGACATCGTGCAAAAGGCCACCAGCAATGGTTTGTGCATCCATGCCAAATTTTGTTAGATTTTTGGCTGTTTCAAAAGCATGACAAAAAAACGGTTCACCAGAATTGCGTTTTTGATCTCCGTGAGCTTTTTTCGCAAAATCGTATGCCTTTTTTAAGAGTGTTTTTTCCTTTTCATTGAATAATTGATCTCTCATATTAAATAATTCTTCTATGCTTTGCATAATGTTATTATACTATGAATTTATCTTTATTCAATTAAACCGTACGCGATAATATAATTTTTATGTTATTATCAAGAATATTACTCTAGCGTAAATTTTATGGTAAATCAAATATACAGCAGAAAAAGATATAAAAGAGGTGTTATCTCTATAAATAATATAGTTAAAATTGTTGAAAAGTTAAAAAAAGAAGGCTTAAAAATAGTTACCACTAACGGCAGTTTTGATATTCTTCATATCGGCCATATACGTAATCTTGAATTTGCCAGATCACTTGGTGATGTTTTGATTGTTGGGGTAAATTCCGATGCATCAATCAGAGTCTATAAGGGCAAAAATCGTCCAGTTGTCCCGGAGCTTGAGCGGGCTTTAATAGTTGCTTCTCTTAAAAGCGTGGACTATGTTTTTATTTTTGAGGAAAAAGATCCAGTTTCTTGGCTAAAAAAATTAAAACCGCATATCCATGTAAAAGGAGGGGATAGAACCATTAAGCAAATTATTGAAAGGCATATACTTAAGGAGGTCGGAACCAAGTTTGTTTTTGCGCCATTAGTTAAAGGTAGATCTTCAACAAATATTATAAAAAAAATCGTTAGACTACACTTAATTAACCCACTCATTTAAACCACGATAACGATTCTGAATTAGATTTGCAATAATTTTTTGAAGATCACTATTAACTAAAGGATATGTTGGTTTTAGAGGTTTTCTTTTAAAAAGCAAAAGAGTATTTTTTAATTTTTGCGCAGCGGGTTTTATTTTTAGATCAGCATGATCTCCCCATTTCCATGTCAGGGGAAAAGAAGAAAGATCGATATTTAATTTTTGTTTTATTTGTTTATCGTAATACTTAATAAGCTCTGAACTGTTTTTAAATTTATTAAATAGGAATCGATTTCGCGCTAATTCATTAATTCCTAAGTGCATAAAATCTTTTATTAAAAGATGGTTAGGTGTAATTGACCCCCTTTTTTTAAAAGAGCCGGAGTCAAGCGTATAAAATATCCCAAATTTATCAATACCCATATCGGTAAATTTACAATCAAAATTATAAATACCGCGTTTGGCGAGTTCTATAAAAATATTGATTAATTCGTCAATACATCCAAGAGGAAGTTTGGATTGATCAATGGCCGTAGAGTTAAAAATTTTTTTATTTAAAATATCTTGAGCGGGTACTCGAGATAATATTAAAGGAGTAACTTGTTGAGAAAGATGTGCATATTCTCGAGAGTATTTTCTTAATTCACTCTGATGGGGAATAAGCCCTCCCGCGCTTAAATTTGCGAGACAAAGACTTTTGATAGTATCTTCTTTTGTAATATAAATACTTTTCTTATTTGGATCTATAATTTTTAAAACGGGATTTAATTTTGAATTAATATAAACTCTCTGTTGCCAAGAACCTTTTATTTGATGTTTTTTGTTTTGCTTATAAGATTTAATGATGGAATTGATATATTTCGAGACACTTTTAGTAATCCATTTATGAAACTTATTTTCCGAATGAAAACCTATTTTTTTTAGTTCTTCTTTTGACAAAGAAATTCCAACTCTAATTTTTTTTATTATATTTATCGTAATAAATTCTGATCTGTCATTTTTCTTTGTATCTCTTTTTACTGGTTCTCCATTTATACACATAAGCAATTTATAAAAATTAGAATTTTTTATAAGTTCAGAAAGAAGTTTTCTGTCTAAAAAAGAAATATTTTGGTCGTTTTCGCTTGTTGTTCCATAAATAATTAATTCAAATAAATTTTTAGTCCTAACACTAATATTAGAAATGCTTAGAAATTTTCTTTCGTCAGAAAAATTGAAATAAAAATCTTTTGCGACATAATTTTTGAAACTATTTCTTATAACATTCAATTCTGACAAGATTTGAGTGATTTTTCTTGATTCAAGTAGAAAAAGAATTTTTTTTGCTGCTATAATTATAGTCTTAATATTTTTCTTATAAAAAAAGTTCTGCCATTTACCATCTACCATCAATAGATGTAATTGGAACGAATAGATAATTTTTTTAAAATTATCTTCGTTCTTTTTAGATGAATTAAATACACAAATAGCAGTAGAAAGTTCCGGATTTCTCCATCTAAATGAACCCATTTTAAATAAATCTTTATTTTTCCAATTATTTACTATATCCTTATTGGCAGATCTTTCGATAGACATAGAGGGTAAATCACACATCGCTGCGAAATGTGTATTCGTTCCTGTTCCGCTACCTAGCATCGCTATCACTTTTTGATTAGAAAGAATCGAAGCAAATTTCCGAAACGAAAATCCATCTTCCAGAGTGGTGATGGAAGTTATCGCCTGAATTCTTTTTGATGGAACAAGTTTGTATAATTTTTTTATTAATTCAAAATTAGCTTGGTCATTTGGTTTAAGAGATGAAGCAATTAAAATATGATATTTAGGAAATTCTAGAAGAAGATTTTTTAAAATATTTACGTAATCTCTTTTAGTTAATGAATTTAAAACTTCCTTTTTTATATTGGTTTCTCTGGTAAAAGCATTTGAGGAAGTCGGATTAAAGATTATAATTTTTTGTCTTTTAGGAAAGATTTTTTGTAGCATTTTTATCGCTTCCAATTTTTCTCGAGGCGTCAAATAAAGCCTCAAATATTTGCCGTCAGGCAAATAAGTTTGGCCAAATTTATGTTTGGCAAGATCAAAATAATTTAAATTGTGTTTTTTAATTTTTTGAATCAAGATTCCATATCTAGTGTATTCAAGCGCTGCATTATAAGAATAGATGCCATATTTAATAAAAGGCGAATAATAGGTAGGTGAAAAACTCGATGGAATAATTACAAGATCGAATTTTAAAAAATCTTCTTCTATTATTTCATTAACCGGCGTAAGTTTTTCAATCAGGGGATGATTTTCAAAAATGCTTAAAAAATTTTTATTTGTAGCAACGGTTAAATGCCTGTTTACTTTACCTAATAATTCAATCCAGTAAGAATGTCTTAAAAGATCGCCAAAATACCACCGATCCGTATTGTGGTAAAAAAGCACCCTTTTTATCTGATTATTCATTATTTCTTTCTCGAGAATGAGTTGCAATGGAACCTTAATCATAAGAAAATTACTCCTTATTTTTTACCCATGTCACTTTTGAACTATTACCATTTGACGAAAATTTTAAAAGAAATTTAACATCAACACCTGTTTCATTCTTAATTCTATTTATACCTTTATATTCTTCCTTTTCTGCAATAACAATAACATCCATGATCTCCGCACCTATTTTTTTTAAAAGTTTTATCATAGCAATAATAGTTCCTCCAGAGTCAACCATATCCTCAACGACAATTACACGATCGGATTTTTTCACACCATACAAATACATATTCCCTTTTGTAAAAGCATTTTCAAATTCAACCCCTAGATCTTTCTTAACATCAGTAGGATACCATTTTACCAAGGCTAGTGATTTTTTATTTGCATATGCCAATAAGGCCGCAATATATCCGCCACGATCTTCTTCTCCAACTATTTTATCAGCTTGCGAAAAATCAGTTAATTTAGAAAGATTTTCTACAACTTCTTGCAGGAGCGCATAACTTGTTTCTGGCTCATGATCACAAATTGAGTTAATTACATAATTTCTACCTTGTACGAATTTTACCGGTTTCCCTTCGAATGCTTTTACTATTTCTTCCATATCTCGATACATATTACACATAGTAATTAATCTACTATCTCATTTTCTCCACTCTACATTAGATAACTTTATATTGCAAGGTTATTGCATTTTATTTAATTTGTCTGGACGATAATTTGGACATTTATTATCACTACAGCGTTCGGGAATAGTCTTCGTGCCTTCCATCATCAAACTGCCGCATTTTTTACAGATATTTCCGGTAGGTTTTGCCTTAATTGCAAATTTACAATCCGGGTAATTAGAGCAGGAATAAAAAATTCCAAATCTTCCGCGCCGCTCGGAAATATCTCCCCGCCGGTCGGCGGGGAGGCTTTTTTTAAAACATTCGGGACAAGTTATTCCTGTTTTCTTCTTTGCTTCTTCCGCTTCATCCTTTTTAATAAATTTACACTTTGGATAGCGCGAACAGGAAACAAAAGTGCCTGTGCCATCGCGCCGTTCTCGGATGACAAGTTTTCCGCTACACTCTGGACAATTTTCCCCAGTTTCTTCCGGACCCCTTAATTCTACACCATCAAGCATTAAAGCTCCATCGCAATCTGGATATTTAGAACAAGAATAAAATTTACCTCCGCGGGAAAGTTTTATAATCATTCCTGATCCGCATTTTGGACATTTTATATTTTCTGGAGCATCGCCTAAGTTCGTGGCTTTTTCTAATTTTTCTTTTGACTGGACATCTTTTAAAAAAGGCCCGTAAAAATCTTCAAGCGTTTTTTCATATTCGCGCTCGCCTCTGGAAATTTCATCAAGTTCGTCTTCCATTTCCGCGGTGAAAGTATCGGAAATATAATTAGCGAAATGTTTTTCTAAAAAATCCGACACAACTTCGCCGACATCTGTCGGAAACAACGTTTTGCCTTCTTTATTGACATAACCTCTTTCCTCGATTGTTTTCATAATGGATGCATAAGTGGACGGCCGGCCAATCCCTCGGCTTTCCAGTTCTTTAATCAAGCCCGCTTCGCTGTATCGGCTGGGTGGTTCGGTAAATTTTTCTTCATTTATTAAATCAAGCAATTTTAATTTTTCCCCGATTTTACACATAGGCAACTCTACATTGCCGTTGCCTGCATCGCCGTCCACTTTTAGCCAGCCCGGAAAAAGCAAACGAGAGCCATTAGCGGTGAAATCCGGAATAGACCCCTCCTCAGTCCTCCCCTTCGCAGGGGAGGAAGAAGAAACATTGGCGCTAATTTTTGTTTTCAACAGTTTTGCATCTGTCATCTGCGAAGATATGGCGCGTTCCCAGATTAATCTATATAGTCTGTCTTGGTCTTCACTGCCGGCAACAAGTTTATCTATATGCGTGGGTCTTATTGCTTCGTGAGCCTCTTGGGCATTTTTGGACTTAGTTTTATAAATTCTTGCTTGCGCATACTCCTCGCCGTATTTATTTTTGACAAACGAAATAATTTGAGCTTGGGCAATTGCGGATAAATTCGTGCTGTCGGTTCGCATATAGGTGATGTGTCCGGCTTCATAAAGTTTTTGGGCTATCTGCATCGTGCGCGAAGGGGAATAACCTAGGCGCGAGCTGGCGGTTTGTTGCAAGGTAGAAGTGGTAAAGGGCGCGCGCGGAGAGCGTTTTTGCTCCGATTCTTTCACTTCTTTTACTATCCAATCGCCGTTTTTTCCCACTTCCATTATTTTTTTAACAAACTTTTGATCTCGCGGCTCTTCCGAACACTCCAAAGTTATTTTTTCTTTTTTAAGGGTTTCAAATAATCCGAATATTCTCCAATATTTTTCTGGAATAAAAGCGCGAATTTCACGTTCGCGTTCCATTATTATTCGAAGCGCGGGAGATTGAACACGGCCAGCCGAAAGTCCGTAGCGGACTTTTTTCCAAATAAGCCCGGAAAGATCGTAACCCACCAGTCTGTCTAAAACTCTGCGAGCCTCTTGGGCTTTACGTAGCGCTGTGTCTATCTTTCTCGGGTGTTGCAATGCTTCTTCTACGGCTTCTTTTGTTATTTCATGAAAAGTTACTCTTTCTATCGGGGCTTTTACTTTCTTAGCTTGTTTCAAGAGTGTTTCAATATGCCAGGCAATCGCCTCGCCCTCGCGGTCGGGATCGGTTGCCAAGATTATTTCTTTCGCTTTTTCGGCTAGTCCTTGCAGTTCATGCACAATTTTTTCTTTGCCTTTAGAAATTTCATAATGCGGAATAAAACCGCCTTCAATATCGATTGCTTTTTTATTTGATTTCGGCAAATCGCGAATATGCCCGATCGATGCGCGCACGGTAAAATGATCTCGGTCCGTTCCTGAATTAGCAGACAAGTATTTCTCAATAGTTTTTGCTTTTGATGGAGACTCAACAATTAATAATTTCATTCCACACAGTATTACACGAAATAGTTTTGTAATGCAAATTTACGCCAGTCTAATCTCACCCATTTCTTCTTTAATCAGTCCTTTGATTTCCATTACAGATAAAAGCGCATTGGCTGTCGAGATAGGCATTTTCATCGCTCGAATTAAATCATCTCTTGGAATCGGTTCGCGAAGCAAATCCACGACTTTTTTCTCTTCTAACGATAAATCTTCAAAAAGCCTTGCTTGTTTTTCTTCTTTTTTTTCTTGCTCAAAACCAAGCGCTTCCAAAACATCTTCAGCGCAAGTGACGGGCGTAGCGCCTTGGCGTAACAATCTATTTGTGCCTTTGGAATTAGCAGAAAAAATCGATCCCGGGACAACCAATAAATCTCTATTATATTCGGTCGTCAGGCGGGCGGTAATTAAAGTGCCGGATTTTTCTTCCGCTTCTATGATGAGCACCGCTTTGGAAATTCCTGCCATCAGTCTATTGCGCATCGGGAAACTCCATTGAGTCGCTTTGAAATCTGGTTCAAATTCAGAAATCAAACATCCGCCGCTTTGAACTATTTCATTCATTATCCGCACATTCGTTCTTGGATACATCGCCTCTTCGGCAAGTCCGGAACCGGGAAACACGATGGTTTGGAGTCCCATTTGCATCGCTTTTTTATGGGCAATGGTATCTATTCCCATGGCAAAGCCGGAGACTATCACGATCGGGTAACCTTTCAGACTAGCGATTATTTTTTCACAAGCCTCGCGCCCGTAAGAGGTAAATTTGCGCGAACCGACCACACAAAGATGAATTAAATTTTCTTTAGGCAATTCGCCGATTATCCAAAGATTCTCGGGAGGCTGAGGTATCTCCAAAAGCGCTTTCGGAAATTTACTTTTTGGCAGTTTTTTTATTTCCACTTTGTAATTATATCAGTCCTAATGTATAATGCTAGAATCTAAGCTCTAGAAACTATAACCTAGAACCTAGAACCTAATTTATGCTAGACATAAAATTCATTCGCGAAAATAAAGAAATAGTGCTGGAGGGCGCCAAGAAAAAGCGGGTGGATATTGATATTGAAAAACTAATTGCTCTTGACGATCAGCGCTTGAAAGAACTCAAAGAAGTGGAAGACCTCCGGGCGGAAGTGAACAGGGTTTCCAATGACATAGTTCGCGATCAGGATCCCGCGTTAAAAATTCAGCTCATTGAAGAGATGCGCAATGTTAAGGAAGATATAAAGGCAAAAGAAGAAAAATTAAAAAAAACTATAGGGGAGTGGCAGGCTTTAATGCTACAGATACCGAATATGCCGTCTCCCGATACGCCTGAAGGACCGGATGAATCCGGCAATGTTGCCATAAGGAGTTGGGGAGAAAAACCGAAATTTGATTTTGCGCCTAAAGAACATTACGAGATTGGAAAAAATTTAGATGTTTTGGATAATGAAACTGCCGCGGAAGTTTCGGGGACAAGATTCACTTACCTTAAAGGCGATCTGGTTCTGTTGCAGTTCGCTCTGGTTAATTTTTTGCTTGAAATGCTTACTAATCCAGAAACTTTAAAAAAAATAGTGAAAGAAAAAAATATAAATGTGGATACAAAACCTTTCATACCAGTAATACCTCCGTTTATGGTTAGGCCGAATGCTTATTTAAAAATGGCCAGATTAGATCCGAGAGAAGATAAATATCATCTGGAAGTTGATGATATGTATCTCATCGGCAGCGCCGAGCATACGCTTGGGCCGATGCATATGAATAAAATTTTAGACGAGAAAAAAATGCCGGTGCGTTATGTCGGATATTCTCCGGCTTTTCGGCGCGAGGCGGGAAGCCACGGCAAAGATGTGAAAGGCATTTTGAGAATGCATCAATTTGAAAAGCTTGAAATGGAAAGTTTCTGCCTGCCGGAAACTTCTATCCAAGAACAGGAATTTTTTATCGCGATTCAAGAATATTTTCTGCAGGCGTTGAATCTTCCTTATCAGGTTGTGGCCATTTGTTCCGGAGATATGGGAAAGCCTGATTACCGGCAGATAGATATAAACACCTGGATGCCGGGCCAAAATACTTACAGGGAAACGCATACAGCAGATTTAATGACAAGTTTTCAGTCGCGGAGATTGAATACCAGAGTAAAACGCGCTGATGGGAAAATAGAGCTCGTGCATATGAATGATGCCACCGCTTGCGCGATGGGAAGAATGTTAATTGCTATTATTGAAAATTATCAGCAAGCCGACGGCTCCGTAAAAATTCCGGAAGTTTTGCGAAAATATATGGGCGGAAAAGAATTTATAAAATAAAAACTAGGTACGTGATATAACATTTATTGATATAGCAGTCTATTTTAAGTCAAAAAATAATGAGGTGAAATATGAGGAGGAAAAAAATTATGAAGGCGAGGATGAATTATGGTCTGAAATTGAGAAAATATTGGAAATAAAAACGGATCTGGTTGTTTTAAATAAAGCATCTTCAACACTAGTAGATTCTATAATTAAAGACGGTAAAGTACTTATAATGAAGGACCCAAAATACTTTGCGCGATTTTCAAATGTTATAAACGAAGCAGCAAACTACTACAGAGATTTTATGGATGACTTTATAAAGATTAAAGAAAGATCAAATTAAATTTGCCAAAATTAGAAATATTTTGGCTCATGAATATCTTGATTTAAGATTTAATAAGATTAGAGAATTCTTAACCGAGTCGGAAGTATCATATTCTTATCTTGTAAATTTTTCTAGGAATTTCATCAAAAATGATTAGAATTACAAAAGAGAGAATTATACGTTAAGAAATTGTTTCAGATTAGATAATCAAGAAAAAAGAAAACCCGCGGCGTCTTTTCAGGGACGCGCGCAGGGTTTCGATTGATTCGATTGATTGACCTCCAGGGGCCGATTTTATAAACCCGGTCTTTTAGTAGGTGGCTCGTACTCTGGATGCCACTTAAGGAACCAGAGATCGTCAAGCCTAGTGGTCTTGACGTGACCGTCGAAAAAGCCAACATTCACCGCGCCTGGCAGTGGTTTGTTTTCCGGCCAATTGCGCGGGATGCTCGTAGGACGGTTGCCGTGGCGTGGAAGGTTGATTGATGCCATATCCGTATTGCCCATAAAAAGACTCCTGGTGCCGTTGTATAGGTCTGTGGCTGGTAAGTCATTAGGGTCACCGTCCACATACCATTCTTTGCCGTCCACAATAAATGGCGTTTCTGTCGGCTTTTCTATTCTTGATTCCAGCGAACCAGAATGTGTGAGCGGGAGTCCCACCACCCATGCCCAACTAAATGCGTAACTACTGTTGTATTCTTCCCCAACTCCTAATTGCCAGTGTAAGGCCCTTTCTATATTACCCACACTGTAGATGTTTATTCCCCAGTCAATCTTTTTTCCTTTTGATGTTTCAGGGCAAAGATAGATCGGGGCATAGTGATCCTTTGGATTCCACGAAACATGAATGTTTCCAGCCGCATCCATTTTTTGTTCGGTCCACGACAGACCACTTGGGTCGTCGGTTAGTAGGTCTTGGTATTGAATCAAAGCCTGCCGCTGATTGTTCACGCAGATTATATTGCGTGCTTTGTGTTTTGCCCGAGCCAATGTGGGCAGGAGCAGGCTGGCGAGAATGCCGATGATGGCGATGACTACCAAGAGCTCGATGAGCGTGAAGCCATGGTTTGGTTTGTTTTTCATAATTTGTCTGTTTTCCGCAATCCTCCAATAACCACAAACACCTTTCCACCACACAGTGGAAAGATCTTTCACATGCGATGAAAGGTTGTGTAAAAACACAAGTATGTGTAATTTTCAAAGGACTTTTTTGCCAATAGGGTGCGTTAATTTCTTAATGAGGATAGCATACTTTGACTATAAAGTCAAGAGTGCGTTCTAGCTCATTAAAACTGTTACCAACAAAGGAGTGGATAGCTCATAAATAG
>CAZKPK010000004.1:0-46096 GCA_964554645.1 uncultured Candidatus Saccharibacteria bacterium | reverse complement strand
CCTATTTATGAGCTATCCACTCCTTTGTTGGTAACAGTTTTAATGAGCTAGAACGGTGAATTGATTTCTACCTTCGAATGTTATAAACTACGTTGTATGTCATTTACATATCAACCAAAAAAAAGAAAGAGAGCCAGGACCCACGGGTTTTTGGTCAGATCCAGAATTAAGACAGGGAAGATTGCGCTAAGAAGGAGGAGAAGAAAAGGGAGAAAAAAATTATCTGTTTAGTATGCTTTCTAAAAAAAACAGAGCCAACAAAAAAGATATAGATTCTTTGTTTAAACTAGGGAAATTTATCAATTCCCCCAGTTTAAATTTTAGATATTTTAAAAATAATAGTAGAGAAATAAAAATTTCTTTTATCGCGCCGAAGAGTGTTGCTAAAAGTGCCGTAAAGCGAAATTACCTGAGGCGTTGCGGATACAAAGCGCTAGAAAAACACATTAATAAATCCCCTTCCAGCCTTCTTGGTGTTTTTGTTTTTAAAAAATATCAGGGAGATATTTTAGTGATTGAAAATGAAATTAAGAATATACTCAATAAAATTAATTAATTTTTACCAGAAGCATATTTCTGTTTTTATAAAACCAAGTTGCGTTTTTTATCCTTCTTGTTCTGAATATACAAAACAGGCGGTAGAAAAATATGGAGTTTTAAAAGGCGCTTATTTGGGTTTTTTTCGCATTCTGCGCTGTCATCCGTGGCAGAAAAATCATCTAGACCCATTAAATTAGGTAATCATATTTTAATACTTGCCCCGTAGTAAATTTTGCTAAAAATTTTACTTCAGGGTAAGATAAAAGGATGTTCAGTTATATTTGGAATACCCTTTTGTATGAGCCATTAATAAACGCGTTGGCTTTTTTAGTTTCTATCGTTCCTGGCGGGGATGTTGGTGTTGCGGTTGTTGTTCTTACCATTTTAGTCAAGTTAATCCTCTTGCCCTTATCCCAAAAATCCATTGAAAGTCAGGCCGAAATGAATATCCTTGCTCCTGAACTTAATAAAATCAAGGCAAGCGGAGCAAGCAAAGAAGAACAGGCAAGGCAAACTTTTGAGCTTTACAAAAAACATAAGGTGAATCCTTTTTCCGGATGTCTTTTGGTTTTAATCCAGATTCCTATAATTTTTGCCCTATATTATGTCTTTTTTAAAGGAATAAATTTCCAAAATGATTTACTTTATTCTTTTGTCCATACTCCCGAACAGATAAATATGATTTTCTTGGGAGTTCTTGATATAGGCAAGAAAAGCCTGGTTTTGGCAATTCTGGCGGGAGTGTCTCAATATTTGCAGGCGCATTTTATGCCAAAACCTTCCACCTCTTCAAAAAATGCGAACGGTTCCATCGTCTCTTTTTCAGAAAGTTTTGCCAAAAGTATGCACATGCAGATGAAATATATTTTCCCATTTGTTGTCGCTTTCATCGCTTACAGTATTTCCGGAGCAGTTGCGCTCTATTGGATCACCAGCAATTTGTTTATGGTGGGTCAGCAAATTTATGTCAAAAAGGAAAAAAATTTCAAGGTTGTAATTAAATGATTTTATGAAAAAAGAAGAAATCCAAAATTTAATAAAAGAATTAATTGAAAAAACCGGAATAGCAACAACCAAAATTATTATTACGGAAGATGGTCCAAGCAACACCTGGTTTTCCGTTGAGGTTAGTGAACCGCATTTTTTTATTGGACATGATGGTGAGGCGCTTTATGCGTTAAACCACCTTGTGCGCAGAGTTATTGAAAACAGAACCCCAAAGACGGTCATCGGGGATTCCCCGATGACCGTCTTTGGGGATAATAATATTTTAATTGATATAAATGGTTTTCAGAAAAAGCATGTAGAAAATATCCGCGCCATAGCTCACATGATGGGAGAACGAGCTAGATATTTTAAATCCAGCATAGAAGTTAATCCAATGTCGGCTTTCGAGCGCCGAATTGTGCATGAGTTTTTATCTAATGCAACCGATCTGAAAACTGAATCAATGGGCATAGGGCACACTCGTCGAGTGGTGATTAAGTACGTGGGGGGCATTTAATTCTCCTCTTGAGGAGTGCCCTTGAGGGGGAGGTGGATGAATTCCCCCTCTCCTTTCAGGAGAGGGCTGGGGTGAGGTGTATCCACCCCGACCCGATGACCATCGGGTCACCCCTCAAGAGGGAAATTTTATTTGAGTTCCAGTTTCCAAAGGAAAGAATCTTTTTTATTCACAAAAAATAAGTAATTTTCGTTTTCATCTAGGGCAAGCTTTATGCCATCAATTTCTTCTCCCCCCGCGCTAGCAACCGGATCCAACAACAGGGTCGCATTTCCGGTTTTAATATCTATTTTCCAAAATTGATCGCTGAAAGACATTTCTCCCCGATACCAGACATCTGGATATTCGCCCGGGTTGATTGATTTTGGCACGGCGCAGTAAGCAACGTCGCTCATTTTACTCCAGACGCACTTTTCGGGCAGAGTCTTTACTCCCAACGGGTCCGAATTTCTGCTGTCCAGATGATAGATATATGATGAAAGATTGTTGTCACCAGAAAGAACCAATTTTCCATTTGGGCTCATAAGCGTGGTTAGTCCATTTATATCACCCAATACTTTAGTCAAATTTTTTCCAGCTGCATCAGCGCTATACATATATCCGGGAATGTTCGCAGAAGGCTTCGTTGTGAAAGTGATGATATTTTTAGCCGGCCAGAGCGACAGCCACTCGGTAAAAGGAGAATCGAACACCTGAACTTTTTTATTGTTTGCTAAGTTTAAAATCGTACCCACCATATTCTCCCCGCTAATAAACAAATAGAATATTTTTGAGCCATCAGGTGATACGCTTAGGTCCTTTACATTGTTGGGCAGGAAAGACCCTTTAATTTCATTGTTTCCTATTATCTCCCCCCCCAACAATTCCTTTGGCAGAGCGCCAGCAAAAGTTTCGATGGTTTTCCCGTCCTCCTTTAAATATCGCATAACCACAGACTCCCCGCGATTGCCAAAATATGCGTCGTGCACTTTAGGAATTAAAGTTTTTGAGAACTTTTGTTCTTCTATTTTATCCGCAAAAGTCTGATAGATGTTCCCACTCGCTTTTTCTGCATATCTTAAAGCCGGCGCAAATTCAGTCCCTTCATCTTTTAATCTTTCCTTTACAAATACTATAAATCCCGCTACAGGCATACTGGAAACCTTGGTTAGTTTTTCTCCCACTGTTTCAGGGGGAGACTGATTTGAGATATCAGCTGGAGGGATTACCGCCGGAGGTTTTAGTTTGGTTGCGAATGGATTGAATTGCGAAATAAAATTTATGCCCACACTGCTGTCTTCCGGAACCTTCGGCTCTTTTTGAAAATATAAAAATCCAAAGACCGCTATTATTACTAAACTCAAGATTATTATTAAAAGTATGAAATTTCTTTTTGGCATCCCAGTACTAAAATTTATTTATAATTATCATTATTTATTTAACTTATTATATCCTATTTTTATATTTATTTAATATTTTTTTAATCTAAAATTTAGTTACGGGACAGGTAAAATTTATTATGGAATAACAGGTGGTGAAACAACTGGTTGTAATGAAGGCGTTGTAACTGCAGGCTTAGCGGTTGCAGGCGGAGTAACGGTTGTAGGCGCTATCTTTTTATCTACATCAGATTTAAGCAGGTCGGGATTTATGGTAAAAAGAAGCGCGTAAGCGCCGAGGGCAATTAGGAGTCCTAAAATTGCATGGATTATTCTTTCCTTGCCTTCGCTTTTTAACCCCGGTAATTCACTGGTCATATATTCCAGTCCGCCCACCACAATCATCACTACCGACAAAACCGCAGCTAAGCCAATAAAAATTTTTATTATTTGGTTTAAATATTTACCTAGCCCCCCCGCGGTATCAAACTCCCTGACTAATTCATTTGATTTATTGGGGTCGGGTAGCGGAGCTAAAAGCTGATAATTCGTGTTTGAGGGAGTTATTGCAGGTGTTGGAGCAGGAGTTGCTGATTTAGGATTGAGATTTTGCTGTATTGTTTCCGGCCGTAAGTCTTTTTTAGCCATGTTCTGTATGTAATTTATCTTTGCAGTAGCAGCATCCCTTATTGTTTGTAGTTCATTATATCTTTGAGTGCGCGCCTTTTGTTGTGCCGCTGTTCCCCCTGATGCATTACCCAAACTAACATATTCTGCTTTAGTTGAATCTAATATTGCCTGCTGAGAAGTTATTTGTTGTTGTTCTGCTTGTGTCAGAGTTCGTGCATGTATCTGCGCTAGCGGGCTAAACAGTCCAACCAACATAATGAGTATTAAAATGTATAATATTATTTTTCTTTGCATTTTTACTTTATAAACTTTATAACTACTTAGAATTCTATACTTATTTCATTTGCTTGACTTTTATTTTCATACTGGTGTATAATGGTTGCATCATCACGAGAAGGCTGCATATGGCTTTATGCTTTATGCGCCCTTTTCATTTGTGGGACTATATTCTATTTTCGTTCTTTCTCTGTTAAGAAATAAAATAAATTTTTTCTTCGATGTGTTGAATCTTTTTAACAAGGCGGAGTATTTATTTTCGTTTGGCACGACAAGCATTTCAAGTTTATTTTTTTCTTGTAAAAATTCTATTAAGCAGGCAAAATCGCCATCACCTGAAACTATAACAGCTTTATTATAATTTTCAAATTCAATAGCGGCAGAATGTAAAACTAGTTCTGCATCACAGTTGCCTTTCACCGTTCCATCTTTGTATGCAAGAGTTGGTTTGAAAATGCAGACAAATCCGGCATGTTGTAAAAAAGCGTAGAGACTTTCATTGCCTTTATTATATCCGATAAATATTAAAGCTTTTTCAATGCCGAATTTATTTCTAAGCCAAATTCTAAATTTCTTCCAATCAATTTTCCAACCGAACTCCAAAATACCTAAATGAACATTTTGAGCATCTATGAAGGCATAATTTTTATTTACATTTTTCATAAAAAATTAGAATTCTATATTTATTTCCTTGTTGGTTGTCTGAAAAATTTTGTCTTGATTTTCAATACTAAGCCCTAGTTTAGATGTCCCGTGTGTTCCCGCTTCTACTTGAAGCGGCATTAAATTTTTTTTGAAGCTTGTTAAGCTTACTGGGCTATCGTTAATAGACCAGCTCCATATTAACGTCGGATTTTGGATTTCTTTTGGCGAGATAAAATAAGGCACCGCCTCCACTATCCCCTCTCCTTGTATTTTATAGGTATCGGTCAGCGCCATATTCCAAAGAGTTCCGAATATATTGTCGTTTTTGTAGAACAGTATTTTCGGCTGCGTCGTTCCTATATCTATGTTTGCCTGGCTTGAATAGTTCTGATCCACGGTTGAAACTGCCACCGATATATTATTTGAATCGTCCAAATAATCATTAATGTAAAGAAAAAAGTTTTTACCATAACCTGAGCCGTCCACATTGTTGGTATAATCTTTTTTCCAAGAATAAGTCATATTTTGTGGATCAACTAAGCCAGAACCAGCTCTTATTTCGGGCATCGCGATCACTTTTACTTCGCTGTCGGGTGTCGGCAAAGCCTTGCCTTTATAAAATGGCGGGACATAAGAATCGTTCGCTTGCCAAAGCAATACCATAATGGTCGGCTTGATTGTTATTTTTTTTTCCACTACTCCATCTGGCAGAGATAGCGTGGCGCTGACGCTTGTTTCCAAGCCGGCGCCGGGAGCGTTTACAGAAAAAGATTTTTTTCCGATCCCGGACGAAACACTTTTACCATCCACCGACCAAGCGATCAAAACAGTATCCAGATTATACTCATAACTTTTCAAAGTAATACTGGTGTTTTCATATGGAGCTGGGCTGGGAGGTGCGATGTTAACCAAGATGCCGCTAGATTGGGCAGTGCCTGTTTGGGGCATGAGAATTACCCCCAATAACGCGAATGTTGCAATCAAATATAACGATAAGAATTTTAACCTCATAGTTTAATTATATCATATTCACTTTACAACTTTGCACTTTTAAGTTGATGACTAACTTTTCATCTCTGCCATTTCTTGTTCTTCTTTCGCTTTTCTATTAGATAATATTTGCGAAGGATCAGAGGTTATAATCTGGTCTTCCGTATAAGAGGCGATTATTTTTATGGCAACATGTTTTAAGCCCGCGAAAAATATGCCTTCCCCGATGCCGGATTCCAAAAGAAGATATTTTTCTTCATCAGTCAAATTAAAACTTTTTTGCAAAATATCAATCGTGGTAGGCGACTGTTTCAAGAGGAGTTGGATGGAAGAGTTGGTGATTATCGGCACGCCATAAGGAGAATTCATAAAATCAGCCGCGTCTTGGGTGATCGTGGAAAGGCCTAAATAATATTTTCTGCCTCTTTTGGCGATAGAATAAAGGAAAGAAGCGGTGTCTTCAGATTTCATCATCCACCAAGCTTCATCAACAACCAATAAACGTTTTTTTAGATTTTTCCGTATCGCATTCCAGATGTAATGCATAATTATATACATTGCGACCGGTTTTAATTCATCTTCCATATCGCGAACTGAAAAAACGATAAACTTTTTGTTGATATCCACATTGCTTGGCCTATTTAAAAAGGTTGCCCAAGAGCCCTTTGTGTATTTTACCAAACGTTGCACAACCGAATCGCTTCCTTCCATTCCTCCCAGCACCATTTCAAAATCTGAAAGAAGCGGAGGCTTAATATTGGAAAAATCTGATTCCGGAGTAATATCCTTGATGGCATAAGTTTCGGAAATGGCTCGATCCACCATTGAATCTTCCTCGGGCGTGAGTCCTCCCAACATCAATCGGAAAAGTCCGACTAAGTTGATAATGTTTGAGCGCAAAACGTCTTCGGCTGTTTCGTCTTCGCGCGGTATTGGCAGATCAAAAGGATTGATATGGTGATCGGAAGAAAGTGAAATGTTAAAATATCGTCCACCCACCGCTTCCGACAAGAATTCATATTCTCGTTCCGGATCGATGACTATCACATCCGTGTCAAACATTAAAGATCGAAGAATTTCCAATTTTGCCGCGTATGATTTGCCCGAACCAGCCTTGGCAAATGTCACCGAGTTATAATTCTCCAGAGAAAATCTGTCAAAAATGACCAAACTTGAATTGTGCCGGTTGATGCCGTAAAGTATTCCTTTATCGGAGGTAAGATCAAAAGAGATGAATGGGAAAACGCTGGAAAGCGGTTCCGAATTTAATTTCTGGTGGATATTCAGCAAATCAGTGTTGGTCGGGATCACGCTCTTGAAGCCGTCTTCCTGCTGAAAAAGTGCCGGTTTGATGTAGATCAGTTTTGATTCCAGCATTGATTTTATTTCATTTTCCGTTTTGAATAATTCCAAGTCGTTATCAGCATAGATAGTTATATAAATACCCACATCAAACATTTTTTCTTGCGCCTGAATCAAGCTGTCGCGAAGCCTTTCCAGATCTTGGTAAGAGGTGTCCAGCATCGGGTCGCGCACCATCCCTTTTGTTTCCCGCACACTTATTTGGCTTTGCACTTCCGCGACTTTTTTCTGGAATTGTCGCAACATCAAAGATGTATCAATTGGGTGGATGAAAATTGAAATATCAAAAACCTTGTCCAAATTGATTATTGGGGAAAACCAGTTATCCGTCAAAAATCGCGGGTAAGATATTATGAAAAATGTGCGGGCGATTTTGTCGCCCAAGTTTATGGATTTTGGTTCAATTTTGAGCGCCGAAGGCGCGATGACATCTTGAAGTTCCAAGCTGGCCGATTCATAGATTTGTTCCGGCAAGACCGCCAAGACTGATACTTTTACATCATTACTTATATTTGCGCTACTTTTTTTGAACAGTTTATCCAATATTGACATATATTTTTACTTGAAAATTAAGCTTCTAGCTTAATTTTCCCCTCCACTTCTCCCGGGTTGAAAACTTTATAAAACACCTCCACCACCTCTTCGGTGCCCAACTGGACGGATTTTATGCCACAGCGACTGAGCCCTTGCTGGATTACGCTTACCCTTTCTTCCAACTGAGACCTCTTTTCCTCAAAATCTTCTTGCTTGGCTATTTTTTCCTCTTCTTTATTTTTTCTCCCAAAGAAACGTTTTAATATTCCGGAATCTGATTTCAGGATCGTGTGAGTATATGGAACTACCACAAAAAAACTTTTGGTCATTATGCTCACTGAATCGGTGAAATTCTTAATGAATTCTATGTATTCTTTGGTCTGCAACTTAAGCAAGGGCTCGCTTTGCACTTTTACCCTGTCTTCCAAAAGCAAAAGATAAGGTCGGATATCCAGTCTTCTTGATTGGACTGATATTTGGATGGCAAAATCCAAAGTATTAAGAAAACTCTGGAATTGAAGGATGGTCGCTTTTTGTTCATCGTCCGATTTTAAAGATAGATTGACCGAGTTGGCAAGTATAATTGCCCGCAGTCCGCCATCTTTCAGCACAATTACTCCGTCGCGGACTTCCTTGATTGGCACAAACTCTTGAGTTGCTTTTGCTTTTAACATTTTCTTTTTCTACTTTATAAACTTTTTTTTACTTTATAACTGATTTAAAAAAATATTATTTTTTTAAATCTAGCACATCTAAGCTCCAAGCCAAATCCCGCAGCTTGTTCCCGCCCAATCTTACTGTCTCTCTATCAATAATATTTTTATTTTCACTCGCAATTCGCGACTTGTCATTCTTAATTGTGTTCTTGCGTCTTTCCCAGATGTAGAGCTTATTCTGCGCAAAATAATTAAATCCCGCTCCAATCATATTGATGAAAGGTTTGTTGTTTGGCCGATAGCGGGCCAGAGCGATGGAAAGCCCCGCCACCGCTAAGATTGGTATGGCGCCCAGGACCAGTCCCAATAATTTATAAAGCACGAAGCATAAACCCGCTCCGCCCGCCAAATAAACGAACTCTTTAAAAGTGAACGGACCGAAAATCTTATCCTCTATGTCCAAAAATTGTGGAACCTTAAACTGCATAAAATTAATTACGAATTAACAATTACGAATAATCAACAGCCACACTTCATTATAGAACATTAATTGATAATTCGTAATTATTCTGGCATTTCGCGATACGGATCCAAGTTTTTAGGATAGGTTTGCGGTTTCTGTGGTATTGGCGTGTTTGTCTTTGTAAGATTTTCCAGAGAATGTTCTGTTTTTATTACTGGGGTTTGTAAAGAGCCAGATAATTTTTGCGCTAGTATCGGATGCACTTCTTCCGGCTTTTCTATTTTTTTTAAGATGTCTTCTCTATTTTCTATTGGTTTTTCTCCATTCGCGAGTTCTAACTTTCCCGGAATAATTTCAATGCCGGCTTTGTTTAGAATTGTTGTATCATTTTTATTCCCCTCTTGAGGGGTGGCTGAAAGCCGGGGTGGATAGATTTGTCCACTTCCCTCTAAGGGGTACTTCTCAGGAGGAGAATTTTCGAGCGATGGTTCTTCCCCTTTCGGGGTATTCATTAGTTTTAATAATTCTCTAATTCTTAAAAATATTTTTTCATTTATATCTTTGACGATTTGAGACCCTTTAAATTTATCAACATGAAGTTCACGCGTTAGTTCAACTTCAAAATTTTTGGTGGGTGTTAACCCCATCATTACAAGGGTGGTTTCCCTTTCAAGAATACCCATTTGTTCTACATTCAACTGATATTGTTTCCCGATTTCTATCAGAGTGTCTTGATAATTGGTGGACAGAATCATTTCCTGAATGCTTTGTGGTAGGGCATCGAACTTTTCCTTTATTATTTTTGTTATATTATCGTCCATAAAATATTTAGATTTCTTTTAATATTCCTTGAGCGATATATTTTTTCATCAATGACTGATAGGGCATATCTATCTCATTTGCATGTTCTTTGACCCGCGCGATTAAATGTGACGGCAGGCGTAATGAAATAGGCCGAGAAGAAGGTTTTAAATTGGGGAACGATACTCTCTCAAAGTCAAATCTCTCAAAATGTTTGGACAGATCCAACTTCAGCCAAAAATTTCTTTCCTCGTCTTCATTTTTAAATTTTGGAATTTTAATTTTTTTCTCCATATAATTTTCGCTCTTTTTTGTTAAGGTCTCTGGCAAAGATAACCCTTATTTTATTTTTCCTTATGGTGAATATTAGATACAATAATCTCCTTTTTTTGGTCTGTCCTATTAAAACATGACGTTCTTCATTTATGGAATGCAAAATGTCTTTCTGTATCTCTTTATTATAATCGAAAAAAGTTTCCTCACATTCCTCGTTGCTGACTTCGTGTTTTACAAGGCTTTTCTGCCTATTTCCGGCATCCCATTCAAAGCCAGAGACTTCTTTTAATATTCGGCCGCTCTCATTTTTAATTGTAGCGTGGGGCATATACGTTGTCAAGTATTTATAACTGTATTGTATTTTTTATAATCGACTTTTTAATATTTGTTGCTTAAGGATGCCCACCTCCACTTCCTGCCGATGGATGCGATGGGGCTGAATTAGCTGGTGCTGTCGGCGTTGCTGGTGGGTGTGCTGGTGCTGTGTGAGTTTCTGCTTCATGTTCTTTTCTCCTTTCGTCTAGCAACTTTAAAAGTTTTTTATCTTTATCTTCTCCTCTACGTACTCCTGCCACCACTTCAGCATTTGTTGCACGAACACTGAGTGTTTGTTTAAGCGCATGCAAAAATCCTCCACCTATAATAGATGCCACAGCTCCTATTCCCATAGTTGTAACTCCCAGTGTAGCTGTTGTTGCGAGACCGCCCGGTGTTGTTACCATTTTCTTTGCACCTTTTTTCCACTCCTCCCAGAATGTTTTCATTGCTCCTTGTGCTTTTTCCTTTTCACGTTGGGTGTCTAAACTATTTGCATAAGCTGTTCTGCGTTCAGCGTTAATTTCTGCAGTAGTTCCAACGCTTCCTTTATCAACTGTTTTATTTAATCCGTGCGAAGCCATATCTCCTCCCTTTTCATAGTCTTCCCTAAAGTTTTTTTCGTTAAATTCAAAACCATAGGCTTGCGCAGCTTGTTTAGCAACTTTTTTATCCTCTTCATATTGTGCGTTACGATTAACTTGTTTTATTGCAGCATCTCCACTTAATTCATATGTTTTCTGTTTCTTTTGTTCTTCTTCTATTTTACGTTCCTCTTGCGCCTTGCGTCCGCCCTCAAATTTCTTTGTATCTAATCCCAGAACTCCTGTTCCTTTATTGAAATCCATGCCGGTTTTGGTTCCCACAAATTTTCCTAATCCAGTTTGACGAAGATCGAAGCTCTTGTTTGCAAAAGAATTCGCTAATGCAAGTTTTCTTTGCGCCCCCTTGTCTCCCGCAGCAGCTTTTGCTTTTAATGCGTCGTTGTTCGCAATACTTGAAGCAAATTTTCCTATAGTCCCCGCTGCCAGCATCGCCGTCCCGCCCGTTGCCGCGCCTACCGCAAGCCCACCGGCTATTTTTGCGCCTTTCATGATTAATTCTCCAAACCGTCCACCACCTTTCTTTGCAAAATGAGTTGCCTTTAGAAGAAGAGCCAAGACTATCATTGCTGGGATTAAGATAGCCAAGATAGTTCCTAATATTGTTGTTGTATCTCCTCTGGTAAATTCAGATATTTTTGGCAACAGCATAAATATAAAGTATATAAAGAACATAAAAATCGGCGCCATAAAAGAGGTCGCAATCAATCTTTTTGACCAATTATCCCATCCTATATAGTCAGTACCTCTTAATAGTGGTATGGGCCAAGACATAAATGCAAAAGGGGAGAATATAATTAAGACCCATAGTTCAATTAATCTTCCTATAAACATAAGACCAGCTACAAAAAATGCATAAGCGGCAAAAAGCATAATGGATCCAGCAATTACCATTATTCCAAGTCTTAAAGAAAGAGGTATGGTGCTTCCTTCTTTTGTAATACCTTCAACTGTGGTTGTTTTTAGTAGTGTTATAGTTTTTGGTGTCATCAATTGAGTGGCATCAAAAGTTTTCCACATCGCACCAGATATATCTTTTCCTGTTTGAAGTGCTGGGTCTTTTGGTCTAGATGTTCCATCTGCATTTTTTATTTCAAGTTTGTTATAAAAAACTAAAGCCAAGATATTAGAAGAATCAATAACCACTTTCGTAAAAAACATAGAAAAATTTATGAGTAACGCCATAATTATCACTCGGACTATTATTTTCTTAGTTTCGTGACCCATTCCCAAGATTGTTTGGATAGCGACATAAAGTAAAATAAGTATGAAAAATATATTTGAAAAGTCTCGAGTAACCCCCCAGGCAGCGGGGATAAAACCTGAAGCTCTCGTCACAGAACTATCTATTCCAAGATTGATCATCACATCAAAAAATTGTGCTGATAGCCAAAGAATCCAAGATGGAAGTTGGAAAATGGTGTAATAGAATCCTACCGATAAAAAGCAAGCTGGCCAGGTCCAGGGTTTAATGCCACAGTCCCCAAAAACTTCGTCCTTAAATGCGTCACCAGTCGGCGCTGCCTTTAATCTCACCTGTTCTGCTTCATAAGCCGCTCGCGCCGCCGCTTGTGCTTTTGCTATTGCTGATGGCTCTATTCCTGGGGTGATTTGCGCCTTCACCTCCGCCAGCGGGCTAAACAGTCCGACCAGGATAAGTAGTATCAGGCAGTATGGAATTATTTTTTTTACTTTGTTTTGCATTTTACTTTATGAACTTTACAGACTTTATAACTCTATTTTACACTATTTACCCAAATTCCACTCTTTTTCCTTGACATTTATTTTCAGTTTGTTATATTTGATATATACAGTGCCTTCGGGCTCCGAGATCCCCCGCCTTTTGGCGGGGTTTCGATTTTATATTAAATATTCCTGCAATCGTTTTTTGATTTCTATAACAGCTGACATCTTCATATCGTAAAGTTTTCTTTCAAATCTTTTGATATGCATCAGTCTGATCTGAGAAATGACAATTGAAACATTTTGATTATTTTTATCTATAAAATTATAATAAAAATCTATTTTCTTTTGTTTAGTAGATAGTGGTAAAACCCAAAAAATTTCGTTATTGAACTTCTTAATAACGAGCATTGGACGAGAAAAATTTTGACCACCCCCATTTTGTTCGCGTCCTATATTTTTTCCAAGAGCACACATCCAAATTTCTCCCAACTGTGGAAACAATACTGAATTAACTTCCCGTGCATTAAGATTTTTCTTAATGCCATTCCATTTGTCAAAATCATCATTATCTTGTTTCACATTTATTTTCATATTTTTTCAAATTACCAGCGGGCTAAAAAGCCCGACGGTAACTCTCTAATTTATCACCACCTGGATGCCGGCGGTCTTGGCGGGTGTTGACGAATCTTTAACGATAACCGAAGTTTGGCCCGACGCAACGCCAACAATCGTGAGGGTGGCGGAGGCGCTTTGGCCATTATTGAAAATTTGAGCAGTCGCCACTTCCGCGCCGGGCGGAGTTTCTATGCTGTAAGGCGCCATACCGCCGGAGATGGTTAGGCTAGTTGCCTGACTGATGCCAAAAGAAGCATTTTGCGGGGCGATCATCAGCGATCCGATAATGATTGGAACAGTAACAGTTTGAGCGGGTGTTGACGAATCTTTAACGATAACCGAAGTTTGACCCGGAGCGACACCGGCGATCAAGATATTGGAACCCCAAATTTGGCTGGTTGCCACTGTTTCATTCGGCGAAGTTTTTAGGCTGTAAGGCGCCGCGCCGCCGGATGCGGTTGCAATGGTCGTTTGACCGACACTGGCTGAAATATTTTGCGGAGTGACTATTAAAGTTCTATTGTCAATTACTGTAATATTTATGTTGGCGATTTTAATCGGACTGGATGAATCTTTAATGACGATTGCTGTTTCGCCCGCCGTAATACCGGTTATTTTAAGAGCGGCTGGAGTGTTTTGAACAGCGTTAAAGATTTGACCAGTTGCTATTCTGATATCTTGTTGGTCCGTGACAAGATAAGGTTCTGTGCCGCCAGTTATGGGTACGCTGGTCACCTGACCAACATTAACCAAAACATTTTGTGGAATGATTAAATCTCCAGGACCATTTATTGTAATTTGGACAGTGGTAGTTTTTTTGATTGGGAAAGACGAATCTTCAATTACCATAAAAGTATTACCCCTCTCAATACCGCTTACGATCAAGTTCGCGCCGGCAAAGTCCGCTATGGCCACCGCTTCATTGGGGCCTATTCGCAGAAAATAAGGTCCTTCACCGCCCGAGATGATTGCGCTAATTGGATGACTAAGATCGGTTAAAATATCGTGTGGGATCACTGTTAAAGCCCCGATAGCATTTATTGCAATTTGCACGGTAACAGTTTGGACTGGATTAGATGAATCTTCAACTACAACAAGAGTTTGACCCGGCGCGATGCCAGTGACCGTGAGAGTGGGGCCGGAAGGACCGGAAGCAGAAATTTGGGCGGTTGCCACTGATGGATTTATTCGGTTTCGTTCAAAATCTTGAATTCTATAAGGCGCGGTGCCACCGGATATCATTGTGCTGGTTACTTGACCGACAGTGGCGGTAACATTTTGCGGGATTCTTAAAGCGCTGATTCCAGGAGCGGTGTATGTTGTCGCGCCACCGAGAGTGCTTCCGTCATAACTCCAGTTGTCTTCCGAAGGCGCGGGGCTGATTGTTTCTGCAAGCGCGTTTAATCCTTTATCGAAAAAGTGATTTATCAGAGCGTCAAAAATAGCTGATAAGCTATTACCAAATGCTGTCGCGAGTTCGCTTTGTCTAAAATTTGAACTCATTGCAGTCATTATTTGATTTGCCGCCACCGAACCGGGAGTAGTATTTACTAAACCGCCTGGGCAGGTATTATCAAAAGTCCACCTTGCTTTTGCTTGGTCTTTTGCGTTAGACCATTGCAAAGATCCGCTAGCCCCTGTGCTTGGGTCGAAAGGATGCTCTTTGTCATATTTAGAATCATTAAAGCTCGGTTGTAAAAATTCATTTACACCATTGTTATATCTTGGATTGCTTGGACAAGTTTGCGGAGACAAAAAGCCCATTCCTTGTTGCAAGAGATTTTGTATTTTCTGCGCCGGCGCCACCAATGTTCCCTGCAGTCTACTTGCGAGATTTTGCTCTATAATCATATTGAATCCTAAATAATTATTTTGTGGATACTGCGTATTTATCAGAAATCCATTCCACCCTCCGTAATTGAAATCATTTCTGTATTGGCGAAGCAGGTCGGGGTCGTTTATTACATTACTCAATGTATATGCCGCATTGTCCGCAAGTTGTCTTTTATAACTTGATATGACATTGAGCGCGGTTTGTTTACCGAAAGGAAATCTAAAAGTATCGTAACCGATCGCATCTACCAACCTCCTCAATTCTGATTTAGCTATGTCTCTAAAGAAAGATTCTGGATTTTCTATGAAAAGAGGCGAACCGTGGAAATCGGAGTTAATCCAGTTTATGGTGGCTTGAGTCATTCTTGCTAAGACTGCTTTTGCGACTGTTCTAAGTGTCGTAGTAAGAAGCCACGCCGCCCATTCTTTAGTGTCTTTTAGGGCACTTATTGTCGTTGCTTTTGAGGTTATAGCGTTAAAGGCTTTGGATATCCAGTTACCAATTGAATTTTTTGTGGCTACAGCTGTATTCGTTGGATCATATACTATAAAGCCGAATGCGTTTGCTTTTTTAGGTACAGAAAGTAAAACAGTGGGCGCGATCATAGAGATAATCAGAAAAGCGGAAATGAGTTTTATTGTTTTATTTTTAGCTGTCATTTTGTCATTTATTATATGATTTTTCACTCAGTTCTTCAATTTTTGTTCGATTGCATTTATGAGATTATTGAGGCTTGATTCTAATTGAGTGGTCTTTTCTTGATATTTACTTATGCCACCCAAAGCCACGATAGCGTCAGTCTCATAAAGTTTTATGTCATTTACATTTTCCACTAATCTTTCCAGCGCATTTATGAAATTTAAATGTGCTATTGAAATGGATTGTGGCACACTCATTTTTATCATCGCAATTATCACTTTATTTGATTGTTCCACAATTGGGTCAAGTTTTTTTAGCGCGCTAATATCAACATTGTTTTCATCAATTATAAATTCTTGCAATACATCCAATACTGAATAAGTGGTTGGGTATTTTTGGAAAATGCTATTTAAAGTATTACTGTAATTTGTAAAAGCTTGAATACTGTTGTCGTTTATTATCTTCATTTCGGAAATTGAAAAAACTTTTCTAATGACGGGATTTTGGATTTTTTCGGCCAAAGAAGCTCCCAATTTATCTATGGTCGCTTGGTCCACAATTCCATTTTGGTTCAAGGTGGCGATGGTGCTAAAAAGTTCTCTGGAAAACTGGTCGGTTTTAGTTAAATTTTCTATACCTTGACTATTTTCTTTCAGCAAGGGTAGTCCTTGCTGGTTTTGTCCCGTTTGTTTTTTTAGATTTTCTATTGCCACTTTATCCGGTGTTCCGGGAGTGGTTTCTTTTTTAGCTGGATCCGTTCCCCACAAGCTTTCTTCCCAATCCAATATTCCGTCGCCGTCGGTATCTTTATTTACTAAATCTTTGATTGTGACATTGCCATAAGTTAACCCGTTTTTTTGACCAGCTCCCTTATATGTTTCCTTGTTTTCAAATACTGATGTCGTTTTTAGAAGAAAAAGCGCAACAATAAACACTACTGCAAAAGCAATCCAAAGTGTTCTCTTTTGTTTTAACCAATCTAATTTAGTTATGGGTTAATTATACTCCAATTAGGCTTTAGGCGCTAGGCTTTAGCCAAAGAAATCCAGTCTGCAAGCGTCAAATCTTCCGCTCTTTTATTTCCTAGGTCTAAAACGGAAGCAAGGCTTCCGTTTTTTAGTAAGATTTTCAGGTTGCTGGAAAGCTTTTTTCTCTTGTGCGCAAAACCCACCCTCACTATTTCCCAAAATTTTTCTTCGTTGACATTCCCCTCTTGAGGGGTGACCCGATGACCATCGGGTCGAGGTGGAAGAATTCGTCCTCCTCCCCCTAAAGGGTACTCCTCAAGAGGAGAATTAAATATCCTGCGAGAAATATTTTTTATGGAGATTATTGCCGAGTTCACCTTTGGCGCCGGTTTGAAATATCTTTTATCAACCTTCGCAATCATTTTTGGTTCCCCATACGCCTTGACTGAAATTGAAAGCAGGCTTTCTTTCCGATCGCGGGCGAGTATTCTCATCGCGACTTCGTGCTGAACCATCAGCACCATAACTTTTGGCTGGTTTTTTTCTGTTAGGAATTTTTTTAAAATCGCTCCAGTAATGTTATAAGGAATGTTGGCAATAATTTTGTAGCGAAACGGTTTCAAATTTTTTTCAGGTCCTCGGTTCTCTGGGTCCCCTACCCCAGCCAGACCATTCAAAAAACTTGAAACCGTTTCGCTTATATTAAATTGGAGTATATCCTCGCATACTAGTATGAGAGTATTGTTCTCGATGTCTTTTTTAAATTTTATTTTTAAAAATTCAAAAAGCTCGCGGTCTTTTTCTACAGCAATAACACAATTGGTTCTTTCTAACAACTTCTCCGTGAGCGCTCCCCGACCTGGTCCTATTTCCAAGATCACATCGTCTTTTTTTATTTCTCCCGCTTCAATAATTTTTTGCAACGCTATTTCTGACTTCAAAAAATTTTGCCCTAAAGCCTTTTTGGCTCGGGCGAAACCGTTTATGGTTTTTTGCCCTAAAGCCTTTTTGGCTCGGGCGAAACCGTTTATGGTTTTTAGCCCTAAAGCCTTTTTGGCTCGGGAGAAACCGTTTATGGTTTTTAGCCCCAGTGATTTTTTTGGTTTATGGATTTTCATAATTTTAAAAATTAATATCTTTTTCTCCTCCCGCCTGCCATCGCCTAAGGCCGAAGGCTTTGGCGGGCAGGTCCCTTTCCAACAAATTTGCTGGAATATCCGAAAGAAATTCTGATGGAGTATTGATAATGCGTGAGCCGAAAATGGCGCGAAAATTCGCAAACGAAAGAAATAATTTTTCTTTGGCGCGAGTAATTGCCACATAAAAAAGCCTGCGTTCTTCTTCCTGCGCCTCGCCGAAGCCTTGAGCGGAGGCGGGACTATCTTTATCACGTCTTTGGTGAGGAAAAAGCCCGTCTTCCAATCCCGTAATAAAAACGCGCTTAAATTCGAGCCCTTTTGAAGCATGCACAGTCATCAGCTTCACGGCATTATTTTTGAGCAAGGACTCCCCTTGCTCACTATTAATGATTAATGAGTCTTGATCTGATGCCAGAGAAGCGTCCTCTAAAAGCTTTTCTATGCCTTGAGCATTTTCTTTTGCATTTTCTAGACTGTCGTATTTAAGCGCCAGTGTGGCGAGTTCTTTTATATTTTCAAGCCTCTCTCTGTCTTCTTCAGTGCCCGAAGAAAGTTCTGCTTCAATGCCGGATTTTTTGACTACGAATTTTATTACTTCGCTTGTTTTGGAAGTATGGATTTTTTCTTTTATCTCTTCTAGTGTTTTATAAAAATTATCAATTTTAATTTTTACTTTTATCGGCAGACTTTCTTTTTCACCAGCAAAAATTTTAAGTAAAGTAACTTTGCCAATACCTCGCGTCGGAAAATTTATTATTCGTTTTATGTCGGAAAGACTGTCTCTGTTTAATGCCGCGCGCAGATATGCCAAAGTGTCTTTAATTTCTTTTCTTTCAAAGAATTTAATACCCAGAACTTGATATGGGATATTGTATCGAAGCATCGCTTCTTCCAGCGCTCGGGATTGGAAATTCGCGCGGTAAAGGACAGCGATTTCGGATAGTGAGCCGGATTTGTTTTGGCGGGGTGTCTCGCAGGTCGACGGGCCGAGAGGCAGCGCTCCGCGAGCACGCGGAGACAGCGACCCCGACAAAATAGAATCCGGCTCACTATCCGATATTTCCAAAATTTTTGTCGCGACAAAATCAGCTTCGTCATTTTCATTCAGCGCTTCGTAAAGGCCGATTTTCTCCCCGTTTTTATTTTTTGTAAATAAATTTTTATCCGGCCTAGATACATTCTTTTTTATTATTTCATTCGCCACTTCCAGAATATTCTTGGTTGATCGATAATTTTCTTCCAATAAAATTATTTTGGCATTCGGATAATCTTTTTCAAAACTTAAGATATTTTTTAAATTTGCCCCGCGCCAAGAATATATATTTTGATCGGCATCTCCCACCACGCAGATATTTTTGTTATTCTCCGCCAACATTTTGGACATCAAATATTGCACCTCATTGGTATCTTGATATTCATCGATATGGATATACTCCCATTTTTCTTGATATATTTTTCTGATGTCCTTATTTTCTTCCAACAGCTTTGTGGCTTTTAAAAGCAGATCATCAAAATCCAATGAATTCTCTTTGGCTTTTTTCTTTTCATACAAGTTCCAAACTTGCGCCACAATTTTTAGAAATGGATTTGTCCCACTATTTTCCTTTTCCGCGTAGTCGAATGAATGCACAAATTTCCCTTTTTCCCGGCTGATTATATTTTTTATTTTCTGGGGATCGTATTGTTTTGGATCTATTTCAAGCTCTTTCAGTGTTTCTTTTATGAGCGAAGTTGTGTCTCCTTCATCCAAAATAGTAAAATACTTCGTTAATCCCAACAATCTGGCATTTTCTTTTATGATATAAACTCCCAGAGAGTGAAAAGTGCTGACAAATGGAATTTTTTCTTGGCCTTTTGCATTTTTTTTAATTTCCGCCACAATGCGTTCCCGCATCTCCTTAGCTGCTTTATTGGTGAAAGTGACAGCTAAAATGCGTTCTGGAGAAACCCCTTTCTTTATTAAATTCACGATTCTGTGCGTTATTGTTTTAGTTTTCCCCGCGCCCGCTCCAGCGACAATAAGGAGCGGACCCTTTGTATGAGTCGCTGCTTCTTTTTGTTCTTTATTTAATCCTTTTAAATGATTTTCCACTTATACCATATTAGCACACAGGAAAAAAACCTTTTTATTGGGGCAAAAATATATGTTTTTCCCAAGATCGGTTATCCACACGACAATTGACTTTTGGCATATTTTTGACTATTCTATGGGGGTACCTTTGAATGGCAGATTAAGAAAGAGAATGATTGAAATCAGGGACGATGGTACCATCATGAGAACTTTACCTAAAATATTCAGCTCTATTCTGGCTTTTTCCCTTTTATTGTTCGGGGCTTTGTTTGTGTTTTTATTTATACCTTTGCAAGCAAAGGCTGGATTTTTCTCTTCAATTTTAGGTGGTGATGTCTATGCAGATACCACCGCTGTTGATTCGACTCAACCTAGCCAGACTTCAGGGACCATGGAACTTCTCCAGGCCAATGTTTCTTCTGCCTCAGTTTTTCAAGATAAAAATGACAAGCAAAAGGATAGCAAGAAAGACGACAAAACTGATCTAAGTGCAAATCTCAATATAGTTTCCAACAAAGCCCTTTTACCTGCAACTGGTCCAATGGGTGTTTCCGACGGGAAGGATATTTTAGATTCTTCTTCTCTCGAAACAAGTGTTTATGTGGTAAGGAAGGGAGATTCCTTGTCCGCCATCGCCAGTATGTTTGGTGTTTCTGTCAATACAATTCTTGCGGCCAATGACATGAAAAAAAATGACAAAATTATGGAAGGTGATGTGCTTTTCATTTTACCCATTTCTGGCCTTGAACATACTGTTGCCAAAGGGCAAACACTGCAGAGTATCGCTAAACTTTACAAAGTAGATATAAATGACATTGCTTTTTACAATGATCTTGCTTCAAATGCCAAGCTTGTAATCGGGGACAAACTTATGATTCCTGGCGGCGATATGATTGACGAAGGAGGCGACAAGCCTGCTCCGAATTTGGGATCGGCTCCGGCCAGAGACAAGAATTATTATGACACTCGTCCGACGATACAGAATATTGCCGGGTATTTTATCAACCCTCTGCCTACTGGGCGTAAAACCCAAGGTCTTCATGGTCCGGGGAACCGCGGTATAGATATCGGCGCGCCGAAAGGCACTCCGATTTATGCGTCTGCGTCTGGTACGGTTCTTATTGCTAAGACAGGCTGGAGCGGGGGTTATGGAAATATGGTCATCATACAGCATCCTAATAATACTAAAACTCTTTATTCGCATATGACTAAATTAGGCACCAAGACTGGCGCTTCGGTGTCTCGAGGCGAAATTATCGGCTATGTCGGTTCTACGGGCCGCTCTACCGGACCGCATCTTCATTTTGAAGTTTTCAATGCTAGAAATCCGGGGGCGGATTGGTCTTGGGCGAATTAAAAACCCTAAAAATATAATTTTAGAGTTTTTTCTTTTTTATTCAACAAAAGTTAAAGCAACCATAGCCGACACCCCGGCGATGACTGCTACTATCTGCAATATGGAATGACTAGCTTCTTTTGTCTTATGAAGTTCTGGTATTAGATCCGCTACTGCGATATATATAAATCCACCGGCGGCAATAGGCAAAAAGTAAGAAGATGACAATTCGGCTATTTCGCCAACAGCAAACAGCGCTACAACACCAAGAATTGCCAAGAGCGCTGACAAAAAATTAAGCCACAATGCCCGCCCCTTAGTATAGCCAGCGTGCAAGAGCACGGCAAAATCGCCAACTTCTTGGGGTATTTCATGTAATATTACAGCCAGGGTTGTAGCCAATCCAATGGGGATGCTGACCAAAAAACTTGCCCCAATAATTATTCCATCCATAAAATTATGTATTCCATCGGAGAAGAGAATCAATCTGCCGACGGGATGGATGCTTTCTTCTTCCTTGTCTTCTCCATGATGGTGCCAGTGGAGAAATTTTTCTAAAATAAAAAAGAAAAGAATACCCGCAATGACTAAAATACTTGTTACGGTTACGTTAGTAGAATTTTCAAACGCTTCTGGAATTAGGTGTATCAAAGCGTCTCCCAAAAGAGCTCCCACTGCTAGGCCGATGAAGATGAAAATATATTTGCGCAGAATCTCCTCTTTAAGAGAAAGAGTAAAAATTCCGATAAAGGAAATACAGCTAACCACTACGACGCTTCCAAATGCATAAAGATATATTGTTGTCATGTGCGGGATAGGAGAATCGGACTCCTGTCCACAGTTTGGAAAACTGTTATTTTACCATTAAACTAATCCCGCCTTCGCTAAAGCTACGGCGGGCAAGCCCGCCAACTCTAACTGCACAGTTAAATTTATACCCCAGAAAAACATTAAAAACAATGTTTACATCTTGAATTTCTACTATCTCCAACATATGTAAAAGATAGTGGAAAAAAGAAAATAGTTTTTATTTTTTAAATTACTCAACAATGATTGTTCCAAAATGGCTGGGATTTACGTGATTGTGATATTTCCAAGTTCCCTCTTTGTTGAAAGTAAAACTCCAAGAATCTCCGGGCTGAGTGCTGGCGCAAGAGTCGAAAGCCACTCCCGCAGTATCGGGGCAATGTTCTTGCAAAGAAGTCCCGCTATAAACAATATGACTAGGGTGGAGAGCGGAAGCTGTCCACATGGAAAGAGAGCTGTTATTTTTGAAATTTAGGGTCGTGCCAACTTTCACTAAAAGTGTGCTTGGTGAATAACCCATATCGCTATAAGTGACCATGTTTTGACTAGTTGAAGCAGAATCATCGGAAGGCGATGTTAAGGTTTGAGAAGTCTCCCCTCCCGGCGCTTGCGCTTCTTTATTTTTCAGCCAAAAGTAACCGACTAGAGCAATGAGGACTACAATAACAATAATACTATTTTTTTTATTCATATTTTTTTAAATTTAAACTAGTAATAAATTTTTCTGGCAAAGAATCCACCATCAGGGCTACAGTCGCTGCTAGAATTCCAATGTCTCTGACTGTGATATCGGTAATGCCGCTGACCGTGAGAACAATAATCAAATGAATTGTCCCGATTAAAGCCGCGAGCCACACCAAAGAATCAAATAAAAGCAAAACACCAATTGCAATATCTAAAATCGCCGTTCCCATCATAGCTTGCGGAAGAGACACAGGCAACAGATTAAAAGCCCATGGTGCCAAATACCCTCCCCAAGCTTCCGGTTGTTTAAAAATTAAAATACCAATCCATAAAAAAGTTACAGCCAATCCGACTCTCAAAATGTGAAATGAAGTTTTGTTCATATTTTAAATTGTTGTACTCACCAATATTATAATTGCCATCAGCCAAATTGTAAATGCTGACATTAAGCACCAGAAGCACCAGGCGCGGATAACGTGCCATTGAAGATAGGTAAAAATAAAAGACATAACAGAAGCGACGCCTATAAGGATTTTGATAATAAAACTCCAAAAGGATATTGGCGCAACTTCAATCACCAAAAAGGCGGCGATAAGCGAAATTATTATATAAGACAACAGACCTAAAATATCGTTATGGATGAAGAAAATTTTATTGTACTTGCTTTTCAATACAACTTCGCAGTCATCGCCAATCGGACAGATTGGTTTTTCAAAAGAGATTCTTTTTTGAATAAGATAAACAGTTTCGCTTATTCCGATTGCTGAAAGAGTAAAAAGTAAGGCCAATGTTGTCATGTCGGGCTGCTGGGAATTGAACCCAGTCTAAATGCTCCCAAAGCACTTGTACTACCGGTATACTACAGCCCGATTTAAAACACTAAACACACAAAGTCCTTTATTTCAGCATTTAAATGCTCTCTTAATAAAGGGCACTTGTACAACTGATATACTACAGCCCATCTTCGCTCCACCAAAGCTCTTAAAGAGCAAAGGCGAGCTTCGCGTAGCTTCGACGAGGCCAATGCCCGCCTAGGCCCGGAAAACTTTTGCGAGTATATCACAGAATGATATCACTTACCACTTTTATTTTTGCATTTTTGTCCTTTAGATTTAAAAACACAACCAACAAATCTACCTGCCATTCTTTCTCGTCTAACTTTTTAGATAAAAGATAAGTTTGGATCACGCGTGATAATCGTTTTAATTTCCAAGGATGCATATTATCTTCGGGTCTAGTGTTGTCATTTGTTCTATGTGAAACACTTTTTACCTCAATAAAATATATTTTTTCATCTTTTTTAGCTACAATATCTATTTCACCCCACTTTTTTGTGTAATTCCGATCTAATATCGAAAAATTGTGTTTCATGAGAAACTTTACAGCTATATTTTCACCAATTTCTCCTATCTTTTGTGTTTCTGAAGTAAATACTTTTGGCATTTTACCTAGGTTTCACGAATAACATTATCATTATTAAGCATGTTTCACGTGAAACTCATATTTTAAATTTTAGTGTCTTTTATAATAATATCCCTGCCCGCCGGCAGGTAGGCTTATTTTTCAATACTTTTTTAGCGAAAATGATTCTAAGAGACAATACTTTATTATGTCCTTTATCAACATTACTAACATAGTTATCCACAGTTTTAATAAAAGCTTTATTTAACAAGATATTACTAAAATTTAGTAAAGGACATCACTTTGTGCGGCCAAGGAGAATCGAACTCCTATCAACTGATTGGCAACCAGTTGTTCTACCATTAAACCATGGCCGCGATTAATTTTTTTATTTTTTATAATTCAAAAGCTTTTTTATTATAGTATTTTATTGACACTAACGCAATTATACAATTAGCTTATAAAATAAGCGTTATTTGCGAATATTTTTGAAATAGTATAAAATACTAATATTATTATTTAAAATAATTTTGCACCCGTAGTGAAATGGATATCACAACAGTCTTCGGAACTGTCGTTGAGGGTTCGAGTCCCCCCGGGTGCACAATATTGTGCAAGAAAACTATAAAAACTTAATATTAAAGATTCCCAAAGAGGTTTCACATGTAACGGATACACTTGAACAGGCTGGTTTTGAGGCATATTTAGTCGGCGGTTGTGTTCGGGATCTTTTAATGGATAAAATCCCTAAAGATTGGGATGTGACAACTAATGCTAAACCAGAACAAATTATTAAACTTTTTGAAAAAACTGTTTATGAAAATACTTTTGGTACCGTTGGAGTGTATGTTCCGTGTGAAACACCCAAAAACTATGTTTCACAAGAAACATCTGTTGATTCTGATATTATTCGTGAAACAACACTAGAATATAGCATTATAGAGGTTACACCCTACAGAATTGAAGCAAAATATAGCGATTTTAGACATCCAGACAAGGTAAAATTCAGTAATAAATTAGAAGATGATCTAAAAAGACGCGATTTTACAGTTAATGCTATGGCATTAAGAAAAGGACCTGTCGAAAGTCTAAAGGACATTCAGTCGGGCAAGCATCTGATAGATATGTTTGATGGTCTAAAGGACATAAAGGACAAGACATTAAAAGCAGTTGGAGATCCGGATGATCGTTTTAAGGAAGATGCTCTTAGAATGTTACGCGCAGTGCGTTTCGCTTGCCAACTTGATTTTTCTGTGTCGTATGAAACTTCCGAAAGTATTTTTAAAAATGCCGATTTAATAAAAAAAATATCGGGAGAAAGAATTCGTGATGAATTGGTAAAAATAATTATGTCCAAAAATCCCGCCAGTGGAATTGTTATGTTGCAAAAATTTGGATTGCTAAAAAATATAATTCCGGAATTGGAAGAGGGGATAGGATGCGAACAATTAGGTGAACATATTTATGATGTTTGGGAGCATTTGTTGCACGCTCTTCAGCATGCCGCAGAAAAAAATTGGCCTTTAGAAGTAAGGCTTTCTGCGCTTTTTCACGATATTGGGAAGCCGAAGACAAGGAGATTGGCAGAGCTTTCCCCGACGAAAAATTCCTCCACCTTCGCCCTCGGAGACAAGAGGACAGGGGACCCACGGCTCCTAGAATTTTTGTCAAGGAAGGCTCCTATTTCCGTCAAGAAAAAATTTACTTTTTACGGTCACGAAGTTGTTGGAGCGCGGATGGCGAAAAAAATAATGGAGAGATTAAAATTTTCTAAAAAAGAAATTGAATTAGTGGAAAAACTTGTTCGTAACCATATGTTTTTCTCGGATACGGAATTAATAACTCTCTCTGCCGTGCGCAGAATCATTGCGAAAGTGGGTACAGAAAATATTTGGTTTTTAATGAATGTCCGTGAGTGCGATAGGGTAGGAATGAAGAAAAAAGAAGCGCCCTATCGTCTGCGAAAATATTTCGCGATGATTGAAGAAGCGTTAAGAGACCCGATATCGGTCGGACAGCTGAAAATTGGCGGAGAATTTATGATCAAAGAACTTGGTATCAAACCCGGACCCAGAATGGGATGGATTTTGCACGCGTTGCTTGAAGAAGTGCTGGATGCTCCGGAGAAAAATACCGTGGAACATCTTTCAGAATTGGTTAAATCTCTAAATATGCTCGGCGACAAAGAACTCAAAGCGCTGGGTGATCGCGGAAAAGAAAAAAAAGAGGAATTGGAAGAAGAAGAAGTTGCGAAACTTCACGAAAAACATGGTGTAAGAAAATAAGCTTATAGAAAAAGGCTTTTTCGTCAAATTTAGCATTAAGCAGCGGTCGCGCACTAATGCTAAATTAAGAAACTTCGGCTTGATAGCAGGATTCACAATACACGATTTCTGGTCTATTGGGGGAGTATGAGGTTTCAAATTCATTGGGACATTTTTCTATGCTGTGAAGATGATTTTCTAATTCACACATACAAGAACGATGCCAGAGTTTGCGCGGATTGCGTTTTTTCATGCGGTCTTGATGCCGGCATTCAAAATCTTTGTGGGGCAGAGGAAGACTCATTCTTTTATAAAAATCCAGTTCAGATTTCGTGATGCGGAAATTCTTTTTGCAATCACTACATACCAGTATTTCTTTCAAAATATCTTCTGTTACTTCCTGTATGGTTTGAGGCATATCTTTTTCTTTGATTGTTTCTTTGCCATAAGTGCCGGTGGTTTGTTTCTGCCAGTTGAATCCTTTTTCCTTCGCCTCCTGTTCGGTCAGTGGAAAATATTCTTGGGCTAATGTCTCGTTATAGCCAAAAGGAGAAAGTGAAGGTGGTAAAAAATCTCCATATACACCTTCTTTTTTCATACTCTCAATAATTTTTTCCTTTAGTTTTTCGTATTCTTCTTTTTCATATTGCTTATTTAAGATGCAGTACTTTTTCTTTTTTAATCCAATACAGCCGAAACAGCTCTCACAATTATGCAGGCTATCTGAATATTCCGAATTGCTTGTGTACATCATATACACTGAATGTTTTATATTATATGTTTGAAGCGTGCCCATACTATCTAGACAAAGTTCCGGTTTATAGTAAGTATTATTCATATCCCAACAATCAATAGTTCCTTCTGCGTCTGCAATATATTTGCAATTTTTTGTATTTTCCGCGTCAAAACCATACGCTGTATCATGGCTGTTGTACAGATAGTCTCCGGTGGCATTGTGGCATTTTACTTGGTGTGCGTATTTTACAAGAACTTTTTCTTTTAATTTTTCATACTTTTGTTTAGCTTCTTCTAATTTTTCTTGTGAAGCAAAAATTTCCTTTTTTATTTTTTTGTATTCTTCTTTAGAAACAACCTGATTAAAAATATGGTAATTTTTATTTCTTAGGTTTGTTGAAAATATACAGTTTTGGCAATTACGCAAATTAAAACAAAAAATCAAGTCAATACTTGTTTCGCAATTGTCGGAAAAGAGGCAATTGGAACATTTCCTGCAGTCAATGCATTCATAACAAAGTTCGGAATCTTGAATAAAATCGGAATCAAGGGCGAATCTACTCCTGTACACCAGCCTGCCATACATGGAGTCTTCATTTTTCTGCGCGGCAAATATCAAATAACAATTTTTGTGGTCCTCTACATTATTGCAATAGTCGCTATTTATCGAATTTATATTAAGCATTGAGATGCGCGGGATTTTATTGCGTAGTTCCAGCCATTGTTCAAAAAACGGTCGGCTTGGGTCGTAATCTTGCCCGTAGTCTTTTGCTTCCCATTCGTCGCCCCACCAGATATGTTGTTCATAAACAGGGAAGGGGGTATTTTCCGGATATATGGAAATTATCGGTTTGCCGCTTTTACTGCAAGTTCTTTTATATAAAGTTCTTTCATTGCGAAAGCAAAGTCTTCGGGCTATTCTGCAATTCGGACAATAATTGGGAGCCAAAGCTTTCATCTTTTCATAAAAGTTTAAGTCTTCTTGCTCTATCTCAAAATCTTTTTTACATGTTTGGCAAACTTTTTGCATATAAATTTCATTATACTACTTTCGTTTTTCCCGTGTTAATAATTAAAATTTTTGCGTCTTTTGGAATTTTGTTTTTCATTTGCAAGAGCATAGCCAGACCGGTTATTCCGGAAGGTTCGCATTCTATTTTCTCCTCCTTGGCGATTTTTAAGGCCTCGTCCAAAAATTTTTCTTCCAGATTGTAGACAGTCGATTCTTTTCCGCAAAAACCGGTGTGCTTGTATAATTTTATCCATTGTTCGTCGTAATGCACGAAAGGCAGATGCGGAGAATACAATTTCTCCGCCGCCTTGCTGTGTTTGTTGTTCGTGGTCGCGCCGATAAAATTACAATTGCGCAATATTTCTACATTGCCGGAAAATCTAGGGTCATGAAATTTTGTTGAAACCTCTCTTTTATTGATATTTAAAATATTTTCATACAAATGTCCGCTTCCGAAGGGGATAAAACAATATTCCGGAGAACTGTTTATGATCTCGTAAGAAAGCCAGTCATAAAAACGTGTTGTCGGAGCCAAAGATTCCGAGGAAGTAATATCAAAACCATTTTCGTTATTTGTTAATTTTAAAATTTCCTTCGTATTTAAGGCTTTTTTTGATAAATCTGTTGAAAAAATTTCACAACCTATAGATTTGAGGCTCTTTTTTATCTTTTCGCTCGTCGTGTTGTCTATCAGAACTTTTAAATTTGGCAAATGGTATTTTTTTAACTGTGTCTGGATTGCTATAGCGGCAGAACCGGATGAAATTATAGATGCTTGCGGTAAATTTCCGACTAATTGTCCTCGTTTTTTTGACAAGAGAAAATCTCGATAAGTTACAACAATTTCCCAAGCCATTCTGTCTTTATGGGTACCAGTAGGATTGTGGGATTCATCTTTAAGCCAAACATCAGAAAAACCCGGAATATATATTTTATATGTTGGCGTTGCTGGAAATTTAGGATTGTCCGCCGGAAATTCTGGACGACGAGGGTCATTTTCTGAAGCAACCACAATTTTAGCTAATATTTCTTTTTCTTCTTTTGTTAACACATTTATATTTTTAATTAGTTACTACATAAAAACTTTCTAATTCTTTATTTTGCTCACCCCACTTTACATAAAAATTTTCTATTTCACGAGAATTGCCTTCTCTTTCAAGCTTATTTGCAAATTCTGTCAGATCTCTTTCTTCCCCCTTTGCTACAACCTTAATACTACCATCAGGTCTTGTAAAGACGATGCCTTTTACTTGGAATTGAATGCCTAGATTTTTGATCCACTGAAGATAGTGAAATCCCAAACCTTTTCCCGATATTCCACTTTCTATCTGTTTAATCATGCTGTAACAATATACAGATTAGGTTACATTGTCAATATATCTCGTCAATAAAATAACTAAATAAGTTATATATACCAATATGATTATAGTTATCAACATATTTTTGTGGAAAAAGATTGACACAGAATATATTTTGGATTAGAATGGGTGTATGAAAGATGCCAATGAACAACTTAAATTAAATTTCCAATCTTTTGGCTTTAGCGAAAAAGAAACGATTGTGTATGTCGCTCTTTTAGAATTAGGAAAGGGAACGGTTAGGCAAATCAGTAGTAAAGCTGGGATAAACAGAACAACCTGCTATGATATTTTAGGATCTCTATCAAATAAAGGATTGGTCACCATTTCCGGTAAAGAACCCAAATCAGAATATGCGGTTGAACCACCAGAAGCAATTACGACCTATTTAAAAAAAGTGGCAGAAGACACGGCGGAACATATAAAAAAATCAGAAATCATTATTCCAGAACTCGAGCTTCTTCATGCGAAACAAAACCGTCCTCGCATTAGATTTTATGAAGGCAGGGAAGGACTGGAGAAAGTTTACGAAGATACTTTGACTTCGACCGAGCCGATTCGGGCTTATGCCAGCGTCGGGGATATGCATGCGGGTTTGCCGGGATATTTTCCAGACTATTATAAAAGAAGGGCGGGAAAAGGCATTGCCATACGCGCGATCATTCCGGATACGGAAGCGGGAAGGGAACGCCAGGCTTTGGACAGCGAAGAAATGCGCGAAACGGCGCTAGTGCCGAAAAGCTCTTTTTATTTTTCTCCGGAAATAAATATTTACGACAACAAAGTGATGATTGCTTCTTGGAAAGAAAAATTGGGAATTATTATAGAAAGCAAGGAGATAGCCGATAGTATGAAAAAAATTTATGAACTGGCTTGGGCGGAAGCGAAAAGGTTGGATAAAGAATCAACTAAATAATCTTATTTAGAAAATTACATCTACGCTATAAGCGTAGATTGAGAATTTAGCATTAAGCAGCGGTCGCTCACTAATGCTAAATTAACTTTTTTCCACTTTACGCACAGATGACAATATTTTCTCAAAAAGTTTAGTGCTGGAAGAAGAGAGATTGAAAATAACGGCTAGAGTGAACAAAATGAGGGAAAGTTTTATACTCCAAAAACAGAGTGGTATGGCAATCAGCGCGAAAACTACTGGAGCGAGAGTGCGCACCGTGCTACCGCGGATTTCATGTTGGCTTATTTCCGGATTTTTAATGTGTTCAGAAAAAAATACATATCTGCGCATCCAGTATAAGCAGAGACCGATTAAAATGATATGGATGCCGAAGATTATAACTGATAATTCGTTTCGGCTAAATTCTCCGAGGATGCTCGCTGAAAAGGGAACCAAACTTATGAGCATAAAAAATAGCCCGTTGATATTTATTAGCGTTGAATCAACATTTTTCGCGTAAATGGAAACAAAAAAATGATGCGCCCGCCAGTAAGTGAAGAGCAAAGCAAAACTCAAAGCATAGCTCAAAAATACCGGGAGCAATTTTTCAATTTCCGACCAAAGTCCTGCGTTGTCTATCGGTCCCCAGATATCTGGTAACTTTATCTGAAAAACGAGGATTGTCATCACGATAGCGAAGATTCCGTCTGAAAGCTGATCTAACCTTGTGTGATTCATACACTTTATTATATCATATTTATATTTCAAGCGTGATAGGACAGTGGTCAGAACCCATGTAATTAGTGAGCATTTCAGCATTTTTTATTTTTTGCAATATTTTTTCATCTGCAAAAAAATAATCAATGCGCCAGCCGATGTTTCTGTCTCGAGCTCGCGTTTTCATATCCCAATAAGTATAGGTCTCTATTTTATTTGGATTAAAGTATCTCCACACATCTAAAAAATTATTTTTTATTAATTTATCAATCCAAGCGCGTTCAATGGGCAAGAATCCCGTATTTTCTTCATTTTCTTTTGGCCGAGCTAAATCGATAGCTGTATGCGCGGTGTTCACATCTCCACAAAAAATTACATTTTCTCCATTCCTTCGCAATTTCAGGATAAACTTTAAAAAAGCGTCATAGAAATCCAATTTATATTTTAATCTTTCCGGTCCTTGACCGCCGTTTGGAAAATACACATTTATTAAAGTAAAATCTTTGTATTTGGCGCCAAGCAAACGGCCTTCATCATCCAACTTTTTTATTCCCACACCGTAAAAAACTTCTTTTGGTTTTTCTTTTGAATAAATTGCCACTCCACTGTAGCCTTTTTTAATTTCAGGATAGGAAAAAAAAGAAAAATATCCGGGGACATTTCGTGTTTCCTCTTCCAGCTGTTCTGGCGTGGCTTTGGTTTCTTGCAGGCACAAAATATCCGGCTTCTCATCTTTGAACAGGGGAGTAAAAAATCCTTGCTTTACCGTCGCCCGCAAACCATTTGTGTTCCAACTGATGATTTTCATTTATTGTTTCTTATTATGGAATTTTTTGTGTATGTCGCGCAAGTGTTTATCTGTGACGTGCGTATAGATTTGGGTCGTGCCGATGTTGGCATGGCCGAGCATGGCTTGGACGGAACGAATGTCTGCGCCGTTACTCAATAAGTCGGTCGCAAAGCAATGTCGAATCACATGCGGAGTCACTTTTTTAGAGATGCCCGCAATAGTGGCGTATCTTTTTACAATTCTTTCAATTGAACGGCGAGTGAGAGCCTCTGAGGTCAGTTTTCCCATAGGTCTGACCTCTGGGATTTTTACAAAAAGGGCGTCCGACATATCTTTTCTCAAAGCCAAATAATCTTTCACCGCCTTTTTGGCTTCTTTCGACAAGAAAACGACTCGCACTTTTCCGCCTTTCCCGCGAATCGGAAATTCGTCTAAACGCCAATCCAAGTCATTTTTAAGCGAGCAAAGTTCTGAAACGCGCAAGCCAGTGGAAAAAAGCATTTCTAAAATTGCCTTATCGCGAGATCTTCTCTCCAAATTCTTTTCTCCATTTGGAGCATCTAAAAGCCTTTTCAATTCTTCTTGCGAAATGACATCAATTTGTCTTTCGCCGATTTTTGCGAGTTCTATGTGATCAGCGGGAAGGGAAGTAATGTTTCTTTTTGCCAGAAATTTAAGAAAAGTCCGAAGAGCAATCAAATAATAATTCTGCGTTTTCTTTTTTATCGTATCTCCCGTGGCGCGGTTGTTTCCAGTCGATTGGCGGTTGAGCCAAATACGAAAGTTCCGGATTTTGTCGTCTGTTATGTCTTTCGGGTCAGTGATTTTTGTCTGTTCCAGAAATACCGTCAAATAATGGTCGTAATTTTCGACAGTTCGAAGAGCCCGGCCCTTTTCTATTTCCATATATTCCAAAAATTGAGTTTTGAGCTGTTTCAGGGACATATTGCAATTATACCTGTTTTATGCTAATATCACGAGTATGTTAGCAACCAAGAAAAAGCAGGTGATTATTAAGAAAAATCAAGTTCATGATAAAGATACAGGCTCTCCGGAGGTGCAGGTAGCCATTATTTCTGCCGCCATTGATGAATTGGCGAAGCATTTAAAGAAACACAAAAAAGACAATCATTCTCGCCGGGGTCTCATCAAGATGGTGGCAGATAGGCGCACCCATTTAAAATATTTAGAAAAGACAAGCAAGTCTCGTTACAATGCTTTGATGAAGAAAATTGAACTTGTTTAAGTATTAAAATTCTTTCTTGGCACGACTTTTTATAAAGCAATCTATCTGGCGTTGCTACGCCAGCGAACTGCTCGGCTCGCCAGCCTGCGCAAGGCTTTCTAAAAAGTGCGCCTGCAACGAATTTTAATATCTGTTATACTATATATATGACTGTAATAAAACATAAAGAACAAAGAGTGGGGGTTTTTATCGATACGCAAAATTTATATCATTCGGCTCGGAATTTATATCAAGCGCGGGTGAATTTCGGCGCGGTTTTAAAGGATGCGGTAGCGGGCCGGAAGCTGGTGCGCGCGGTGGCTTATGTCATCAAGACCGAAGCCGGAGATGAAAAGAATTTTTTCGAAGCGCTGGAGAAATTGGGCATTGAAACAAAAATAAAAGATTTGCAAGTTTTTCATACTGGCACCAAAAAAGGGGACTGGGATGTCGGCTTGGCGGTGGATGCGCTGAAAACGGCTCCGCGACTGGACACCATCGTGCTCGTTTCGGGCGATGGAGATTTTGTGCCATTGGTGGAATATTTGCAGACGATGACGCAAGTGGAAGTGATTTCCTTTGGCAAATCCACTTCCGCCAAGCTTCGCGAAGTGGCGGATGACTTCGTGGATCTCTCCGAAAATCCTCGAAAATATTTAATTGGGGTGTCAGCCCGAGGCTGATCCGCCTTGGGCGGAAAGTAATATTGCTAGGCGAGACCTAGAAATTTCTGTGATTAACACCAAATTTCTTGCATTTCGGTCTAAAAATGCTAACATAAATCTATTATTTATATTTATTAGTTAATCGGGTTCGCCTTTAGACACAAAGTAGTGTTCCAATTTACGGGAACAACACTGTAGTCTGAATACGAACTCCCCTCGACTACGCTCGGGGCAAGCAAAAAAATGCAAAAAAAAGAATATAGGGTGGAGATCGGTGGAAAAATGTTAACGGCTATTTTTACCGATTTGGCGGAACAAGCCCATGGCTCGGTGATGTTGAAATATGGCGAGACGATAGTGCTCGCGACTGTTTGTATGTCTCACGACCAGCAAAATGGTCTGGGATTTTTTAATTTGACGGTTGATTATGTAGAAAGATTTTATGCCTCCGGGAAAATTTCCGGTTCTCGTTTCGTCAAGCGCGAGGGCAAACCGTCAGAAGACGCCATCTTGGCTAGTCGAGTGATTGACCGAACGCTTCGCCCGCTTTTTGACCAAGCAATTCGCCACGCGGTGCAGGTAATCGTGACAGTTATTTCTGTTGACGACAACGACCCCACTATTTTGGCCGTAAATGCAGCCTCGTTGGCGTTGGCAGTTTCTGATATCCCCTGGAATGGGCCTATTGGCTGTGTGCGTACTGGTAAATATAATGACGAAAATTTGAAAATAAATCCTTCCCAAAGTCTGCGGGAAGATGACTCGAAATATAAATTTGATCTCACGGTGTGCGGCAAAAATGGAAATATCAATATGATTGAGGCGTCGGCTCACCAGACCAAGGAAGAAGAATTGGAAGAAGCGCTGAAAAGAGCAAGTGAAGAAATTGCCAAATTAGAAAATTTCCAAAAGAAAATTGTTTCTGAAATAGGCAAAGAAAAAAGAGCGATAGAAAAAGAAAAAATATCAGATGAATCGGTGAAACTTTTTAATGAAAATATTTTACCCAAAATGTCTGACACTATCTTTGGCGAAGCGGGTAAAAAAAAGATAGATGATCTGCATAGTGTTTGGAACAAAATGATTGCGGATAAATATCCGGGAAGAGAAGATTTTAGTTTGGAGGACAGCCTGTTTGACGACACCGAAAATAACATATTACATAATAAAGCTATAAACGAGAATAAGCGAGCAGACGGCAGAAAAATGGACGAACTTCGCGATCTCTTTGCGCAAGCCGGCGGCGTGTCTTCTGTGTTGCACGGCTCTGGAATTTTTTATCGCGGTGGAACCCATGTCCTCTCGGTGCTTACATTGGGCGGACCGGAAGACAGACATATGGTTGATGGCATGCAGACAAAAATGGAAAAAAGATTTATGCATCATTATAATTTTCCGCCTTACTCGGGGGGAGAAGTTGGGCGCGCGGGGTTCACCAATCGCCGGGAAGTCGGTCATGGCGCGTTGGTTGAAAAAGCGCTCGCAATGGTCCTGCCTTCTCTGACTGAATTCCCATATACCATCCGAGTGGTCTCCGAATCAATGGCTTCAAACGGATCCACTTCTCAAGCTTCAATCTGCGCTTCAACTCTCGCGCTTATGGATGGCGGAGTGCCGATCAAAACGCCGGTTGCAGGCATAGCGATGGGGCTAATGTTGAGTGAAACGAAATCCGCCTCTGGCGGACAGAAGATCGCCTACAAAATTTTAACCGACATCCAAGGACCGGAAGATCATTATGGAGATATGGACTTTAAAGTTGCCGGCACAAGAGCGGGGGTCACTGCTATCCAGCTTGATGTGAAAGTGGAAGGAGTGCCAATAAAAATATTAGGTGAAGCGATGAGGCAAGCAAAAAGCGCCCGAGTGTCGATATTAGACAGAATTGAAAAAGAGATCTCAGCTCCGCGTAAAGATATATCTTCCAACGCTCCAAAAATACTGATTATTAAAATTAAGCCGGATATGATCGGAATGATAATCGGTGGCGGTGGCAAAACTATAAAAGAAATTAAGGAAAAAACTGGAGCGGAAATAACTATTGAAGATGACGGAACGGTGTATTTTACAGGCAAGGGCGAATCGGCTGAGAAAGCCAAGTCGATAGTTTTAGAGATGACGCATGAATACGCGGTGGGAGAGGTGTTAAAAGGGAAAGTTGTAAAATTAGCTGATTTCGGGGTTTTTGTTCAGCTCAATGCTTTTACCGACGGGATGGTGCATATCTCGGAATTGGCGCCGTTTCGCGTAGAACGAGTTAGCGATATAATAAAGGAAGGAATGATTGTGCCCGTCAAAGTCATATCTGTTGACAGAGAAAAAGGCCGAATCGGTCTGTCGATCAAGGGGGCGGATAAAGATTTTTTCTCCGCCAAAGGTGGATTCGTCTCAGGCGGAAATAAATAGATATGGAACAAGATTCTAAAATAAAATCTAAAATTGTCCGAACTTATGCTGAAGATATGGCGAAGGTGATTGAAGATGACAAAAGCGGACTAGTCAAAAAAATAATTCAGGGAGAAGAAAAGCATGAGATAGAAAAAATGAATCTGTCTCCGGAGTCAAAAAGAAACAAGCTTTTTATGCTGGTGAGTTTGTTGTGCATCTTGCTTGGTTTAATTACTTTGTTTTTTTACATCCCTGCAAAAAAAGATAATTCTGTTGTCCCGGCAGGAAAACAATTTACGCCGCTTATTTTCAATGACCAGAGTGTTTTTTTTGAAGTCAAAGATTTGAAAAAGGAAGAAATAGCGCAAACTGTTTTTAACGCAGTCAATGCGACAAAAGTAAAAGATGGAGGAGTGGAGGGGATTTATCTCACTTCTGATAAGAAGGTAATAGGCTTGAGAAAATTCATAGCGTTGATCAAAGGAAATTTTCAGCCCAAAGCCGACCAGCTTCGGACCGATCTGCCCGCCGATGATGTTTTTGTCAGCGATAATTTTCTGCTGGGTGTGGTGAAGGCTGAAACAAAAGACTTTTTTATTTTGCTTAAAGCGCGCTCTTTGCCGGATGTTTTTGATTCCTTGCGCCTTTGGGAAAATAAGATGTTCTTCGATTTGCGCGGATTTTTTGGGATAAATATTTCATCGGAAACGAACTATCTCCTGACCGCCGAATTTAAAGATGCTATCGTAGGAAACAAAAACGCGCGCATTCTTTATGATAATGACAATAAAATAGTAATGATGTATGTTTTAGCGAACGATACTTCTGTCATTATCACCAACACCGAAAATGCCGCGCAAGAAATAATGCTCCGCTTGGCTTCCAGCCGGGTGAAAAAATAAATATAAATTCACAAAGACAAGGTTTAACCTTGTCTTACATTCCTAGTATTCAAGATTCGCTTAAATTACTTAAATTTACTATACTTCACACAAAACAACCGCTCGTGTGAGCAGGTTTGTTGAAAGTTAAAACAAAAACAAGTACGTTGAAAATTGAAAATCCTGAAAATATGAAAACAAAACTAAAAAAATACAGAGCATTATTTTTCGCAGTGCTGTTAGTGAACACAGAAGAAATGAATGGACAAGGGACACCAGTGAACATGAGTTGGATTCCACCGGGGAATTTTGTGATGGGTAACACCTTTAGCGAGGGCCTTCCCGAGGAACTTCCAACACATACGGTCTATGTCAGCGGTTTTTTCATGGACAAGTATGAAGTGACAAAAGCGTTGTGGGATGAGGTGTATCAGTGGGCGATTGCTAACAACTACAGCTTTGATAATCCCGGCGTAGGTAAAGCGGCTAATCATCCGATTCACAGTGTAAGGTGGTATGACGTGGTTAAATGGTGTAATGCTCGTTCTCAAAAAGAAGGCAAAACACCAGCGTATTACATGGATGCTGGACTAACGGTGGTTTACAAAACGGGGCAAGTAGCACCGTATGTGAACTGGAACTCCGGTTTTCGTCTACCAACCGAAGCGGAGTGGGAGAAGGCGGCGCGAGGCGGGGCGAGTAGTGGCCACCGGTTTCCGTGGTCGGATGCAGATACCATTACGCACAGTCGGGCGAATTACTACAGCGCAACCAGAGATGTCTACGACGTCAGCCCGACGCGTGGTTATCACCCTACATTCAATGATATAGTTTATCCATACAACAGTCCGGTGGGATATTTTGCGGCCAATGGTTACGGACTTTACGATATGGCTGGGAATGTGTGGGAATGGTGCTGGGATTGGTATGATAAGTATTCGAGCGATTCGCAAACTGACCCTCATGGACCCGCCTCAGGCTCAATCCGCGTGTTTCGGGGTGGCGCTTGGGACAATGGTGCGTTCGGTTGTCGAGTAGTAGTCCGTGCCCACTCAATCTATCCGGTGGATGCAGACTTCCGTTTAGGTTTCCGTTCTGTCTTGCCGTCGACTTCCACATGGAGACAAGCGATAGAGACACAGCCTGTCCAGCCAATCTATGGAGATTATCCGACGAAAGAGTTGGGTAAAGATAGCTTGGTGTTGGTTACGCATGGGTGGATACGGCCGGCTCAATCGGTTGATTCATCGATAGCATGGGTAAATTCAATATTGGACTCGATAGTTCAATATCTAACAGCTAACAGTCTTATTAGTTGGCAAGTTTGTGGATATAAGTGGGTAGATGGTGCAAAAAAGTTTTTTCCATCTGATGCACTCAACAATGCAAAACAGGAGGGTCAGGTTTTGGGAGATCATATTGCGAAACAAGGATGGGCGCATGTTCATCTGATTGCTCACAGCGCTGGAGCAGGTTTGATTCAAGCAGTTTCAGAAAAGATTAAAGCCTTGTCACCAAGCACGACGGTTCACTGCACATTTCTTGACCCCTTTGTCGGTTCTGACTATGCAGGGGTGTCAAACTATGGAAGTGGCGCAGATTGGGCAGAGAATTACTTCTCGCGTGATTCGGAGACGATAATATCAGGACCTGTCACAGAAAGTCTTCTCAATCACGCCTACAATGTGGATGTAACTCCGCTTGACCCAAACAAGCATGTTGGAACCAAATTCCGCTCGTCCGTAACTGGCGAGATGGAACCTTGCATCAAAACATTCACATCGCACGGTTGGCCGATAGACTTCTACATGAATACCATCACAGGCAGTGGTGTCACATCGGATTACGCAGGGTTTGGATTTGCATTAGGTAAGGAAGGTGGCGATTGGAGTCCTACCTTGGCTATTTATATGCCGGGGAATGATCCAGCTCACATCTTAGGCACTCCAGACTCTGTGTGTCTTACAGAAGTCAAGATAACACCGCCAGCATGGGTGGATACGCTGATTGACTTCACTCAATCACCGACAATCCAGAGCGACACTGGTACGATTCAAAAATGGCTTGACGCACTCAAACTATCTAGCGGATCGCTGGTGTGGCTTGCGATGGTCGTTTCTAACACCAATCCGGTCAATGTGGTTTCTTTCGACGCTAAGTTCACAAGTGTCGATGGAGCGCAAGGACTGCTATCGGTTCTGTGGGACGAGCAAATCATCGGGTTGATTGACGAACGGGTTGTTAACACGAATCATTACATGTTTCAATTCCCGAATGCGACAGCAAACAGCAGTCACATTCTGGGATTCCGTCTAGACCCGTTTACGAACATCCAGTCCGTAGTAACAGTAACGAATGTTGTTCTTAACCAAGTCGGCGTAAGCCAGCCGTTCTCGCTGTCTCTAGCGGGAAGCACAGCCAACGGAGCATTAGTGTACGAATTGGTAGGAGAAGCAGGCTTCGAATACCGCATCCAATCATCGACCAATTTGGTGAATTGGACGGACATCATCACCTTGGTAAATACGAATGGAGCAGTTCGCTTCTTCGACCAAGACTCGACGAACTACCCGACGATATTCTATCGGGCAGTTGCGCCGTATTGAACAGATCAGTTATCAAAGCACAGGGCTCGCTTCGGCGGGCTCTTTTTTATTATAAATTTACAGTTTATCGAAATATTGAATCAATTATAAAAGCAATAGGTACATCTAAAACTGGATATAGTAAAGTTAATACTGCAATTATAATCATAATATTACTTACCAACGATGCTTCCTTTTCCTTATTGCTTTTATAAGCAAAAAATATTCCAATAAATGCGAATATATAAAATATAAATAAATATCCTGTGCCTATTAAACGAAATGAAAAAATTAAGATGAAAGCAATTATAATAGATCCCAACGCAAGTAAAACATTTTTATATTTTTTCATACTTATTATATTATACACTATTCTTTTACCGCATCCAATATCTTGCCTAACGCAAGCCACTTCCGGAAATTGTGGATGGTGGCACTCGAACACTCGGGCTCCGTCTCGACACGTTCTCCGAAATTCAGTCCAGCGTCAATATCACAAACGTCTCTCTTGGTTTTGTCGGCATACCAGATTCGTTTAGTCTCTCCCTCACTGGGAAAGACACGAACGGGTTTGCGATGTTTCAACTAACCGGGCCATCGGGTTTCAGCTATTCAGTTGAGACCTCCTCGAACCTCGTTGACTGGCAAACAATGGCGGTTCTCATCAACACGAATGGCACAGTGCCGTTTGTGGACAGACAATCAACAAATCCGGCTACCAGATTTTATCGGGCAGTTGGATATTGATAGTTATCATCACAGAGCTTCCGTCTAGGCGGAGGCTCTTTTTATTTATCTGCAAACATCTAACACAGGAGTGCCGTCGACTGCAAAATAACCATTTAAACTAGAGATGTTACTGAACATAGTACACAAGGAAGCATCTTTACTCATAATGAGAATATTTCCAATACAGACATCTTTAAGGTATTTATCCTGAATGAAGTTGCAGATGCGCAAAGCGTCTTGCACAGAAAATGCCGCAGGAATGTGTTGATTATTATCTTCTATAATACCAAGAATACATCTTGGTTTTGAGTAATTAGTGCTTTCCTTAAGCGAATCACATATTGTGCTATTTCTGCTTCCCGCCGCAACTTGGTATATGCAGAAATTATATTGGTTTGGATCAGTGAATGTACAGAGGGATATATCCGAGTGCTTAACTGCTATTTTGTACCGACAAATAAGCCTATTAACGGGATATTGATCGCACAGTGATACATCTCCTATTGCGAAGATGGATTCACTGTAACAATTAGACCGTGGGTTGAAGTCTCCCAGATTTGTTGCAAGTTTCTCGCATTTGGACGGATCTTTTGTCTCAATTGCTTTTTTTCGTACTCCTTCATAATTTGTTGAGCTAAAAATCGGCGTTTTCCAGGAAAAGATAGCGTCAATAAAAAATAGTCCAAAAAGAACTATCCCGATTCCTACTAAAATTATTGTTACTTTCAGCCAATACGGCATTTTTTTCCAAAAAGTCATTAGATCATTATAACACGAAAATGGAATTGTGAATCTCACAAGGGTGGTTTCTTAACTCGCGGAAGCCTTGTTTTCGCAAACACAGTCAGAATGGGGGAAACAAAAGCCAGCGAAAATTCGCTGGCGGGCGAGAGGATTAGTCTCGCGAAGATATTAACCACCTCCTCTCTTAATCATGATGAAAGTAACTTTCATTTTCCCGAATGGCTCGGATTATATTTCGGCTAGATGACTTGAAACTAGTCTTAACCCGCCTAACGTGCCTGCGTTTCTGATTACTCATTTTACTCATTCTTGCTTTCATTTGTACTGTTTCCTTTCACAGTTATCTTATCACAAAAATGAAAAAAAGGGTTGTCCAGAAGTAAAAAATGTTTTTAAACTACCGCATCCAATTCCACAAAAAACGCAGAACCCTTGTCTGGACCTTTGATTTTAATACAACTCAGAATGTGTGCCAATTTTCATAAACACGACTATATTTTTTTCTTTCACCTCAAAAAGAGCGCGATAATCACCAGTAATATTTATACTTCGCCACTTTGGGTAAGTCGATTCGATTGAATGGTTATTCAAGATTGGATGGAAACTGTTTTTAATAAATAAACTTTTTCTTTCCTTAAATTTCTCCTTTATCTTCTTGGGAAGTTTGATATAACCCTTTAAGAAATTTCTATGTAATTCAATTTGCATGCGATGCTAATGAGTTAAGAAATTTATCCATTTTTTCACTAGAGTCAAAAGGGCCGAAAAGATTTTTACCCATTTTTATATCACTGGAAATTTTAATAAGTTCGCGGCGTGTTTTATTATTTAAAGGCGGATTATTTATTACCCCCACATTTATTTTACCGTCTACAAAAGCGCGAGTGGCAAGATTGAGCACTGAAGAGAATGGCAAACCGAAAGAACGAGCTTTGCGCATAGCTTCATTTTTTAGTCTTTTATCTATTGTGAAAATTACTTGTGTAGTCATATAGTTTTTTTATATACAAAACATATATAGTATAGCAAGTCCAACAAAAATGTCAATGTGACGTGGGACCCAATATTTATTGTTTCACCGCATCAAAGGTCTTGCGTTAGGCAAGACCTAACGCAAAACCCACTAAAAACCTTGACAATTCTCTTAAATCATATATAGTAAGAGCAATGAAATCAATCAGAAAATTAAGCGTAGCCCTATTGGCTTTCTCCTTCATTCTAACTCCTTTTACTTCTGTCTCTGCTCAAGAAGCAACCACCACCACCTACCCCTCCAAGTATTACAACATTGATTCCAATGGCAAAGTCACGAAACACATTTTTGCTAATGGCGTGGAAGTGGCAACAATTGAAGGAACAGGTAGTGCGGCCAAGGTTAATTACATTCACACTGATAATCTGGGCTCAACTAATGTGGTGACTGACGAGACTGGAGCGGTTGTGGAAACTTTGGACTACTTACCCTTTGGCGGTGTTAGGGTGGATAAAAAAGAAAACGCTTTTTCAGAACAGAGGAAATACATCGGACAGGAGTATGACGAAACGACTAAACTCAACTATCTGAATGCGAGGTATTATGATTCAAGCGCGGGAAAATTCTTGAGCCAAGATCCAGTATTTCTAAATCTAGAATCCCAAGGCAAAGAAATCTTCAACACCTTCCTGACCGATCCACAATCCCAAAATTCATATTCCTACGCCAAGAACAATCCAATCACCTTGAGTGATTCGGAGGGGAAATGGTACGAGGAATACTTAACCGGGAAGCAATCCTGGAATGATTTTTCAGGAGAAGTTGGAGAAGCGACACAATATATGAGTAACGGTTGGCAGACAGCGATGGAACATCCTTATGTACCGGGAATTATCGGTGTGACACCTCTTGCGGTATATGGTGCAACCATTGCTGGTACGCAAATAATGACGGGTATAAGGCTTGGAACATTAAGTCAATTACCGATGGCAGACAGGGTTGATACACTAGTAAATAAAGGTTTTGATGCAATTCAAAAAGCAACAGGTTTGACAAAAACAGAGGCAATTCAGACTATACAAAATACAGGAAAGTCTTTAGTTGAGATGAGGCCTCAAAACTTAGGCAAGATAAACAATACCGCAAATGTAGGAGATAAAGTTATTAGAATTACAACTACGCCAAATGCTTCGAAGATAATTTCTTCTGGGGTGTTAGGTAGTGTACCTAAACTTCAACAATATATTTCTTCTGGAGCAATGCAGGCGCTACCCACGATTTCATCTGCAGCGAAGTTTATCACTAAATTAGTAAAATAATATGTCTAAAAAAATAATTAAAGAAATTTGCAAAGAAATAGATTTTTCAATAGAGCAAAAGGTTGCAACAAATAATCTTGTTGAACTTATTTATAAAATCATTGACGATTTTGATAATTACCCTAAAAAATTTACTGACATGATTTTAGAAATTCATAACGACATAGATGCTTTCCGTGCAAGCTATATAGTGGATCATCTGGGGTATGACATAAAATCAAAAGAAGCAATCCCTGTGCCCGATTGGCTTATTAATTTTTTAAAAGAAACGAGAGAAAAGAATATTGAATTTTGGTGAATTAAAAAAATATGAGACAATAACATCAATCATTATCAATCCTAAATCAAACCAATGTCACTTAATCCAAAATTCAAAATAATTTCTATCTTAATCATCGCATTTTTGGTCTTTCAACCAATTTCTTTTGTCTTGGCTGAAAAGGCAACATCGAATACTGCATCTACGCCCGCCAAGGTTGTAAATTCTTCTTCAAAAACAGCGTCTAAAACTTCCGCGGCTGTTTCTTCTGTGTCAAAAACCGATAAATCCGTAGCAGGCAAGATTACAAAAAAATCACAAAGCAATGTTACAGCCAGCACAGTTAGTCAGGGGACAACAGAATCATCTAATACATCCAGTGCTCAAAAAACCTTGCAACCAAAGACTGATTTAAATAGTGGGGCTTTAACCTTTGATTATCCAATAGCCGTTCCTCCGTGGAGAAATGGTCTCACTCCAGACCTTAAACTTCAATACAATAGCAACAACAAAAACAACGATAATATTTTTGGTTATGGTTGGAATATCAATCTCCCATATATTGAAAGAATAAATAAAACGGGTACCGACAAACTTTATTCAGAAAATTATTTCTATTCTTCGCTCGCTGGGGAATTAGTCTCTCAAGGCGGGGGAAAATTCATGCCCAAAACAGAGTCTGGAAATTTTTCCAGCTATGCTTTCACAAATAACCAATGGCTGGTGACTGATAAGCAAGGGACGACATATAAATTTGGCTCCGATTCTTCTACTAGACAAGATGATTCCGAAAATTCAGCTCATATTTATAAATGGATGCTGGCAGAGACGAGAGATACAAATAATAATTATATAACGTATGAATATTATAAAGATACCGGCCAGATTTATCCTGAAAAAATAAAATACACAGGCAATGTGGACACTGATGGTATTTTTGAAATTGAATTTCTGAGGGAAACGAGGATAGATATGCTGACAAGTTATGCCTTCGCGTTTTCTGTGACAGCGAGCAGTCGCATTTCAGAAATTCAAACAAAAGTTTCAAATACGCTTACAAAAAAATATGTGCTTGTCTATACAACTGGCAACAATAAAGTAAGATCACTGCTTCAATCAATTACCGAAATAGGTTACGATGCAAACAATGTTGGTACAATTTTGCCGGCAACAACATTTGATTACACTGCGCATCGAGACCCAATATTTCAAGCAGATGCAGTAGGATTAACCAATACAATAGGAGGTAATTCGCCCATTTTTGTCGGGTACAGTGGGAATAATAGCCAAAGTTATGGCATTATTATGGGCGATGTAAATGGAGATGCATACCCAGATGTGGTAAAAGCATATGAATATGTGTTTTACAATTACTTTTCTGACAAAAATATATATTTATATGACCCCGTAACAAATTCATTCAAATTAAGCATAAATTATACAGTGCCCTCTGATATAATGAACTACACACAAAGTAGAAGCGGTTTTGATGGAGGAACAAGACTTTTAGATGTAAATGGCGACGGTAAAAATGACTTAATCAGAACACCATTTGGATCCAGTTACGCGAAACACGATAAAGAAATAAATAATGGAAACGGATGGACTAATATACCAAACAATGATTTGAAATATAATGTGAATTATGTTGAAAGCCCCAATTATACTCTTTATTCTCAAGATTTAAACGGAGACGGATTAATTGACTATATCCAAGATAGTTCTCCGCGTTCTACTTCTAGCACAGAACTTTATTATAATACCAAGACATCCCTAAATAATGGAAACGGTTTTGATTATGTTTCAATAGATAATCATACAGGAGGAACAAACACTGGCACTGCGGCTTATGCCTACACGCCTGATTTCATCGGAGATAGCACGAACAGCAAGTATCTAATGTTTGACATCAACGGCGATAATTTGTCGGATATTATTGAATCGTCGATATATGTGGATCGGTTGAGTTCCTTTATGATTCAAAAAGTATACATTAATAATGGTTCTTCATGGCAATTAGATTCAAGTTATGTTCTTCCGCCAGATTTTACATATTTTTTTAGCGGAGAGTACAGAAATTATAATTATAAAGTTATGATTGCTGATTTTAACAATGACGGCTTAAATGATCTTTTAGCCCCCGAAGGGGGAGAAGGTTATCATATTTATATTAATCAAGGCAAAAGTTTTACAACCTCGTCTTTTAGCTATGATGTGTATCGAACTATATATGATAGATCGGCGATAGATATGAATGCTGACGGATCGCCAGATATGTTTAAAGACGGACGAGTGCTTTTAAACGCCGTTAAAACTCCTATGGATCTATTAAAACAAATCGCTCTTCCCACTGGCGGAAGGGTTGATGTGACCTATAAATCTTCCGCCCAATATAAAGATAAAAATAACAATCTGCTTAATCCAA
>CAZKPK010000003.1:0-71713 GCA_964554645.1 uncultured Candidatus Saccharibacteria bacterium | reverse complement strand
TTCGGTAACAAAAGAGATTAACTCCTTGGTAACAGTTTAATATGAGCTATAGCGAGTGTGTACAGTTACCCTTATGAGGTGACAGAAAAGGAAAATTGGGGTGACAAAGGGTAACCGTGTAAAATTCATATATATGGCAAACAAAAATCAGGTGGCGGCCTATCCGTCCAAAATTAGGCAGTTCGTGCATATGAATGATGCCACCGCTTGCGCCTTGGGAAGAACGTTGATTGCCATTATTGAAAATTATCAGCAAGCCGACGGCTCTGTAAAAATTCCGGAAGTTTTGCGAAAATACATGGGAGGGAGGGAATTTATAAAATAAAAAATTATTTCAAAAATAATGTGGTAAAAATCACTCGGTTTGGCGGGAACTCTTGGAAGCGATAGAATGCGTAAGCATTTGTCCCAGCCAGTAGACTAATAGTCATTTTGGGAGACGATGCCGTGAATGTGTCACCCAACGAGTGCCAACTCGTCAGATTGAACGATTCCTGTATCTGGTATCGATAACTCGCCGTCCCATGGATAACGAAATTACCGACGCCATGTGAGGTTGTGTAGTCCAATCGTCCCTGTTCTGCAAAACTGGTCAGCCCGGCCAGCAGGGTGAGTGCGAGCATCAAACTCGCGAGGATGTTTAAGTTCATAACTTAACTGAATTTTCTGCAGTTTACTGATTTGTCAAAGAGAAACCGGCGCGACAGCGACGGCATCTGGGCCTTTAGACCCTAACATATCTAGAGCAATGATAGCATACTTTAACTATAAAGTCAAGAGTGGAGGATGTTTTATCTATGTTAAAATTAATCGGATATGAAGCGAAATATTTTCAATTCTCCGCGCCTTTTGGAACTAAAAAAACACAGACGCAAGATTTTTGCCGGCAAAGTCTTGCTTTATGTGTTTGCGCTTTCAGTGATTTTTGCCGGTTTGGTTTATATTTCTCGCATTCCCGCTTTCAATATCATTTCCGTAGAGATAATAGGCGCTAAGATTACAGACGCTGGAATGATCAAAGCTGTGGTAGAAAAAGAGATTGCCGAAGATTATTTGTGGCTTTTCCCAAAAACAAACATTTTGCTTTATCCAAAGAATAGTATAAAAAATCAATTACATAATACATTCAAAAGGCTCAAGGATATAAATTTTTCTGTTAAAGATAACAAGATTCTGGAAGTTTCCGTAACTGAACGGGTAGCGTCTTATATCTGGTGCGGAGATGTACCTCTCCAGCCAGACAGTAAAGATAAGCCCAAATGCTACTTTCTGGATGATTCCGGCTATAATTTTGACGAGGCGCCGTATTTTTCCGGGGAAGTTTATTTTAAGTTTTATGGATCTGATTTTTCCGAAGCAAATTTTGAAAAGCTGATTTCCCTTAAAAAAATGCTGGAAGCTATGGGCTTGGAACCGGCGGGGCTATATCTGGAGGGGAATGGAGATAATATTAGAATATTTCTGTCCGCCAAAAATTCATCATCGACACAACCAGAAATAATTTTAAAGGCTGATGCTGATTTTCAAAAAGTGGCAGAAAATTTAGAAGTGGCCCTTAACACAGAACCCCTGCAATCAAATTTTAAAAATAAATATTCTTCTCTTTTATACATTGATTTAAGATTCGGAAATAAGATATATTACAAGTTTCATTAAAATAATGGGGAATTTTTGGAAAAAATTTCAGCCCGAGGCTGATCCGCCTTGGGCGGAAAAAAAGCCATTTTTCTGCCTGGCGCCGATGTCAGATGTCACTGATATTGCTTTTCGTCAGATATTGGCAAAGTATGGCAAGAATAGAGAAAATAGAGATAAAGTTGTTTTTTGGACTGAGTTTGTATCGGCCGACGGTTTATGCAACAAACTTGCCAGAAAAAAATTAGCGCATATGCTGAAATTTTCGGAGAGTGAAAGACCGATTGTGGCGCAAATTTTCGGCGCTAATCCAGAAAACATAAAAAAAGCTTGCCAATATGTCGCCAGTCTTGGTTTTGACGGAATTGATATCAATATGGGCTGTCCGGACAAATCGGTTGTGAGCCAGGGAGCGGGAGCGGGTTTGATAAAAAAGCCAGAACTGGCGCGAGAAATTATCCAGGCAGCCCATGCCGGAATAAAATCTGCCGGAGCGCATATTCCGGTGTCGGTAAAAACTAGAATTGGTTTTAATAAAGAAGAAATCGATCGTTGGATACCCGAATTATTGAAAGAAGATATTTCTGCTCTGATAATTCATCTGCGCACGGCGAAAGAATTGTCGCTCGTTCCGGCAAATTGGGAATATATTAAAAAGATAAAAGAGCTCATTAAAAAAAGCGGCAAAGATATTTTACTAATAGGTAATGGTGATGTGAAAGATTTAAAAGACGCAGAGGAGAAAGCGGAAAAATATGGTTGTGATGGAATAATGATTGGCCGGGGGGTTTTTGGCAATCCGTGGTTTTTCTCCGAATATCAAAGATGCCCTTTGACACAAAATTCAATGTCAAAGGGCATCTTTGATATCACTTACATAAAAGAAAAACTAAAGGTTCTAGTAGAACATACAAAGATTTTTGATAAAAAACTTTCAGAACCTAAACATAAAAATTTTGATGTAATGAAAAAACATTTCAAGGCATATGTAAATGGCTTTACTGGCGCCAAAGAACTTCGGATTAAATTAATGGAAACTGAAAGTGCTTCGCAGGTGGAAAAAATAATCAACAATTTTTTGAAGAAAGGAAAAATCTAAAAAATTTCTCAAAACTGCGCCCTCGGAGTCATAAGGACAGGGAACCCACACGTTTTTTAAAATTCTTTAGATTTTTCCTCTTTTAGAGTATAATTCACTTTATGCACGATTTGGCATTATATCGTAAATACCGACCCAAAAGCTTTAAAGAAGTTTTAGGGCAAGATCATATCGTAAAAGTTTTAAAGAGTTCGGTGAAGGCGAATAAAGTTTCGCATGCGTATCTTTTTGTGGGTTCCAGAGGCACAGGCAAGACTTCTGTTGCCAGAATTTTCGCGGCAAGCATTGGCGTATCTTTGAACGACCTGTATGAGATAGATGCCGCTTCAAATAGAGGCATTGAGGATATTAAAGAATTGCGGGACGGCGCGCGAGTCTTGCCCTTTGATTCAAAATACAAAATCTACATAATTGACGAAGTGCATATGCTCTCCAAAGATGCCTGGGGAGCATTATTAAAAATTTTGGAAGAACCGCCGAAACATGTTATTTTTATTTTGGCCACGACTGAATTCCAGAAAGTGCCTGAAACTATTATTTCCCGTTGCCAAGTTTTTACTTTCAAAAAAGCGGGAGACACGATTTGTAAAAAAATGCTGATTGATGTGTCCAAGCAAGAAGGTTTCGACTTAGACGGAGAGTCGGCTGAACTTCTGGCTATTTTGGCGGATGGATCATTCCGGGACGGATTGGGCGAATTGCAAAAAGTTCTGAATTTCACTAAAGGAAAAAAAGTTAAGAGGGAAGATGTGGAAAAAATAACCGGCGCGCCAAAAACAACTCTAGTGAATGATTTTATTTCCGCCATCGCGGAGAAAAATTTGGAAAAGGGAATGGCGGCTGTAAGAATCGCTTCCGAAGAAAATTTAGATATGAAATTATATTTGAAACTTATAATCCAAAAATTTCGCATGGCAATAATTTTACGCTATGCACCAAAGCTAAAAAGTGGAATAGCGGAGGATTTGTCGGAGATTGATTTGGAATTCTTGCAAGCTTTGGCAAAAGAAGACAAAGCAGGCATGCTCCGCTCTCCGGCGCTCGCGATATTGCTTGAAGCCTATCAAAATATAGATAATGCGTTTATTACCGAATTGCCCTTAGAACTTGCTTTAGTGAAGATTTTAGTATGAGTGGTAATGTTTCTGGAATATTTTTAATACTTTCAGGTGATTTTGGTTCCATAAAACAAAGTATAGCGATTATTAATAATTTTAGGCATAATACCCATTTTCCGTGGCTTTTTTAAGCAGTTGAAACACAAAAGACCATTAATTTGTAATGGTCTTTTGTGTTTTGATATGCTAGATTTTAGCTACTATGGTTAAAAAAAAGACATTGCGCGAGGTGTGGAAGCATTAATACTAGCAAAAGAGGAGTACAAGATGGTGTGCAAATATATGGGTGCAATGACTGCAAGCATCGGTGGAGAAATGAAAAAAGAATTACAAAGCATCACGATATTTGGAACGATTTTGTATTTCACAAACAGACGATCCGAGAGATATGCGATGAACGAGGGGTAGACAAGAAAAGTGTTCACAAATATTTAAAGGAATATACTGTTCTCAAAAAAGAAAATCATAATCCGAGACCAATTCATTTGGTAATCGATACGACACGGATTAGAAAATTTCATGTACTCTATGCCTCATTTTTAAATGAAAAAACTTTTCATCCGGATGGTTCGTGGTCATATACGCATGAAGGAGTGCGTCAAGCATACCTTTCAATCGTCCATTGGTACGAATATCTTTTTACATTTCAGGCGGACAAAAGCATCCCGACCACAACCAATACTTGTGACGGACACTTCTCTCACATCAAAGATGTTTTAAGTATTCACCGAGGCATGAGTCAGATACTCAAAAGAAAAGTGCTGGATGCGATATTGCTAGAATCTACGATTGCTCCTAAAACTAAACAGAAAAAGAAGGAAAAACAGGGCTAAAAAAGCCACGATTTTTGGGTATTATGCCTAATTTTAATTATATCACAATTGGCAAAAACACGGAAAAATGCTACTCTTGATTTGTAAGAAAAACATTTTAGGGGATCGTCTAATGGTAGGACTTCTCCCTTTGAAGGAGAAAATTTTGGTTCGAATCCAAGTCCCCTAGCTTTGAGTGAAAATCAGCATTTTTAGGTAAATTTGCGATACTAGAATAAGGACTTCTAAGTTGGAAATCAACGATATTTTTCTCTTTCATGTATAGGTTCCAAAGTATCTCATGAGCGATATTTCGTTTTTTATCTGGTGCAAGGGTCATAAACTCTTTCGCCCATATAACACAATCTAAAAATAGTTTTTTAGTCGGTTCCAAAGTAGAAACTGCTTTCTGTGTTTTATCCTCAATTTCAGAAATTTGTTTTGCTAAAAGTACTCTTTGATTTTCAATAAAAGTATTTCTTTGGTCGTATGCCTGTTTAGAAATAGAGCTATCTAAAAACAAATCTAGTAATTTGTTTTGGCGGTCTAAGATAGTAACTGCCTCTTGTTTCAGATTCTCTAAAGTTTCAGTTAAGTACCCTGTTTCGTGTTTGATGTCCTCTTTTGATGCAAGGTATAAAAGTTCTATCTCTTCTTCATCCCAAGCTACTTTTTCAAGAATAAAAAGTACTTGTTTATATAAATCATTTTCTCGCAAATACTGTTTCTTGGAATTACAAACACCTTTACCATTTGTGCAATAGTAATAATCATGACCTTTCTTTCTGCTTGCGGTATACATGCAACCACACTCGCTACATTTTGCCAGCCCTCTAATTGGAAACATTAAATGTTTCTTTCTAGGGTGTAGGCGTTGTTGCATTACTTCTTGTGCTGAATCATAAAGAGCTTTGGAAATAATCGGTGTATGGTTTCCGTTGTAAATTTTTCCACCAGTTTTCATTAAGCCACAATAAAAAGGATTCAACAGAATAGTTTGAATTGCGGACTTCGGTACTTGTCGGTTTCCAGTACTTCTAAAACCCTCATTGAAAATAATGTTAGATATATCGTTGTGCCCATATTTTCCAGTTGTAAAAAGTTCATAGGCACGAACAATATATTTACTACGCACAGGGTCAATAATAATTTTCTTTGTAGTTTTATCGTTTAAGTATCCAAGCGGTGCTTTGTTTAGCCAATCGCCTTTTTCTAATTTAGTTCTAAGACCACGTTTTACATTTGTACTTAAATCACGAATGTATTGGTTAGCCATCCCAAAGTGCATAGCAATCATTAGAACATTATCAGTTGGCAAATGTATCCCTTCAAAAGTGCGGATTTCTTTGATAACAGATTTTTGGAGTAAATCAATAATTCGTCCACCATCAATAAAGTTACGAGCGAGGCAGTCTAGTTTCCAACAAATAATGCCGTCCACCTTACCCTTAACAAACATATCTAAGACTTTATTGAACACAGGACGACCCTCAGACTTGGCGGACATACTTTCATGCAAGATACCAATAACATGCAGTCCTTGAGCCTCTGCCAGCTTTATAAGCTCGTTTTCTTGGGATTCTAGGGATTGGACTTGCTTGTCCTCTGTGTCTGTTGATTTTCGGCAATAGATTAGATATTTCATAAGGTCATATTATTATGGTTAGTAATTTTAAACAAGCGATGCCGACATTTTCCCAACCATTTTACTTCATAAGGTTTATCAAAGACAGGCAAGTCATTTTCCCCAACATTTTCCATAAGTTCTTTCAATACTATTGCGTCCCTTGTTACAATCGGTCTTTTTGCATTTTTAGAGGACGCATATGCTTTCTGATTTTTTAAACGCTTATCAGTAAATGCCTTAGCCATATATTTCGCTAAATATCCCGCCAACTTTTCATGACCATCTGTATCTTTCACATCAGCAAAACCATGACCCCAAATTTTAGCAATGACCCGATTTTTTCTTTCATCCTTAGCATTTATTCCTAGCGGAAGTCTCCAAAAGAGAACATGGAAATGAACACGACCAGACTTTGGCTGAAATTCTGGGACAGCAATGTATTTAAAATTTTCTCCGAATTTATATCGCATACGTTGAATAAATTTTCTATAATTTTTCCATCCTATAACAATGTCTTTCATGTCTGTACCATGAGTCAAACTTATGAATAAGGGTATGTTGTTTGATAAGTTCGCGGACACTAATCTTCTAAAATTTGTTTTACTTTGTAAGATATTATCTTCTCGCTTGGTAAAGATTTCATCTACGCTGGGTTTCACATAGTAAGAACTTTTTTCTTTTACCTTTTTTATTTTAGGTGCTGGTCTATGTTCGTATTCGTATATTTCAAGATTATCCCCGTATTTAATTGTTTTTGCGTATTCCATTTAGTTGTATTAAGTTAGGCTATTATCAAGTCTTAAAACGGACGCGCCGAAGCCCCGCCAGCTATTGAGCTGGGCGGGGCTTGTCGCGGTCTGCGGGCTGTGTAGGTACAAACGAACGGAACACTACAGCAAACGAAGCCAAATACACATCTGCTGTTTCGGCAGAAATATCTAAATCGTACTTTTTCTTAAAGTGATTTATGGTGCGACTTATTAAAATTTCGCTATATTTTAATCCCATACCCTTTCGGGTGCGGGAGAACAGCTTGAGCTAAACAAAAAAACGCCTTTATTTAAGGGTCTTTCAATTTATGGCACTAATTTATTTATTATTTTATTGCTCTATTTTTAATTTATTTCTAGCTTGAGTGGACTGAATGCTAGCCATTTTTATATCTTTTGTGAGACTTACTATTGTTTATTTTTATGACGTGCTTGGAAATCAAGGTGCAGTCCCGTACTTTCAATAAGCATATTCCCTTTGGGAAATTTAGCAAGTTTATAACTTTACGAGAAAGTGGTGTGATAAAAACACAATTTAATAGGTAGCCTAAACCAGCAATGGCATGGCAACAAGTCCAGTAACGAATAAAGAACCCGTCATGGGGTCGTCGTTACTGGCCGTGCGAGGAAACTTGCATGAGAGACTTCGGTCTCTACCCGTGATGGGCTTTTTGTTTTCTAGTCCATCATGATTATCAATAATAAATAATTATGATTAAACAAACCGAAATAGAATTTTCAAGAAAACTAATCAAAGGTAAAATTGCCGAAGTAATTTTTGAGCAAATGATGCGAGAAGAAAATAGGTACACAATTATCCCTTTTGGGTACGAACACACGATGCCCATGCTTGCCCAGTATCAACACTTAGTGGAAGTAAGACACATCATAAAAAATATTTCAGAAGCTCCTGACTTTGCTTTAATCTCGGAAGATAAATCTAAATTATTTCTTGTAGAAATTAAATACCAAAGTGAACTCAACATGGAGAAACTAAAAGAATATGCGACTAAATTGATAGAGAAATGGGACTGCCCGTGGCTTTTTGTAGTTACCCCGAATGGATTTTATTGTGGAATGACTGACTGGATAATTAAGGAAAATACAATCAACGAATTATCCGAAAATTGGATCTCAAAAGAGCGACAAATTAAATATCTCAAATTGATAAATGAATTTGGGATATATTGAGCTAATGACCTTGATAGTCAAAGGTATTCGTGGTTGTATTAGCTTGATATTGGTTCGACGGCGTGCCTATTGCACGTTGTCTTTGAAAACAACATAAACAAACAGAAATGACGGAAAATAGTTATGAAAAGAAACGCAATCCTAACAACGGCGACCGTGATTTTTATCATGGCGATAACCTCCTTCGGACAATTGTCGGTTCAAAAACAAAAAACTGAACTCGGCTTGGGCAAGATGCAGGCATTGAAAGCGCAAGAAACGGCAGACAAAGCCAACATCCCAATCCCTACGGGTTCAGAAGTCTTAGCGAAAATCGTGGATGAAATCAAAAGTGGGAAAGTTCCCGCCGAGATTTATCCTCCTGGCTTATTGGAACAACTCGAAAAACTGGGCGATCAACCGATTCGCACACTCGAACAATTCGATCCTACCGCTTCTGCTCTTAAAGCGGGAGACAGAGCAAGCATGTCATGGATGGATCCTTCATTCACGATGGGCAGTCCCACAAGTGAAGCATTGCGTGATTCATACGAGACGCAACATACAGTGACATTAACAAGTGGATTCTACATGGGCAAATACCCTGTTACACAAGGTGAGTATCAGTCAGTAATCGGAAGCAATCCGAGTTATTTCACTGGTGATCTTAACCGTCCCGTGGAAACAGTGAGCTGGTTTGATGCAACAAACTATTGCCATTTGCTTACCTTGCAGGAACGAACGGCAGGACACATAGAATCAACTTGGGCATATCGTCTACCGACCTCGGCAGAGTGGGAATATTCCTGTCGTGCTGGAACGACGACGGCCTTTGACTTCGGAAATGTAATTCAAGGTGGCGATGCAAACTTCGACACTCATTACACTTACGATGCCTCGGTCGGCGAGATATATGTTGCCAGTCCTTCAGTTCCGTATCTTGCTCGTACTGACACAGTCGGCAATTATGGCGCTAATCCCTTTGGTATATTCGACATGCACGGCAACGTGTGGGAATGGTGTCAGGATTGGTTCACTGGTGGAGGTACAAGTACTAGTGTCATTGATCCTCAAGGACTAGATCCAGTGTCATCATTTAGAATGATCAGAGGTGGTAGTTGGGATTATCGTGGTAGATACTGCCGATCAGCGATGCACACTGGTGCTGAACCTACGGCTGCTAATTTTCATATTGGCTTTCGTATCGTCTTAGCTCCGATTGTTCCCTTGTGGAAAACGGCGATCACAGCTATGCCCTCACAACCAACCTACGGAAACTGTGTGACGAAAGGTTCGGGGAAGAATAGTTTGGTTTTGGCGACACATGGGTGGAATCCCAATCTTGCTTGGCTTGAAGCAATGACAAACAATATCCAACAATACTTGACTAGTCACAGTCTAACTACTTGGCAAGTGACTGCGTATAAATGGGTTGAGAATGCTTCTACTGGAATTTTACCATCTGATGCTCAAAAAGCGCTAGAAAATGCTAAAAAAGAAGGTAGAATTTTGGGCGACTGCATTGCGGCACAAGGATGGACACACGTTCATCTGATTGCTCACAGTGCCGGTGCAGCTTTGATTCAAGCAGTATGTGAAAGAATTAAGGCAATATCATCGACTACGTCAGTTCACTGCACATTTCTTGATCCTTTTGTTGGTTTCGACTACGCAGGGGTCTCTCGATATGGAAGTGGCGCAGATTGGGCAGAAAATTACTTTTCTCGTGACAGTGCAACGAGGAATGAAAGCTTGGGTTTGAGAGGCCCGTTTACTGAAAGTCTTCTCGATCACGCTTACAATGTTGATGTAACTCAACTTGATCCAAACAAGATAACTACTTCAGGGTTTCAATCATCCGCCACAGGTGCATCTGAGCCTTGCACAAAAACATTCACATCGCATGGTTGGCCGAGAGACTTCTACTCAAACACAATCACAGGAAGCGTAACGACTGATTATGCAGGACACGGTTTTTCATTAAGCAAGGAAGGTGGTGGTTGGAGTTCTGGTGTACCAAGTTATACACCAGGAAATGACCCTGCCCAAATTCTTGGCAGTCCTGATCCGACATGCACCACATTTGTTCACATAACACCTCCGTCGTATGTAAATCCTCTGATTGACTTTACTCAATCACCGACAATTCAAAGCGACACTGGTACAATTCAGAAATGGCTTGACTCGCTCAAACTGTCTAGTGGATCACCAGCGTGGCTTGCTACAGTTGTTTCCAGCACCAATCCAGTCAATGTGGTTTCGTTCAATACTCAATTCTCGAGCACGAACGGAGCGCAAGGGTTGTTGTCAGTTCTCTGGGATGAGCAAGTCATTGGTTCTATTGACGAGCGAATCGTTAACACCAATCACTACACATTCAGATTCCCAAATGCACCAGTCAACAGTGAGCACATTCTGGGATTTCGTCTCGATCCGTTCACGAACATTCAGTCAGTCGTGACGATCACAAATATTGTTCTTAACCAGGTTGGTGTCAGCCAGCCATTCTTTTTGTCCTTAACAGGAGGAACAACAAATGGGGCATTGATATACCAGCTGACAGGAGAAGCTGGTTTTGAGTATCAAGTCCAAGCCTCGACTAACCTCGTTGACTGGAGCGACATGGCCGTTCTCCAAAACACAAACGGAACAGTCCGTTTCTACGATCAGAGTTCAACAAACTACCCAATGAAATTTTATCGGGGAGTTGCACCGTATTAACAAAATCGGTTATCAAAACATAGAGAGCTCGCTTCGGCGGGCTCTTTTTAATGTATGCCTAAATTATATAGAAACCCCCAAAATGTATAGCTACTTAGAATAGAAGGTGCGACAAATGTAAGAATACCAACAATTATCACAATATAACCAGCCCATGTAGATTCTTTTGCTACTACACTTCTAAGACCAAAAAATATTCCGGACAAAATCAATATAACACCTAAACCTAATCCAATTGAATTAGCTATACCTGGAGAGCTAGCGGCTGGTACGAAAAACGTCCATGAAAAAAAAACTAAAACGGCAATTACGTATAAAGCAAAAGCAATACAAATATTTTTATATTTTTTCATATTCGAGAATTATACGTCTTCATTGAAGACCTTAAACAGTCCAACCTGCAGAAAAACTATAAAGCAGAAAAGATCCTATCAACAACAATAGACCGATTAAAACTACTAAATTATTTAGAAGAGAAGAGTCTTTTGTTTTACTTTTGAATCCAAAAAATAGTCCAACGATAATAAATAAAAAATAAACACTTATTACCACTTTGTTCATTATATCTCCACTTTTATAGGGAACAAATTGTGAGAATGACGATGAGGAGGACATAAAAATAAGGTACCAAACAAAAGCAATAAGATAAGACCCTAACGGAATCAAAATATTTTTATATCTTTTCATATTCGAGAATTATACGCTTTTATTGTTTCTATTACAAATAGTGCTGTGGATATCTATAATAAATCTTTTTTAAACATCAAAGCGGTTCCAACGTCGCACCAAACTCCTAGCAGTGGTGATAATTTAGATCTAATTCTAAGTCTCCCAGTTAGTAAATTTGATATAATAAATTTTTCTAAAAAACTATCTTTTTTAGTTTTTAAAATGAGAGAAGACTAGCAGATTGCCTACTATTTTTTAGTTTCCACTTTAAGTTTCTCAAGACCTTTTTCGTCATAAAGAATTGTCTTTAAATTTGGGCATTTTTGGAAATCAAGGTCTTCAAAATGCTTGGCTTTATCGTCTACAAAAATTACTGTTTCATCTTTATGTTTAGCGCATATTTTTTCTACTGCTTCTTTTTTACTTTCCGACACCACGATGATCTCAGAAAAAAAAGATTCAATACCAGCTTTTTTAATTTTATCTATCTGAAATTCTTCATATCCATATGTTACCAAATAACAATTTTCTTTTCTTAACTTCTGCACTATCTTTAATAATTCTTTATTAACAAAATCGGAACTTTTATTAATTATATGTTCATATACATCTTTTGCTTTAACTTCTTTTATTTTCTCTTGATTAAAAAGATTGGATATAAAATTTTTTAAAGAAAATTCTCCGCCTCTTGTTTTTTTATAAAATTCTTCCGCAACACTACGAGAAATACCAATTTTTACTAAATATACATATTCATGTTCTATAAATTTTTTTGTCTGAAACAACACATCATCAAAATCAAAAATAAATTTCATATTACGTAATAGATTACTTATTTATTATTTTCTTAATGCATTCCGCTAATTTTTTTGAATCATGGCGGATAAAACTTCTAATATTTTGCAATTTATCCGCTTTACTGTGTGAAAAAAATAAGTGTGATAATAGCGATTCTCTAATCACTCTTTCATCTTTTAAATCATCATTCACAAGCACTCCATCCCCTTCTTTTAATTTGTAACGCTCTATTTGCTCAGAAGATGGCATTTCAGTATTAACTAAAATAAAATCGACAGATTTTCCAAGATATTTTTCCATCACTCGAACATAATCACTAACTTTCCAAAACATTGTATGTCCTGATTTATTTGTAAGATTAATCGGTAAAATTATTTGCGCCTTAGTTTTACCGATAGCTTCTTTAAAACCATTCACGATGAGATTAGGAACAACAGAACAATAATAATTTCCCGGACCAAGGATAAGATAATCCGCTTCCAGAATTGCGTGTTTTGCATTCTCATTCAATTCCACGTTATTTTTATAAAAAATCTTTTTAATACCAATATTTTGAAAATTGGAATGATTAATTCTATTTTCTCCCTCAATTAATTTTTCATCTGAAAGCAAAATAGATAATTGCGCTTTATTTTTTGTCACCGGTATTACCTTGCCTTTAACTTTTAGAATTTCCGACGCTATTTCCACGCCTCTGACAAAATCACCTGTCACTTTTTCTAAAGTAGCCAAAAAAATATTGCCAAAATTATGTCCCTTTAAAACCCCCTCATCAAATCGGTAATTCATGAGTTCGCGCACCACTTCGCTATGTTCAGAAAGAGCAACGAGGCATTGTCTTACATCTCCTCCCGGCAACACACCTAGTTCATCTCGCAATACCCCAGTAGAACCGCCATCGTCCGCCATTGAAACAAGAGCAGTCAAAGAAACATCCGACAGTTTTTTCAAACCCGACAAAACGGTGTAACTGCCTGTCCCTCCGCCAATAGTCACGATGTTTTTCATAAAGATTATATGGTAACTAAATCTTTTATTTTTTTAACAATACATTCAACATCATCATTAACAGCGAAAACTACAAGAATTTCTTTTTTTATGGCGATCGAGATAGAATTAAATTCTTTCAATTGCCTGATCCCTAAAGTTGAAATAATCGCTGATCTGAAATTTTCACCGGTTTTTTGACATCGGCCAGCCAGTCTTGCTGCCAAGTGCAGTAAAATTGGAGAAGGCGGCAGGATATAAATTAAAATAAATTGACATTCTGGGTGTATTTTTATATATTTGCCTAAACTTGCTAAATTTTCCGGATTTTCTTCGATTATTGAGATTTTAGAACGCGATAAAACTTGATCAACATCTTGTTTCTGAATTCCGTATTGACCTCGGCCTTTTCTTTCCATGTCTATTACAAAACCGCCTTGGGCCAGAATATCTCTAAATTGAGCTTCTGTCACAAAATGATAATGCTGATCTTCTTTTTCATAATCTCTTTTGGGTCGAGTGGTGGTATTGACTACTGTGTCGAATCCCAAAGCATCCTTAACGATTTCTTTTCCCACGGCTCCGGGACCGGAAATTCCCAAAATAATTTTTTCCGCCCTTCTCTTTAAAAGTGTTTTTTTGGCTTTTTCAAAAGAAATTTGTTCTATTACTCCCGGAATTTTATTTACATCAGCTGTTTCAATCCCAAAATTTTTTGCCAGAACTCCCAAAGACTGTTGCCAGGCGACATAATTTTTAAGCAAGATATCCATGTTTTTATGAACCAAAGCTAAAATTTCTTCTGGGTAAATTTTCCGCAAAGCAGCTAAATCCTTTAGAAATTGGGTTTTAGCTGGACCATATTCTGAATTTCCATGTAGTAAAAAATCTTCCATAACAACTTTATTCTATCAAAAAATTTCAAATTTGTCTTTAATTTTGATATATTATACTATGTTTGTATGATTTCCCGTATATATGTAATGCTTAAAGGAGGAGGTGAAAAGACAAATTCCTATCTTATTGATTCTAAATTATCCAAAAAGAAACTCGTTAAAATCGCCGAGGCGCTCACTAATCCAATTTTAGAAAATTATTTTATTAATGAATCTCCGCCGGCGCGAGATTTTTCTTATGCAATTGAAATAGGATTCTTGCCCGGAGTGACGGATAATGTTGGACACACTGTCAAAGAAATTGCGCGAGATTTGCTTAACTTAAAAAACAATACAAAATTTCAGGTATATACTTCAAAAATTTTTTTTATTAAATCGCGCAAACTCGAAGATGTTCAAAAATATTCTCTTACTTTATACAATTCACTGATTGAAAGAGCTTATATGGCGCGCGTTCAAGCTGGTAAAATAAATTTTCCAAAAAAAGTTCCTAAAGTGGCGCTCAAAAAAAGAAAATCTGTAATAAATGTGGATCTTGGAGTAAGTGAACAAGAGTTAATCAAAATAGGCAAAGAAGGAATAATGGACGAAACAGGAAAACGGAGAGGACCGTTAGCCTTAGATTTATCTTCAATGCGTATCATTAAGGAACATTTTGCGAGATTAAAAAGAAATCCAACTGATGTTGAATTAGAGTCTCTCGCCCAAACTTGGTCCGAACACTGTAAACACACTATTTTTGCAAATCCGATTGACGATATTAAAGATGGATTATATAAAACTTACATAAAGGGAGCGACAAATCTAATACGCAAGAAAAAGGGTGGCAAAGATTTTTGTGTTTCTGTTTTTTCTGATAATGCCGGCGGGATAGTTTTTGATGAAGATTATTTAATCACTCACAAAGTGGAAACCCACAACAGCCCTTCGGCGCTTGATCCATTTGGCGGCGCCGTAACTGGCATTGTCGGAGTGAACCGCGATACAATCGGTTTTGGATTAGGAGCCAAACCGGTTGCCAATACTTACGGATTTTGTTTTAGCCAGCCGAACGATGCACGAAAACTTTTTAAAGACAAAAATCTCACTCAATCGATGCTTTCATCTAAAAGGATAATGAACGGGGTAATAAAAGGCATCAATGTTGGAGGAAATTGCTCCGGTATTCCCACCCTTTCTGGTTTTATAAAATTTGACGACCGTTACCGGGCCAAACCGATGGTTTTTGCTGGAACCATAGGTCTAATTCCAAGAAATTTATCTGTTTCGGGAGGAAAAAAACCTGCTCATGAAAAAAAAGCGCAGGTGGGCGATTACATAGTCATGATCGGCGGAAGAGTCGGATTAGATGGAATCCATGGAGCAACATTTTCTTCCGTAACGCTTGATTCAGCCTCGCCTGCAACCGCCGTGCAAATCGGCGACCCGATTACGCAAAAAAAATTAAGCGACACAATAGTCAAAGAAGCTCGCAATCTGAATTTATATAACAGCATTACTGATAACGGCGCCGGAGGATTATCTTGTTCAGTGGCAGAAATGGCAAAAGAATGTGATGGAGCGAAAGTTTTTTTAGAAAAAGTTCCGCTTAAATATACGGGTCTGCGTCCGTGGGAAATTTGGATTTCCGAATCGCAAGAACGCATGACTTTATCTGTTCCTAAAAATAAATGGGGAACATTCCAAAAATTAATGGAAAGTCGGGGAGTGGAAGCAATGGTGATAGGGGAATTTACAAATTCCGGAAAAGTTATTGTGCAATACAAGAAAAAAAAGATTATGGAATTGGATATGGAGTTTTTGCATAACGGATTGCCGAAACAGCAACTTAGAACCTCACCCCCAGCCCCTCTCCTTATTAAGGAAAGGGGAGATTTGGGGTGGGACCCAAATCTCGAAAAGCCGGGTGAGGTGTACACAAAAACTTTAGAAAATTTACTTGCCGACAAAAATATTTCTGGATTTTCTTTTATTTCCGAGCAATATGACCATGAAGTGCAGGCGTCTTCTGTGTTGAAGCCACTTTCTGGTCCAGGACGCATAAATACCAACACGCAAGTATTTCGCCCGGTTCTAGATTCAAATAAGGGAGTTGTTTTATCCTATGGCATTTATCCTTCTTACGGAGATATTAGCGCATATCATATGGCGGCTTGCGCTCTGGATACCGCCATCCGAAACGTAATTGCCACTGGAGGAACGCTTAAACATCTCGCGATACTGGACAATTTTTGCTGGTGCTCTTCTAATGACCCGAAACGTCTATACCAGCTCGTAGAGGCAGTAAAAGCCTGCTACGACTATGCCGTAGGCTACGGCACTCCATTTATTTCGGGCAAAGACAGCATGTTTAATGATTTTAAAGGCTATGATGAGAAAGGGAATCCGGTTGCTATTTCTATTCCACCGACGCTTCTTATTTCCGCAATCAGCGTAATGCCCGATCTGTATAAAACTGTCTCACCAGAATTTAAAAATAGTGGTGACTATATTTATTTATTAGGGGAAACAAACGACGAACTCGTGCCGAAGGTTAATTTAGAGAAAAATCTAAAAACTTATCTGGCGTTAGAAAAAGCCATTCAAAAAGAACTCGTAGTTTCTTCAATTTCGGTAACTTCGGGAGGATTAGGAATTGCGTTGGCCAAAGCCTGTGTCGGCGGAATGCTGGGCTGTAATGTTTCCATAAAAAATCTCCAAAACGGAAGCCTTGCTTCCGTTTTATCTATAGATGTTAAGCTTTTTTCCGAAAGCCAAGGTAGAATTTTAGTATCTGTGTCTCCCAAAAACACAAAAGAATTTGAAAAAATATGCAAAGGAATTTCCTATGTTAAACTTGGAAAAGTAGAAAAGAATGGTAAAGTTATAATTACAGACGGTAAAAGTAAAGTAATTGAAACGAATGTAAAAAAACTGCACAAAGTTTATCATAAATTTTCCAACTCACAAAAATGAAGGAATTAATTAAAATTATAATCAAATAGCACAATAGCAACGGCCGTGTCTATTATACTATTATGAGTAATAAAGAAAAAATCTGTAAAAATTGCCAAAAAGATTTCATCATCGAATCGGAAGATTTTAATTTTTATGAAAAACTAAAAGTTCCTCCGCCGACATTCTGTCCGGAGTGTAGATTCCAAAGAAGATTACTGTTTAGAAACAACAGAGTATTTTACAAACGAGAATGCGCCTTATGTCAAAAATCAATTATAGGTTTATATCATAAAGAACGCCCATATATTGTTTATTGTTATGATTGTTGGTTTTCAGACAAATGGGATGTAATGAGTTATAAACGCGATTATGATTTTTCAATCCCATTCTTCACTCAATTTCAATCACTCCAGAGAACAGTCCCGAGAGCAAATTTATACAGAGATAATTTTGTATTAAGCGATTATTGCAATTACGGTCTGGATTTTAAAGAATGTTATTTATTATTCGGGGGAAAAGGAAATGAAAGAGTTTATTTTGGAAATCAAGTCAGAGACTCTCGTGATTCTTTAGATGTAGCTTTTTGCGAAAAAAATGAATTCAGTTATGAGAATTTTGAATGCATGAGAACAAATAAATTATTTTTTAGCAGATATTCTTTTGATTGTGTGGACAGTTCTTATTTGATCGATTGCCGAAATTGCATGAATTGTTTCGGTTGTGTCGGGCTAGTAAATAAACAATATTATATTTTTAACAAACCACATTCAAAAGAGGAATACGGTAACTTTATAAAAGAAAATAAGGGAAGCCATAAAAGACATCTTGAGTTTCTGAAAAAATTAGAAGAATTAGAATTAACTTTACCTCATAGATATGCCCGCATTTATAAATCAGTCGCCTCAGATGGAGATGATTTGTCCGAAGCACGCAATACTCACTATTCATTCAGCTCTGGTCAGACAGAAGACTCAAAATATTTATTTTATATCAGAAATCACGCCAAGGATGCTTACGACACCTCATTTCAAGGTTGGAACAGTGAACTTGTTTATGAAATCACTAACGGGTTTGGTGGATCAAATATGGCTTTTGGGATGAGAAACATTTTCAACCAAGATACCAGATATAATGAGGAATGCCGAGACTGCAAAAATATTTTTGGTTGTGAAGGTTTGCGTAAAAAACAATACTGCATATTAAACAAACAATATACGAAAGAAGAATATGAAGAACTTTTGCCAAAAATTATAAAACAGATGAATATAATACCCTATGTAGATAGGAAGGGAAGAGTTTATAAATACGGAGAATTTTTTCCGTCCGAGCTTTCGCCATTTGCCTATAATGAAACAATTGCGCAAGAATATTTTCCCTTAACCAAGGAAGAAGCCTTAAAACAGGGATATTCTTGGCAAAATACGGAAGAAAGAAATTATAAAATTGATATAGAAAATAAAAATATACTAGATAATATTGAAGATATAAAAGATGATATAGTGAATAAAGTAATTGCTTGCGGGCACAGTGGCCAATGTAAAGATCAGTGCACCGAAGCCTTTAAAATTATTCCGGAAGAATTCAAGTTTTATAAAAGAATGAACTTGCCTCTGCCTAGATTATGCCCGAATTGCAGGCATTATCAGCGGATCAATTTAAGGAATCCCTTAAAGCTTTGGGATAGAATTTGTATGTGTAAAAAAGAAAATCATTTTCATGGACAAGAAAAATGTAAAGTAGAATTTAAAACCAGCTATACTCCAGATCGCCCTGAAATAGTTTATTGTGAAAGATGTTATCAGCAAGAAATTTATTAAATATATAATTACTTAACTTTTTCGACCGGTAGAGTTAGGTAATTTAAAAAAGATGAAAAATAAACCAAAAGTTATAATAATGTCCGGCTACGGGCTCAATTGCGAAGAAGAAACAAAATTCGCTTTTGAGTCGGTTGGGGGAAACGCGGACATCGTGCATATCAATGATCTCATTGCCAAACCAAAAATGCTGTCTGAATACCAGATTTTGGCTTTCCCGGGAGGATTTTCTTACGGCGACGATACTGGCAGCGGGAAAGCCTACGCTAATAAATTAAAAAATCATTTGGCAAAAGAACTAGCGGAATTTTTATCGCGCGACACTCTGGCCATAGGCATCTGCAATGGATTTCAAATTATGACTAATTTAGGAATTCTGCCGGGGGCTTTGACTTACAATAAAAATGGCAAATATATTGATAGATGGGTCGACTTAGAGTCGATTGGAAATAGCCCCTGGCTGAAGGGAATCAAAAAAATATCGCTCCCGATAGCGCATGGCGAAGGACGTTATGTGATAGGCGCAGGAGGATATAAAAATTTGAAGAAAAATAACCAAACAGCTTTCATTTATATAAAAGGAGAAATTTGTAAATTTCAAAATTTAGAATATAATCCAAATGGCTCAGACTTTTGCATTGCGGGAGTTTTAGCCTATAATGGAAGAGTTTTGGGAATGATGCCTCATCCGGAACGGGCAATGTTTTCTCACCAAAGTCCGATGTGGCAAATGCTTGCCCGTTCCTCTGGTGGGAATAAAAAAGTTTCAAAAGAGGGAAAAGGGCTTCAAATTTTTAAAAACGCAGTTGAATACTTTTCCGCCCAAGGCGGATCCGCCTTTGGCGGAAAATAATTATGAGCGAACTGAAAGAAAAATGCGGAATCGTAGGCATATACGGAAAGGGTTTGCCTGTCTCTAAACTGGCTTTTTTTGCCTTGTTTGCTTTACAGCATAGGGGACAAGAGGCATCCGGCATTACCACGAGCGATGGTAAAAAACTTCACACTCACAAAGGTGCGGGACTCGTGGCGCAAGTTTATAAAGAAAAAGATATAGAAAATTTAAAAGGGCATATAGGCATTGGACACAACCGATATTCCACTTCCGGCGGGAGCGCTCTCGATCACGCCCAACCAGTGGTGGATATGATGGATAATGCTTTTGCGCTCGCGCACAATGGCAACTTACCCAGCGTTAAACTGCTCCAAAAATTTCTGATAGAGCAGAAGATATTGCAAGAAAACAGATCGGATTCAGAACTAATAGCCGATAGCATAAATTTTTTTATAAAAGAAGGCCACTCGCTGGAAAAATCTGTGGAAAAAGTTTTTCCTCTGATGACTGGGGCATTTTCGTTAGTAATGATGAATAAGGATACCTTGATCGCCGTGCGGGACACTTATGGAATGCGCCCGCTCGCGCTAGGGAAAATCGGCAAGGGCTTTATTGTTGTATCGGAAACCTGCGCGCTTAAAACTATCGGCGCAAAACTTTCCAGAGAAATAAAACCGGGAGAAATGGTTGTGATAAATGAAAAGGGAATTAAAAGCGCGCAATTGGAAAAATCGAATCCAAAACATGACATATTTGAATATGTTTATTTTGCCCGGCCGGACAGCGTGCTGAACGGCAAATTGATATATGAAGTCAGAAAAAATTTCGGAAAAGTTCTGGCTGAAGAATTTAAACTAAAAGTCGATGCCATAGTGCCGGTGCCTGATACGGCAACTCCCGTTGCCTTAGGCTATAGCGAAGTTTCCGGTATTCCGATCGAAATGGCTTTAGTGAAAAATCGCTATGTCCACAGAACTTTTATCGAACCCGATAAGAAATCCCGTCGGCATAGTGTGGCGCTGAAACTTATTCCTCTTCCGCAAGTTTTAAAGGGCAAAAAAATAGCGGTGATAGATGACTCTATCGTCAGAGGAAATACCTGCAAAAGACTGGTAAAAACATTTTTTAAATCAGGCGCCAAAGAAGTGCATCTTCTAATCTCTTCTCCACCGATACGTTTTCCGGACTTTTACGGCATGGATACTCCAGACCAAAACGAATTGATTGCCTCTCGCAAAACTGTAGAAAAAATCCGCAAATTTCTCGGGGCCACCTCGTTGCATTATCTTTCGCTTGGCGGCTTAATAAAATCGATCGGCTTGCCAGAAGAGCATTTATCCACTTCATGCTTCACAGGCATTTACCCAATTGATTTAAAAGAACGCAAAAACGAAGTAAATTATGATGTTCCAAAAGATTAAATTAAAATTAGTGCTTTTAGTTCATGAAGGGGGTACTCAAACCAACCTCAGAGCAATTAGAGATGCAATTGATAAAGGTAAAATTAATGCTGAAATTTCTGCGGTGGTTTCTGATAAAGAGAATCCTAAACCGATAATAGACAAAATATCGCCAGATTACATGTGCCTCAGCGGTTGGAAGAAAATTATCCCTGATGAAATGATTAAAAAATATCAAAATAAAATCTTGAATTTACATCCGGGACTCATTCCAAACACGATTGATGGAACTGTGGAAAATCCAGATGGCACTAAAGCTTTATGGAATAAAGGAATGTACGGCAATAAAGCTATCCAGAATTTCTTGGACCAAAAATCTACTTACGCGGGTTCTTCTGTTCATTTTCTGACTTTGAATTTTGATTTCGGGCCAGTCTTGGGAAGAACTTTTGAAAAAGTTGAGGCCGATGATACTATCGAATCTTTGTATGCTAGACTAAAAAAGAAAGAGAATAAAATGTATGTGGAAATTTTAGAAAAATTATGTTCAACACCGAGTGTTTAACAATTTTTATGCAAAAACAAAAAATTTTAATAATCGGAGCGGGAGGGGGACGGGAGCATGCTTTGGGCTGGAAAATAGCGCAGTCGGAAAGAGTCGGAGAATTATTTTTTGCCCGAGGTAATGCCGGTACGGCGAAGCTGGGAACTAATTTAGATATTAAAGAAACAGAAATTTTGAAACTTTTAGAATTCACAAGAAAAGAAAAAATTGACCTCACGCTCGTAGTTTCTGATAATCCCTTATCTGTGGGTATGGTGGATGAATTTCAAAAAGTTGGATTAAGAGTTTGGGGACCGAGCAAGGGAGCAAGCGAACTAGAATGGTCTAAGGCCTATGCCAAGGATTTTATGAAAAGACATAATATTCCCACAGCAAAATACGCGGTTTTTAACGATTTTGAAAAAGCAAAAATTTATGTGGAAAAGGGACAAGTGCCAGTGGTAATAAAAGCAAGCGGGCTCGCGCTCGGCAAAGGGGTAACCGTCGCGCAAACAAAAGAAAAAGCAATCGAAGCACTCCAAAAAATTTTTATAGATAAGATTTTTGGAGTAGGCGGAAATGAAGTGGTCATCGAAGAATACTTAGAGGGCGTAGAAATTTCCACTCACGCAATTTCCGATGGTAAAAACTTTAAAATATTTCCTAGCTCGCAAGATCATAAACGCATATTCGACGGCAATGCGGGACCCAATACCGGCGGAATGGGAGTGATCGCTCCGCTTCCTTTTGTAAATAATATACTCCTAGCCCGTATTGAAAAAGAAATCGTCGCGCCGACATTGGCGGGTATGACCAAAGAAGGCAGACCATTTGTCGGCATATTATATCCGGGAATAATGCTGACCAAAAACGGCCCGAAGGTTTTTGAATTCAATGCGCGCTTTGGCGATCCAGAAACGCAAACATATATGAGATTATTAGATACTGATTTGCTAGATATTATAGATGCGAGTATTGATGGGAAATTGAATAATTTAGAAATAAAATGGAAAAAGGATACTTTTGCATGCAACATTGCACTTGCTTCTGGTGGCTATCCGGGAAATTATGAGAAGGGGAACCCCATCTTCATTGAGGAGGGGGGAGGGGGTGGTGATATCGTGATCTTTCACGCCGGCACAAAAATGGAAAAAGGCAAACTAGTAACTAATGGCGGGCGAGTGCTTGGAGTTTCGGCTGTCGGAAATACTTTACAAGAAACGCTCGATAAGACCTATAAAGCTATAGATAAAATTTCTTTTAAAGGGATGCAATATAGGAGAGATATAGGCAAAAGCGCGTTAGGCAAGACCTAACGCAGAAGATACCATAATAGCAACGGCCGTTGTTATTATGGCATTACTAAATTTAAATTTATTTATCCCAATTAAAAAAATCCTCGCGGTCTTGGCCGGTGCCGACGGAGATGATTTTCACATCCAGATCGGAAAGTTTCTTTTTGATATAGTCTAAATACGATTTAAGCTCTTTGGAAACTTTTTTCTTATCTTTAACTCTAAAATTAGTATTGCCCCAGCCTGGTATTTCTTCGGTAACGACACTTGTTACTTGATTTAAATAAAGCGGAAATTCTTTAAAAATCTTTTTATTATTTTTATACCCGGTTACAACTTTTACTTTGTCGCTCAAGCAAATATCGGCCTTATTGATAAAAATTTTATTAGCGCCCGAGAGGGTAATTGCATAACGAAGCGCAAATAAATCAAGCCAGCCGCACATTCTGGGCCGTCCGGTGGTAGCTCCGAATTCATTGCCCGCCTTTTGAAAAAATTTCTCTAGCGCTTCGTCTTTAATTCTGGCTGGGAAGTTTCCGCCACCCACTTTCGTGGTATAAGCTTTTATCACACCATAAATATCTCGTAAATAAATATGAGGCACACCCAGACCCAGACAAACATTTACCGGCAGAGTATTGGAACTAGTCACATTCGGATAATCTCCAAAATCAATATCGAGCATTGCGCCCTGCGCGCCTTCAGCTAAAATATTTTTCCCTTCTCTCAATCTTTTTTGGATTAAAAATGATAAATCGCAAATTTTTAGTTTCTTCACCTCTTTTAGGGCCTGTAGCCATTTTTCTTTCGCTTCTTTTATTTTTTCCAGATCAACTTTAAAACCATATTTTTCTTCATACATTTTCAAAAAATTCAGATGAAATTTTGAAAGAGCGGATTCTTTTTGTTTGAAATCAGGCAATAAAAGATCGCCGAGCAAGAGCCCTCTGCGCGCTCGCGCATCGCTATAAGCCGGACCTATACCTCTGGAAGTCGAGCCTATTTTTGTTCCTAAATTGCTCCCATGATATTCGTCCGCTTGATCTAAGAAAGGATGCAAATATGAAACTAATTTCGCCCGATTTGAAATATAAAGACGTTTGGTAACATCAAAACCTAAATTTTTAAGCTGTTCTATTTCTTTAATCAAAGACACAGCATCAACCACCACACCATTGCCAATATATAATTCTATATTTCTTTGGAAACAACCGGAGGGCACAATATGTCCAACAAAGGTCGCATTTCCTAATTTAATAGTGTGCCCGGCATTCGCTCCACCCTGAAAACGCGCCACTGCGGAATAAACTTTATGCGAAAGAAGTTCATCTATGTTTTTGCCTTTTCCTTCATCCCCCCATTGCAAGCCGACAACCACATCAATAAATCCATTTTTCATGGTTCTATTTTATCACCATGACCCTGAGTTTGTCGAATGGGTCATTTTATCTTATTCTCCCACGCTATAATTGGAAGCTTCTTTGGTAATTATAACATCATGCGGGTGGTTCTCCTCTATGCCGGATTGCGTGATTCTGATAAATTTTGCTTTTTTTTGTAAAGTCTTGATATCTTTTGCCCCGCAATATCCCATGCCGGATCGGAGACCTCCCACTAGTTGATAAATTACTTCCGAAAGCCCGCCTTTGAAAGAGACTCGGCCTACGATCCCTTCCGGCACAAGTTTTTTAATGTCATCCTCTGCATCTTGGAAATACCTGTCCTTGGAACCTTGCTTCATGGCTTCAACCGAGCCCATGCCGCGATAAGTTTTATATTTTCTGCTTTCTAAAATTATTGTCTCGCCCGGAGATTCTTCCACTCCAGCAAAAAGAGAACCTGTCATAATCGAACTGGCCCCGGCCGCGATAGCTTTTGGAATATCTCCGGTATGCCGAATTCCTCCATCCGCGATAATTGGTACGCCTGAATCTTTAATCGTTCGCGCCACTTCATAAACGGCGGAAAACTGCGGAAAACCTACGCCGGCAATTACGCGGGTGATGCAAATTGACCCCGGTCCGATGCCCACCTTTATCGCGTCCGCTCCGGCTTTAACTAAATCTTTAGCCGCTTCTCCGGTAGCAATGTTTCCGACGATAACTTCTAATTTTGGAAATTCTTTTTTTATTTTCTTCAACATTTCAATCACTCCTCTTGAATGGCCGTGAGCCGTATCAATAACTATCACATCGACTCCGTTTTGTTCAAGCGCTTTTACTCTCTCTAATGTATCAGCCATTATTCCTACCGCGGCGCCTACTCGCAAACGACCGAAATAATCTCGGCAAGAATTTGGTCGAGACTTTACTTTCATTATGTCTTTGTAAGTGATCAGACCAATAAGTTTATTTTGTTTATCCACCAAAGGCAATTTTTCAACTTTATATTTTGTGAGTATTTTTTCCGCTTCCCGCAAATCTGTCCCAAGACTGCCAGTGATTAAATTTGTTTTGGTCATTATCTCGCCGACTGGAAGTTCTAAATTTTTCTGAAATCTTAAATCGCGATTAGTTAAAATACCTTTGAGTCGCATATTTTTGTCAACGATCGGTATTCCGCCAATTTTATTTTCCTTCATAAGTCGCAGCGCTTCTTTTAGCAACGCGTCTTCTTTGAGAGTTATCGGATCATGAATCATTCCGCTTTCGGAGCGCTTAACCTTGCGCACTTCAGCCGCTTGCTTCTCAATGCTCATATTTTTGTGCAGAATCCCTATTCCTCCTTCCTGCGCCATGGCGATCGCCAAAGCCGCTTCAGTCACCGTGTCCATCGCAGCCGAAACAATCGGAACATTGAGTTTTATTTTTCTGGTGAGAAAAGAAGAAATATCAACTTCCCGAGGCAAAACTTCTGAATATTGCGGTATAAGCAAAACATCATCATAAGTAAGACCCTCTGTGAATTTTTCTTCTTTTTTTTCTCTTGCTTTCGAAGACATAATATATTGTGTATGATAGCATATAAATAGATTTCTCGTAAATACCTTTTTGGTAGTTACAAAAAAGTACGTTCTTGCTAAAGAAACTTGTTGCAACTTTTTAGAAAATGCTGTATTCTTAAAATATGAACATTTTATTGAAAAAAATAAATATTGGGACGCTTAATCGTAAGCCTGTTGTTGTAATACCAACAAACACTTGGGAAAAAATGCGAGCTAGATTTGAGGAAATGCAAGAAGACTTGGAGATGTACGCTTCTGTAAATTACAGAAAAAGTATTGCTCGAGCTAGAAGTTCTAAAAAGTTTTACACTGGTCAACAAGTATACAAGAAACTAGGTTTAATTTAATCTATGCGTTATTTTGTTACTGAAGAGGGAATAAAAACTTTAGCCTTACTTCCAAAATTAATTCAAAAAAGAATTCTTAATAAACTGGATTTTATTTTTGAAAATAATAATCCGCTAAATTTTGCTAAAAGGCTGGAATATTTTGAGTATGGAGATTATCGTATGAGGATAGGAGACTACAGAGCCTCTTTTGACATTAAAAAAGGCAATGCCTATTTTCTAAAATTTGGACACCGTAAAGATTTTTATAAATAAATTTTCTATTATGGATAACATACAAATCTTGATCGTGGATTACGGATCGCAATACACGCTAGTTATCGGAAGAACTCTGCGCGAGCTTGGCGTGCGAAGTATAATATTACCGCTAAAAAAAGCAGACCGGTGGCTAAAAAATAACACTCCCAAAGCGGTTATTCTTTCCGGCAGTAATTGGAGTGTTCATAGCCATGAGGCTCCGGAATTTCCAAACTCGCTTGATGTTTCCGGTAAAAAATATTTCATCTTGGGTATTTGTTACGGTATGCAACTTCTGGCGCATAAGCTTGGGGGTCTGGTGAGTAAACCGCACGAACACCGTGAGTATGGACCAGCTGAAGTTACACTAGATACTACACATCCTCTCTTTGGTGGAGTGCAGAAAAAAACAGAAGTCTGGGCAAGTCATGGAGATACTGTCACTAAACTTCCAAAAAACTTTATTTCAATTGGCGCATCCGGCAGCATATCAGCCATGGCTGATATGAGTAATAGGGTAATGGGAATCCAATTTCATCCCGAAGTTGTTAATACAAGAGAGGGCAAAAAAATGCTACAGAATTTCTTGAACATTGCTGATTGTAGAAAAGATTGGGATCCAAGAAATTTGATTCACCAGATTCAGAAAGAGGTTTTGGCAATAGTAACCTCTCCCCAGCCCTCTCCTGATAGGAGAGGAAGAAAGGGTGAGGTAAAAAAACAAAATATGATTTTGGGCGTTTCGGGCGGAGTGGATTCAACCACTCTGGCTGCTATTCTGGCTCCAGTTTTGAGAAAAAGGCTGATTGGCGTGGCGATAGACACTGGTGGATTGCGAGCGAATGAGATTGAAGAATTGAAAGAAAATACAAGAAATGCGGGAATAAAAAAACTTGTTGTGATTAGAGCCGGAAAGGAGTTTATAAAAAATATCAGCGCGACAATCGACGGAGAAAAAAAACGCGCGAAGTTTCGCGCTGTGTATCAAAAAATATTCGAAAAAGAAATAATAAAATATAATGCCGGCTTTATTGCGCAGGGGACCTTGGCGACCGACATCATTGAAAGTGGCAAAGCAGGGGAATCAACAATGATAAAAACGCACCACAATGTGGGACTTTCGTGGAAAGTGAATGATTTGCATCCATTCAGAAATTTATTCAAATATGAAATCCGCGAACTTGCCCGCGCGCTTAATCTTCCGCCCGCTGTATATGAACGCCATCCTTTTCCCGGTCCGGGTCTATACCTGCGAGTAGTCGGCGCGCCAGTCTCAAAAGAGAATATTGAACTAGTGCGCCAAGCGGACAAAACCGTAACCGATATTCTAAAAAAATATAATCTCACCAAAAATATTTCCCAACTTATCGTCGCGCTTCTGGGCATTAATTCCGTCGGAGTGAAAGGGGACGAAAGAGTCTATGGCCATTCTCTGGTTGTGCGTGCCGTGCAAACATCTGATTTTATGACCGCCAAGGGCTATTATTTTCCCGAAGAAGTGGTGAATGAAATCACCAGCGCTCTCACCAAACACAAAAACATCGTCCGCGTATTTTTTGATATGACTCCCAAACCCCCAGCCACGACCGAATTTGAATAAAGGGTGTATACTATTTAGAGAAAGGCACAAATTGTGAAAAATGAAAAAACTTTTGACATGCTTCCTTGCATAAACACTGCGTCATGTTGGGTAGTAAAAGCTCCGTTTGTAGTCAAAATGATGAATGGAAACAAGAAAATAGTGGAAAACGGATTTGCCATCCAAACACCAAAGCTGTTCGACCGAAAAAAAATCAAGATAGTGTCGGATGGTTCTGTTTCTATATTAGAAGGCAGAGAGGTTCGAGAAATCGTTGATGGGAACGGCAATGTGTTTTGGTAATCGTTTTTTGAGCCAGGCTGAAATCCTGATTAACTTTCGAAAAGTCCAGTGCACCCCGAAAGGAGGAAAATCAAGTACTGGCTTTTTTGTTTGAGTAAAAACAAAATTGTGTTAATATTTCTTCATCATGAAGAAAAAGATTAACTCCGCGCTTATTTCGGTTTTTAATAAAGTTTGAGTAGCACAAAAATTTTTTGATGTGCTATAATACAATGAACAAATGGTTATTTAAAAAAAGAATAACCAAAACCTCAACAATATAAAAAAAATTATGATTTTGTTCCTTCTAGTTGGTTTCATTGTCGGCATGTTTGTCGACTCATTTTTTGAATGGACATTGCATCGCTATGTGATGCATAAGCCAGTCAAAATTTTCGGTTTCACTTTCACATACGCCTTTGAGGCGCACGCGAAGATACATCATCGTGAATATGGTTCAGAAAGAAATTACCATCTCATCGATGAAAATAAACAGGACAAGCAAAAAATCCCCATGGCCTGGTGGAACGGACCTGTTTTAATCATGGTTTGTCAATATCCCTTTTTAGTCACCTGCCTTTTAGTAAGCAATTGGTGGCTCCTTTTGGGTTCAATCACCGCTGGTATTGCATACTATTCAATGTATGAGTATCTGCATTGGTGTATGCATCTACCCAAATCTCCTAGCCGGAGAGTGGAACGTATCGGAATCTTTTTCCGGCTCAACGGGCATCACCTGCTTCATCACCGATACATGCACCGGAACTTCAATGTGGTGCTACCGCTGGCAGACTGGTGTCTCCACACCTTGCTAGTGCGGTCACCAGTAAGTTTCTCTCAGCCCACACCCAGCAAGGTGGTGCCGAATGTTCAGCCAAAGTTGCGAGTTACTAATTAACTCGCAGGAAGAGCCAGTCTAACCCCTCCCACAAGGAGGAATGCACTGGCTTTTTTCACTAATGGCAACGGCTGTTGCCATTATGCTAGTATTATTTTTTTTAATTTGAGTAAAAATTTAATTATGGTAGTATTTCAGCATAATGAATTCGAAGAAAATTTCTAGCGCGCTTATTTCGGTTTTTAATAAAGAGGGACTTGATGAAATTGTCAGGCTTCTGGCTAAACATAACGTAAAAATTATTTCTACCGGCGGCACGGCGGAATTTATCCGCAAACTGAAAATTCCTGTAACCGAAGTGGAGACTGTCACTAATTTCCCCGCAATTTTCGGCGGGAGAGTAAAAACGCTTCAACCGCAGATTTTTGGCGGTATTTTAAATCGGCGGGATAATAGCGAAGATCAAAAAGAAAAAATTAAATATAAAATAGCAAACATTGATCTGGTGATTGTGGATCTTTATCCATTTGAAGAAACGCTGGCAAAATATACAAAAGAACCTACCTTCGCACAAAGCTCCGGCGAGGCGAAGGAAGAAATCATTGAAAAAATTGATATTGGCGGAGTAGCGCTTATCCGCGCGGCAGCAAAAAATTTTAACGATGTGGTTATCATTCCTTCAAAACACCAATATCAGGAGTTCTGCTCAATATTGAAAAATGGTAACGAAACCACATTAGAAGAAAGAAAAAAATTTGCCGGCAACGCTTTTGAAATAACTAGCGCTTACGACACTGCCATTCGCGGATATTTTCAAAGTGTGTCAAAGGTGCCCTTTGACAGTAACACCGCGCTACGCTACGGAGAAAATCCGCATCAGAAAGGGGAATTTATAGGCAATCTAGGGGAAAATTTCGTCCAACTCCACGGCAAAGAGCTTTCTTACAATAATCTCATAGACACGGAATCAGCCATTATGATTGTTTATGATTTTAAGGAGCCTGCTTTCGCTATCATCAAGCATCTGAATGCCTGCGGTTTAGCTGTGTGTAAAAAAGAAAGTCAACTTCTGGAAGCCTATAAATCTGCTTACAAAGCTGACCCGCTTTCGGCGTTTGGCGGAATACTTGCTACTAATAGGACTATTGGCGAAGATATTGCCAAGCTTGTAAAAAAACAAAATCTATTTGTGGAAGTAATTATCGCTCCGGATTTTACAGAAAAAGCTTTGGAAATATTCAAGGAGAAAAAAAATTGCCGAATTTTGAAATGGAAGAACCCAGCTCTTCCTAAAAAACAAATCCGGACTTGCTTTACTGGAATTCTCACACAAGATCGCGACACGCAAATAGAAAAAGAATCTGACCTCACGACAGTTACCAAAAGAAAGCCAACAAAAAAAGAAGTAGGAGATATGCTGATAGCCTCAGTAGCGACAAAACATCTTAAATCAAATTCGGTCGCTCTGGTAAAAAATGGCGCGCTCATTTCTATGGGTTGCGGACAGACATCGCGCATCGACGCTTTGAAACAAGCGATTGACAAAGCAAAAAAATTCAAATTCTCCCTCAAAGGCGCGGCGCTTTCTTCTGAAGCATTTTTTCCTTTCCCGGATTGTGTAGAACTGGCCGGTAAGAACGGCATCAGCGCGATTATCCAGCCCGGCGGATCAAAAAATGACCAAGCATCAATAGACATGGCGAATAAATATAAAATTGCCATGGTCACAACCGGCTTTCGACATTTTAAGCATTAACAACCTTGCGTTAGGCAAGACCTAACGCAAAATACATTTACTTGATTTTATTTAGATATTCTGTTAATTTTAATCTTGGCTTTTGTTCCTTGAACTTTTTAGGTTGTTCTTTGAATAGGAGTCAGAAAATCGCAAAAATATGCAAAAAGAAAAAAACGAGCAACTTCCAACACCGCCAGCTCAAATTCATGAATGCGAAATTGAATCTACGAAACCTCCTTACAAGAAGGCACCGCCTTTGATGGACATGGAGGGGGTGCCATTTCATTTTCCGGAAGGTGAGATTGATTGTTCTTTAGGCGGATGAACAAAAACTATCGACCTAGCAAGGACCGACGAAAATTCTTCGGTCCCTTTTTTATTTTCCATAATAATGATAAGATAAACCCATGACAAAAAATCTTCAAGTTGGCATAGTTATGGGCTCAGATACAGATTTAGAAATAATGTCTGAATCAGCAAAAGTGCTTGAAGAATTTGACATACCTTATGAAATGACGGTCGCTTCGGCGCATCGCGCACCGGAAATTACGCATAAATATGCAACCAACGCAAAAAATCGAGGGATTAAAATTATCATTGCCGGCGCCGGAGGCGCGGCGCATTTAGCGGGTGTCATAGCATCCTTGACAACTCTGCCAGTTATTGGTGTTCCAGTTAAGGCAAAAACTTTGGATGGACTTGATTCTCTGCTTTCTACTGTTCAAATGCCTCCCGGAGTGCCAGTCGCCACTGTTGGAATAAACGCCGGAAAAAACGCCGGACTTTTAGCTGCGCAAATATTGGCGACAAGCGATAAAAATTTAGAAAATAAAATGATTGCGTATAAACAAAAAATGAGCGAAGAAATAAAAATAAAAGGCGAGAAACTTTTGAAAATTGGATTTAAAAAATATTTGCAGAATAAATAATGAGTAATAAAAAAAGCGAATACGCCAAAGCAGGGGTAGATTATACGGTCATGGAACCATTTAAAATGACCATGATTAAAGCTGGTAAAAAAACACTAAAATTCCCAAATAAAAGGGGAGTATTCATCAACGAGAATGCCACACACGCGCACGGAGCGGTGTTTGAATATCGGGGGAAGGGAACTCCTATTTGGTGTCAGACGCAAGAGGACCTCGGAAATAAAAATTGGATCGCGGAATGGATGTATCAAAAGACTGGAAAATCTTACCACGATTCTATCGCCATCGATACGGCATTAATTGTGGTAAATGATGTTATCGCGCAAGGGGCTCTGCCGGTAGTTTTTACCGACCAATTAGAAGCAAGCGGAAGCGCATGGTATGCAGACAAAAAAAGAGCGGGGGATTTTGCTAGGGGATTTTTAAAAATTTGTAAAGAAGTCGGTATGGCCTTGCCAGCCGGAGAGTCCGCCAGCGTCACTTATTTAATTAATCCAAAAAGTCCAGTCCGAGAAATAGCCAGTTTGAGCGGTTCGGTCATTGGCATAGTAGCGCCAAAAGAAAATTTGATTACTGGTCGAAATTTGACTGTTGGTGATCATATTGTCGGAATTGCATCATCGGGTCTTCATGCGAACGGTATTAGTTTAGTGATAAAAAAGACTCTAGAACTGCCTCGGCAATTTTTAACAAAACTTTCCAATGGAAATACTTTAGGTGATGAAGCGCTTATTCCCACCCGCTCATATGTTGCGCTTGTTGAAGCATTACTGAAAGCAAAAATTAAAATTCATGCGCTTCTGCCCGGCACAGGCGATGGCCTTGGTAAAATCGCTTTTGACAAACGACCATTCACTTATAGAATTCATTCCTGGTTAAAAATTCCTCTTTTAATGGAATATTTCCATAAAGACATAGGCATCGCGATTCAGGATTGTTTAAAAACTTTTAACTGGGGAGTGGGTTACTATATTTTTGCTCCGAAAGAAGAGATTGCTAAAATATTAAAAATAGGTAAAAATATCGGATATGAGCTTGCGGATATTGGCATGGTGGAAAAAGGCAAACGGCAAGTTATTTTTGAACCGGAAAAAATAATTCTTACACCTCCGGGAAAATAATTATTATTAATTAAAATTTTAATAAAATGAAATGAATATACTTGAAAAAACAAATTTCTCCGCCAAAGGCGGATCCGCCTCGGGCGGAAAAAATTTGAACCTAGGAGAAAAATATACTGGCAAAGTCAGAGATGTTTATAGCCAAGGTGATAAAATCATTCTGATTTCCACAGACCGATACTCGGCTTTTGATCGCAATTTAGCATTAATACCTGGCAAAGGGCAAGTGCTGACGCAAATCAGCAAGTTTTGGTTTGAAAACACCAAAGATATCGTGAAAAATCATGCTCTAGATTTTCCCGATCCGAATGTGGTAGTGGGTAAGAAATGCGCGGTAATTCCCGTAGAAATGGTGGCGCGAGGTTATATTACTGGAGTAACCGGAACTTCTCTTTGGACCTTGTATCAAAAAGGAGAAAGAAATTTTGGAGATTTTACTCTGCCCGACGGCATGCATAAAAATCAAAAACTAAACAAGCCAGTCCTTACACCTACCACAAAATTTGAAGCCCACGACAGACCACTGACTAGTAAAATTATTTTAGAGGAAAAAATAATGACGCCGGAAGTTTGGCAAAAAGTTTCCAGCGCAGCTTTGAAACTTTTTGCCCGTGGACAGGAAATCGCTTTAAAGAAAGGATTGATTTTAGTGGATACAAAATATGAATTTGGACTCGCGAAAAATGGAGAGGTGGTGCTGATAGACGAGATTCATACGCCCGATTCTTCCAGATATTGGCAAGCGAATTCGTATCAAGATAGAATAAATAAAGGCTTAGAGCCGGAAAATTTTGACAAAGAATTTCTACGTTTATGGTTCAAAGAACATTCTGATCCATATAAAGACAAAGTGATGCCTCCGGCTCCGCCGGAAATGATTGCGGAATTATCCCGCCGATATATACAAATATATGAGCAAATTACCGGAATCCCTTTTGTAGCCGAAACCGGAAATATTGAAAAAAGAATCAAAAATAATCTAAAAAAATACGCAATCTAATAACAGTAGCGACAAATTTTGCTATCGCATAATGTGTCATTAGAAAACATTTTGTTTTTTTGATACAGCATTTATTTTATGATAGAATTATGTATATGAATAAAAAACAACTATTCTTTTGGTCACTTTATGATTTTGCAAATTCTATTGTTTATATAAACTTCATCCTTTATTTTGCGGTCTGGATTGTAGTCGATGGTGGATTGTCAGACTTTTGGTATAATGCGATTTTTGCAATAACTACGATTATTCTTTTGTTTACAGCTCCAATATTAGCAACTCGAACTGATTTACGTGGCGGTAGAAAATATTGGCTAAATATTGCCACAATTGGCACTTTTCTGTCCTATGGGCTAGTTGCTATTTTGGCAAAGATGGAGAGTAATATTTTATTGATCGCTCTTTTCTTTCTAATTGGACAATATTTTTATCAGCTTTCTTTTGTTTTTTATAATCCAATGTTAGACGATATTACAGATGAAACCAATAAATCTCGAGTTTCAGGAATCGGAAATTTTTTAAGCTCTTTGGGTTTTGTGGTGGGTATTTTGATTACACTTCCATTTGCCGGTTCTCGTATTACACCTTTACTGATATCTGTACCGGTCTTCTTTATTCTTGCGCTTCCCATGATGATATTTTTTAAAGAATCAAAAAAATATGTTGAACAAATCAGATCTTCTTTAATTCAAAATGAAATAAGAACTTCAATTAAAAAAATGATTATATTTTTTACAGCTTCAGCCGCTACTCCCATGCTAATTGCTTTCTTCTTTTTTAATGATGCATTATTGACTGTTAGCAACAACTATTCAATTTATCTAGAAAGGGTTTTTCAGACCCCAGACAATGCTAAATCAATTTTACTTCTTGTAATTTTAATAATGTCTGCCATTGGAAGTATTATTGCTGGTTGGTTGGGAGACAAAATAGGCGCATTGAAGACTTTAAAATTTATTTTGTTGGGTTGGATTGTTGCCCTTCCTTTACTAGCACTGGCGCCCAATTTTCTCACAGTGTCCATATTAACACCTCTTATTGGGTTACTTGTGGGTTCTGTATGGACGGTTACTCGCGCATACTTGACTCTTGTCTTACCAAAAAAGGATATGGGATATGGATTTTCTTTTTATACAATAGCCGAACGTTTTGCAACTTTAGTTGGACCACTGACTTGGGGAGGAATAATTTGGGCTATGGACACCCGAATCATTGCTTATCGTGTCGCCGTAGGTGCTATGACTATATTTGTTATCATTGGTTTAATTATATTAAATAATTGGAAACGATCAGTAATTTAAAATAAAAAAGTGACCCATTCACAAACTCAGGGTTGTGATGATAATATATGACCATGATAACTAACGCCATAAATCCATTAGACGGAAGATATTTTGAAAAGACTCGCACCTTGGCGCCTTATTTTTCCGAGCAAGCTTTGATGAAATATAGAGTGATGATGGAAGGGGAATATCTGATTGCATTATCGACTTTAGGAAAAACAGCTCTGTGTAAATTTACAGCAAATGAAATAAAAATAATCAAAAATTTATGTGAAAAATTTGATGATGTTTCTTATGAAGAAATAAAAAAGACCGAGGCAGTTACAAATCATGATGTTAAAGCGGTTGAATATTTTTTAAAAGAAAAACTTTCAAAAACATCTCTAAAAGATAGTATTGAATGGATTCATTTTGGATTGACATCAGAGGACACAAACAATATTGCCTACGCGCTCATATTGTCTGATGCTTTAGAATATGAGATAGTGCCCACAATTTCTAAAATATCAGAAGAATTAGACGCTCTGGCAAAAAAATACAAAAATTTACCGATGCTCGCACGTACACACGGCCAATCAGCCTCTCCAACCACTTTTGGAAAAGAAATGGGAGTTTTCGTAGCTCGATTAAATAAACAACTTGAGAATCTTTCGGATATTAAAATAGAAGCAAAATTAAACGGCGCTACTGGAAATTATAATGCACATATTGTAGCTTATCCAAATATTGACTGGATTAATTTTAGTAAAAAATATATTGATAATTTTAACAAAAATCGCTCACAAAAACTACAAGCGAATCTTATCACCACTCAAATAGAGCCCCATGACAGTTATGTGATGATATTCGACGCATTAAAAAGAATAAACACAATTCTTCTAGATTTCAATCAAGACATGTGGAGATATATTTCTGATGGCTGGGTCGAACAAAAAACAAAAAAAGGGGAGATAGGTTCTTCAACTATGCCACATAAAATAAACCCGATTGATTTTGAAAATAGTGAAGGAAACCTTGGCATCGCAAATGCATTGTTTGAATTTTTTGCTCGAAAACTTTCTATCTCTAGACTTCAGCGAGATCTTTCAGATTCTACAGTAGAACGCTCGTTTGGTACTGCTTTCGGCCATTCATATTTAGCTTATGTTTCACTTTTGAAAGGGTTGAGTAAAATCAGCGTAAATGAATTAAAAATAAAAGAAAATTTATTTGCCCATCCGGAAGTTATCACCGAGGCCATTCAAACTATTCTTAGGCGAGAGGGCATAAAAATGCCGTATGAAAAATTAAAAGAACTGACCCGCGGCAAACAGGTTACCCTTTCTGAAATTCATAAATTTATCGGCGCTCTGGAAATCAGTGAAAAAATAAAAAGAGAGTTATTGAAAATTACGCCAGAAAATTATACCGGTCTGGCGTCCAAGCTCGCTAGTATGTAATTTATGAGATAACACTATGACAACGGCCGTGTCTATTATGTTATTATGGAAAAACTGAAATTTGTTTTTTGAAAATTAAGCGTGTAATATGGAAGAATGGCACTTAGAATTATATCTGGTATTTTGTTGCTCATATCTGTGCTTTTCATGCCTTTTTGGGTATCAGTTGTTTTAGCGTTGATAGGTATGGCCTACTTTTCATTTTTTCTGGAGGCTGTTTTCCTATTTTTTCTATCAGATTTGCTTTACGGAACGCCTGAACCAAAATTTTTTAATGTAGTTTTCGTTTCTTTTATAGCGGCATTTATTTGTTTTATAATCTTAGAGTTATTAAAGAAACAACTAAGATTCCGCCTAAAATAAAGATGATTTTCAAAAAATTTAGGATGAATAAAGTTAGAAATACTTTCGTGGAGCCGGATGAAATTTTTCTGGATTCAAAAAATTTGCAAAATTTCAACCGCCAGCAATTTGAAGGGCGGATAGAAAAGCCAATTCCCAAAAAAACTATCAATTTTCTCGGCGCTTTTTTTCTTTTTATAATTCTAATATTCGGAATTCGCCTTTCTTATCTTCAAATACAAAAAGGAGACATCTATCGGAAAAGAAGTGAAGAAAATATTCTGGAAAAAGTAAATATCTTCGCGGAAAGAGGCATAATTTATGACCGAAATGGAAAAAAATTGGCTTGGAATGAAAAAACAGAAGGGGAAGCGAACTTGGTAGTCGGAGCGCCAAGTGGCGCTCCGACTACCAAGTTGGATTCATCTATATTGTATACACGCGCTTATGCATCACCCGGATTCTCGCATATATTGGGTTATGTGAGTTATCCAACAAAGGACAGCGCCGGGAATTATTGGCAAACTGAATTTGAAGGCATCGATGGATTAGAAAAAAAATATGACAAAAAAATAAAGGGGGGGAATGGATCAAAGATAATAGAAACAAATGCGCAGGGAGTTATCCATTCAGAAAATATCATAAATGCCCCAAAACAGGGGAGCGATTTAATAACGAGCATCGATTCGCGAGTGCAAACAAAATTATTCACTTCCATTAAAAATTTAACAGAAAGCAATAGATTTGCAGGCGGAGCGGGAATCATAATGGACGTGCAAAATGGAGAGATTATAACTTCCACCAGTTTTCCAGAATATGATTCTGAAATTTTATCTCTAGGCAAGGATATAAAAAAAATTAATAGCTATATAACTGATAAAAGAAAAATTTTTCTGGATAAAACTGTTTCGGGGCTTTACACTCCGGGTTCAATCGTAAAACCATTTTTAGCTTTAGGCGCTTTGGCAGAAAATGTAATCGATCCGGATAAAAAGATCCTCTCAACCGGTTCCATTTCAATTCCAAATCCTTATTTAAAAAACCAAAAAACTATTTTTACAGACTGGAGGGCAAATGGCTGGACAGATATGGCGCAAGCGCTGGCTGTATCCTCAGACATCTATTTTTACTCTATCGGCGGAGGTTTTGAAGATCAGAAGGGAATGGGAATCGTAAATATTGAAAAATATGCGAAACTTTTCGGACTTGGAGATAAAACCGGAATTGATTTGCCAAATGAGACGAAAGGTATAATCCCAAGTCCGGAGTGGAAAACAGCGAACTTTAAGGGAGATGTTTGGCGCCTTGGAGACACTTATCATACAGTCATTGGACAATACGGATTTCAGGTTACTCCGATGGAAATGGCGCGCGCTGTTTCAGTAATTGCAAATAACGGCAGACTTGTAACTCCGCATTTTGGATTGGATGACCAGGAAAAAGAAAATCGAGTTTCTGTTATAGATATTAAAAAAGAATATTTTGATATTGTGCGCGATGGAATGAGGCAAGCGGTAACTTACGGCACTGCGGCAACATTAAATGCGCCCTATGTAAAAGTCGCTGCCAAGACTGGCACAGCGCAACTTGGCGTAAATAAAAATAAAGTTAATTCGTGGGTTATTGGCTTCTTTCCGGAAGAAAATCCCAGATACGCCTTCACGATCATGATGGAAGCCGGCCCCCCGGTTAATAGCGTCAACGCATCTACCGTAATGCGACAGCTTTTGGACTGGATGTCCATCTATACTCCAGAATATTTTAGATAAACTACAATATGACACAAACTTGCATATGCCCTTAGTTTTTTGATATAATATATTTATGCGTAAAGCGTATATACTTTTGATACTGGGAGTTTGGGTGGCAGTGTTGCCATACTTGGGTTTTCCATATTCCTGGAAGGATATTCTAATCACTCTTTCCGGATTTGGGCTTATATATATAAGCTTCGTGTTGTATAAGGAATCTAAAATACGGGAAATCGAAGAAGAAAAAACTTTTGATAATTTTTCAGAAAATAAGTTTTTTAACGAAGGAGAAATATAATAATATCTAATAATGCAAAACTTTTTAAAAACAAGACACATTGCCACTGTCATTTTCCTCCTTGTTCTTTTTTTTCTCACTTTTTTGGGAGGCGTATATGTAGGTGATCGCAATCGCCCAGAAATAGACAAAATTATAGGTCTCTCCAATAAAGAAGCGCAAGTTGCAACAGAGACAGATTTTTCTCCTTTTTGGAAGGTTTGGAATGCTATCAATGAAAAATATCCGAAGGCTGACAAAATAACCGATCAGAACAGGGTTTATGGCGCTATTGCAGGTCTTGTAAGCTCGTTAGATGACCCATACAGCGTATTTTTCAATCCAGACGACGCCAAGGCTTTTGAGGAAGAAATAGCTGGTAATTTCACGGGAATTGGCATGGAAGTTGGCATAAAAGACAAGATCCTGACAGTTATTGCTCCGCTTAAAGATACTCCCGCTTACAGGGCGAATATCAAGCCGGGCGATAAAATTCTTAAAATTGATAAAACGGTTACTTCAGGATTGGATATTGAAAAAGCAATTAAATTGATCAGGGGAGAAAAAGGAACGACAGTCACGCTCACCATTTTTCGCGAAGGGGATAAGGAACCAATAGAAATAAAAATAGTGCGCGATATCATCAATATACCGACTCTTGATACAGAGCTCCGGTCGGATGGTATTTTTGTAATAAAGCTTTATAGTTTTTCTGCTAACTCATCAGGTCTTTTCCGCAATGCAATTAGAAGTTTTGCAGAATCTGGAACAGAAAAATTACTCTTGGATTTGCGGGGAAATCCCGGCGGATATTTGGATTCGGCCATAGATATATCAAGTTGGTTTTTGCCAAATGGGAAAACCGTTGTAACGGAAGATTACGGGGATGACAAAAAAACGGAAATATTCAGAAGCAAGGGTTACAATGTGTTTAATGACAAATTGAAATTTGTTATTCTAATAGATGGCGGATCTGCTTCAGCATCGGAAATTGTGGCTGGCGCGATGCAAGACCACGGACGGGCAAAAATCGTAGGCAGCCAAAGTTTCGGCAAAGGTTCTGTGCAGGAGGCAATAAAAGTCACCCCGGATACTCTTTTAAAAATTACAGTCGCTAAATGGCTCACGCCTAATGGAACTTCTATCTCCGAAAAGGGATTGACTCCAGATTATGTAGTAGAAAATAAAAAGCCTGCCCGCAATGCTTCGCAAGGCGATGCAGGCGGGGATCCGCAATTGGCTAAAGCAGTGGAGTTATTATTAAGTAATTAGGTTCTAGTTTCTAGGTTTTAGAGAATTAAAAATCTCTAGCCACTAGCAACTAATTCAATGCGAATAATATTTTTACAAGATATACCAAGAGTGGGGAAAAAGTATGACCTAAAGGAAGTCAACGACGGCTATGCGGTAAATTTTTTGTTGCCTAAAAAATTGGCTGTCGTCGCCACACCAAAGGCTGTGGCAGAGCTTGAAATGCGCAAAAAGGAGATCACGATTGAAAGGGAAGTGCGGGAAAGTTTGCTCCTAAAAAATTTGGAAGAAATAAAAGGCAAAACTATTACCCTAAAAGGAAAAGCAAATGAGCTGGGACATCTTTTTTCCGCCATTCACAAGAAAGAAATTATCGAAGCGATGAAAGAACAAAATCACGCGGATATTGGCGAGGAATTTATTGTTTTAGAAAAACCAATTAAAGCGATAGGGGAACATGAAATTCCAGTAGAAATCCCCGCCCAAGGCGGGTCCGCCTCTGGCGGAAAAGGTAAAAAATCTTCGTTTAAACTAATGGTGGAAAAAATTTAAGATTGAAAGATGACGGAAAAACCTAACAATGTTTCTGATAATATAATTACTTTAGTTAAATAAAGTAAAATAAAAAACTATGAAAGAAGGAATAAAAGTTAAAATTGGAGAAATAAGAAAAGCCTTAAAGATAAACCAGAATCTAACAAAAGAAACCGTGGGAGAAACTGGAGGATACTCTCATAAAGAAGAAGAATGGCCTATCTACGATTCACGTCTTGAAGGATTTGAAGGATTCGGACATACTTTTTTACAATCCTTACCCAACTGGACAAATTTAGTGGATAGTTCAAAAAATAACACAGAAAAAATTTTAAAAGAATACATAGAAAAAACACTGACTCCCAAAGGAAAAAAACAAGATTTATGCGCGGCAGAGTTTGGTGGACCTGGGTCTCGACTCTTTAGAGGTTTTACACCTCTTTTTTTTAGACAAACAGTGGGTGTCTGTTTGAAGGATATACGAGAAGAAAAACAAAAAGAAGAAGACGAAGGAAGGAATCACTCTGTAATAACAGGAAATATAACAGACCCAATAAATACTGAGGTCCTTATCAAGGTTATCCAGAAACTTGGCGCAAATAAAATCGATTTAATAATATCTAGAATGGTAAACCCCCTTGATTACATTAATAAAAATCCGGCCATTTTAGACCGTATCTTCAGAAATTGGTACAATATATTAAATGTAAATGGTCTTATGTTTATTCAATACAATTATATTGCAGATTTAAGCAACACGACAATAACAACAAAAATAGAAAACTGGGCAACTGCTATTAGAGACAGATTCCCGGAAATTGATATTCAGGTAACTCCAACAGTTATAAGATTGCATAAAAAAACTGGCGCGCCGGAAAAATTACCTTCCGCGACACAATTATTTAGAAATACATAGGAAACTCCTATGTATTAGATTACAACATTCACCACTTTTTTGACTGCGGTTTTGCCGTTAAAAGAAATTTTGCGTCTAGAGCCGAATTTGACGGTGCCGTTTTTGAGAGCAAAAAGAGTGTGATCTTTGCCTAAACCGACATTATTGCCAGCCATAACAACTGTTCCGCGTTGACGAACGATAATAGAACCAGATTGGGCTTTTTGCCCGTCGGAAAGCTTAATACCGAGGTATTTAGGTTGCGAATCTCTTAAGTTTTTGGCGGTCCCGCCGGCTTTTCTATGTGCCATATAAATTAGGTTCTAAGTTATAGCTTCTGGGAGCTAGTTATTATATAATGCAATAACAAAATCAAGTATAATTCATTCTATGGAAAAAATCAAGCCAATCATAAAAAACTGGATAGAATCCGAGAAGGGAAAAGATATTTTAATTGTCATTATTGTTATCCTAGTGGGTTTGAGCTCGTTTGAATTGGGCAGATTATCTAAAGAAAATACTGCTTCAGGCATAAAAATAGAATATCCAGACCAAACAGAAAACCAATCTGCAAACGCCATTTTGTCTCAAAATTCATTAGGGATAGATACAAAAATTTCTCCAATAATTTCAAATTCTGCTGGAAAAAATTTCTTTGCCTCAAATAGAGGAATAAAATATTATTCCATCGGCTGTTCGGCCGGCAAAACTATCAAACAAGAAAATAGAGTTTATTTCGCGACAGGGGAAGAGGCGCAAAAGGCCGGATATGAGCTTTCGAACTCGTGCAGATAGAATCCACGTCGCACAATATATCTTTTAGGTCGTATATATACGACCTAAAAGATAACACAGATTGTGCGACATTATTTTAATGCTCGCACAATCTGTGTTCCAATTTTAAATCTTACTTCACACTATTAAATAAATCTTTGAGCCAGTTTAGAGCCTTTTTGAGCCAATCGATAACTTCAGACCAAGAAAGCTGAAAATAATTTAAAATGTCGGATATGGTAATATGAAAATAACGCATCAAAAGAAGAGCAATGATTATAACAATGATTAATTTTAAAAAGCCGCTTTTTTTATTTTTTCCGCCTGAGGCGGACCAGCCTTGGGCTGGTATTTTTTTAATATTTTTCATAGCTTCATTTTATCATAAACTATAAGGCTCGGACAATGCAAATAGGCGTCTGCTCTGACGCTTGTCCCAAGGGATTATCCTTAAACACCGCAGCGCAAAAGGCGTTTGATGTTTTCTCATTTGAACGGCCCAAAACATTCACTCCAAGATCGTTAGCATCAATTATCACGCAATCATTTTTTATTTTAGATTTAATATCTCTGGCAACTTTATCTGGATTAGACGGTCCTAATTTGGCGTATTCATTATAAGGCGCAATCGTATAGGAACACGGACCATCAATGGCATTAATATTTCTGCCGACAACTTTATAAAATACGCCCCTCCAGCCAAATGGTTTGGTGAAGGCGGAACAAAGAGCCGCGAAAAGTATTCTCGTTGCGCCAGCGTCTCTGATGGCTAGTTCCATCGTCCACGGACTGCCAAGCCCGATTCCGTGAGGCGACTTGCGCACAAATTTAACTAAAAATTTTGCCAAACCGGAGGGATGGATATCTTTTATAGGAAATGCTCTGTCTTGGGTAATCGCCACTACCCTCTCGCTTATAAAAACAAGATCATTCTCCTTGAGGCGCGGACTGGCGTATTTAAGCGCAACGTCAATTATTTCATCATTTTTTGTAATGACGTGCGTTTTTATCGGAATACGCTCGTAACTTTTTTCCTTAACTTTTATTACCAGATTTTTACCTTTGTTTGGCAAATTTTTTTCCATAACTTAAATTTTTTTAAAAAAGTAAATATAAAGTTTTTCGCCTGGAGCAACTGGATTCTTTTTTGCTCCCAGAAAAATTTTATATTTACTTTTTTATTTTAACTAATAAGGCAACTTTGGCAAATAATAAAGCGGGTCAAAATAAGCATTAACGGGAGCGATCGGCATAATATATACCCTGCCCTCACAGGTCGTGCTTGGCCTTTTTTGCACGCTAACCGCATTACCCGCATAAACCGACACATGCAGATGGGGTCCTGTTGTATGCCCCGTATTGCCGCTGTAACCCACAACATCTCCTTTTGCCACCTTCTGCCCCTCAAATGCCTTTATCAGAGATAAATGCCCATAAGCGCTTGCCAGACCGTTATTATATTTTATAAGTATCCATTTGCCAAATGATGTGCCAACACAGGTATCATCAGTATTGCCAGTGCCCAAAACTACTCCATCGGCCATCGCTTTCACTGGAGTGCCAACCGAGGCCCGAAAATCCGTGCCGCTATGGCTTCCCGAAGTATAAAGCCTTTTTGAATCAGCTGTTTTCCCGAACATTTGCGTAACGTATATTTTATCGAGCGGCCAGCTTAGGACTCCGGCGGAAGGAAGCTTGGATGGGTCAAGAGTAAACTGCAATTGCGCTTCGTAATCGCGCAGTTCTTTCTCAAACGCATCCTTTTTGGCAAGCCGGTCTTTGAGCAATTTTTGGTAATTAGCTTCATTGTTTTTTGTCTGTTTTAACAGTTTGCTTTTTTCATTTGCGTTTTGCACTACCATTTTATGCTGATCCGCAAGTTTGGACTTAAGAAAAATAAGTTCATTTTTCGCATCAATAGTTTCTTTTCTGGTATCTTCCAATTCACCTTTTATTTGTTTTAATTCAATTATATGATCTCTGATTTTTTCACGAATAGCGGCTATATTATCTAGATCATTCCAAATAACAGTGAAATCATTTTCCGATAATAAAGTGGCCAGTATGTTGCTTTCTTCAAATTCATTCGTATTCCTAATGCCCAGAGAGATAGATTCTATGTTGTTGGAAATAGATTTCTCTTTACTGCTTATATCGGAACTCAAGCCCTGTATTTCGAAATTTGTTTTATCAATTTTTTTTTGCGTTACAGCAATATCCGCATTTAATTTTTTCCGGGTCAAATCGAGTTCTTGGATTGATTTATTCAGAGAGTTTTTTTGTTTTCCCAAGTTATCAAGTTGTGATTGAAAAGCCGCTATTTCTTGTTCCAAGGTATCTATATCGGAATTTTTTTGGCTGATTTTATTTTGCAAATCAACGACCGTCTGCGCAGAAGAAAACATCAATGGCGCTGTGACCAAAGTTATAAAAACTATTATGCTAAACAGCTTTTTGTAATCTGGACAAAGTTTCATTTCTTCCTAAAATCTCTGCTATGGTAAAAGGGTCTGGAGATTGATCTAGACCTGATAACGCGAAACGCGCAGGGTGCAGCAATTCGCCTCGGTTCTCTAAATCATCAGCCACTTTCAACAAAACCTTTTTTATATTTTCTTTTATAAAATCTTTTTCACTCAATTCTTCTAGAGCCTTAATCGCTAATTTTAAATTGTCAGCAATTTTCTTCGGCGAAGAATTTTTATATAAAAGTTTTTCTTTTGAATATTCCGGATGTTGAAAAAAGAAATTCAACTCCCCTCTTTGAACCATTTCTCTTATATCGTCCCATTTTGCAATCCGTTCAAAAATAACCGGAACAAGTTTAGGATTTCGCATATTTTCCGGCAATCGTTTTAAAATATTTTTTTCTATTTCCTTTGCCGGAAGCAATTTCATATGCTCTTTGTTAATCCAATCAAGTTTTTCAGAATTAAACACTCCCCCGCTTTTTTGTATTTTATGTATATCAAATTTCTCTATAAGTTCGGCAAGCGTGAAAATTTCCTGTTCTCCGCCGGGATTCCATCCAATCAGCGCCATAAAATTTATAATGGCTGCCGGTAAATACCCTAAATCCCTATATTCCAAAGCGGGTATTACTTCCGGATCCCTCTTGGAAAGTTTCGCCCGGTCTTTGCCTAAAATAAGAGGCAGATGAGCGTAAAATGGTCGTTTTGCACCGATGGCTTCCTGAATAAGGATCTGCCGTGGCGTATTGGCAATATGCTCCTGTCCGCGTATGACATGAGTGACTGCCATTTCATAATCATCCACCACCACCGTCAAATGATAGAGCGGTTCAGTCAGACTTCTGGCAATCACGAAATCTTTCAAATCTGTTGTGTCAAAACTAATTTCGCCCAAAACAAGATCACTGAAAATGATTTTTTTGTTTGGATTCTTAAAACGAATTACTTCACTCCTCTGCCCTGCTTCTTTTATTTCTTCTTTTGAAACATAAGCAAAACCATCCGCAATCATTTTTTCCAGATATTTTTTATATATTTCTGTTCGTTCCGATTGCCTGAAAAACTGGTCCGGTTTTAATCCCAACCACTCAAAAAGTTCTAAAAAACCATCTTCATACTCTTTTTTAGACCGTTCTTTGTCGGTATCTTCACTGCGAAGTATATACACGCCTTTATTTTGCTTGGCAAAAAGATAATTATACAGAGCCGAACGAACCCCGCCCAAATGAAACTGACCCGTCGGCGACGGCGCGAATCTAGTTACAACTTTGGTGTCCATGTGGACATTTTAGCATTTATTTCTCGTGGCTCAAAGCTACATCCACTAACACGCGGGCAATTTTCATGGCGGCATCGGGTTTATTGAAAGCTTTGGCGTTTCGCGTCATCGCTTCATAGTTTGCCTTGTCCCCGGTAATTCTTTCAATTTCTGAACTCAAAATATTAGCCGTCATATTCATTTCTTCAATCACGCTGCAAGCTCCCGCTCGAGCATAATTAAAAGCGTTTTTTTTCTGATGATCCATATTTGTATTGGTTATCGGTATCAAAATGGACGGCACACCCCAAGAGGCTATTTCAAACAACATTGAACCAGCTCTGGAAACAACGATGGTCGCTACGCCAGCAGCCATTTTCAGAGGCAAAGGACCAAGGAAAGGCATAGATAAATATCTTAATTTATACTGATTGTCAGCCAGCACCACTTCAGCTCTATTTGCAACCATGTCAAAATTCCTGACACCGGTTTGATGGATAATTTGATAATTATTGACCAGCCTCGGCAATGCATCCAAAATAGTATTATTAACAAGTTCGGCGCCCTGAGAGCCTCCCAAAACTAAAATAACCGGTATGTCTTCTTCCAATTTAAAATATTTAAACGCCTCTTTTCTGGGAGCGGGACTTTCTATTTCAGTCCTGATCGGCTGACCCGTCCAAGCGACTTTTTTTTTCGGAAAATAATCAGCCGCTCCTAGAAAGGAAACGGCAATTTTTTTTGCAAAATGTCCGGCCCACTTATTTACCCGACCGGGAACAGAATCCGACTCGTGGATTAAAACGGGGATATGCAAAATTCTGGCGGCTAAAATTGTTGGAAATGAAGCATACCCGCCTTTGCCAAAAACAATGTCTGGATAAATCGAAAATATCTTAAAAATTGCATTGAGGGTGCCGAAAAAAATCTTAAAAACATCCGTAAAATTTTTAAAAGAAAAATAGGTGCGCATTTTCCCACTACTTACTTCTTCATACAAAAGCCCGTTCTCAGAAAGCATTTCTTTGTCATAGGGACCATCGGAAATATAATAAAGCTTTGCTCCTAATATATTTTCCCGGTCAATTATTTGATTAACCTTTTGGACAATAGCAATAATAGGATAAAAATGCCCGCCTGTCCCCCCACCTGTAAAAACTATTTTCATGACTAATTTTAAATGAGCGAAGCGATTTTAAAATGTCACCCTGTTAAATGTCCTTCGGACAACTTTTGTGAAGCAAAAGTTATTTAACAGGGTAGAAAAATTATACTCGTTTCACTCGTTAACTTTTCTAAACTTTGACACATTTAGCACAATGCCTATGGCTATAAGATATACCAGGAGCGAAGTTCCTCCATGACTCATAAAAGGAAGCGGCACTCCGGTTAGCGGAAAAACTCCGGTAACAGAAGCAATATGCATAAATGACTGGACTGTAATTAGTATAACAATTCCAGAGACTAAAAGTCTACTAAAGAGATCTGGAGAATTATTAGCAATCCGAAATCCGCGCAAAGCAAAAAGCAAGTAAAGAAGTATCACCGCGCTTGCTCCGACAAAACCGAATTCTTCCCCAAAAACAGCAAAAATGGAATCTCCCTGCGGTTCCGGAAGATAATTGAATTTTTGGATGCTTTGGCCAAATCCCCTTCCGAATATTCCGCCTGAACCGAACGCGATAAGCGACTGCTGAATTTGATAAGAAGATCCCTGCGGATCAACCGACGGATCAATAAAAGTTTTGATTCGTTCTTGGAGATACGGCGTAAAAAAAAGAAGAATTCCCAGAGCAATTGCCGTTACCGCTCCAAGTCCTAAAATATATCTCAAGGAAACTCCAGAAATAAAAAGCATGATAATCCCCGTCACTAAAATCAAAATGAAACTTTTGGTGTCTGGCTGTTTAAATAAAATTACAGCGATAATTATGAGCATTATGCTAAACGGCAAAATTCCAAATTTAAAATCCTGCACTTTGTTTTTTACCCAGGATAACCAGGCTGCAAAATAAATCACGAATCCAAATTTTAAAATCTCCACTGGTTGAAAAGAAAAACCCCAGAACTGTATCCATCTCTGCGCTCCGCCGTGGCTCCATCCCAAATAAGGGACAAAAACTAATGCCGTCAATAATATAGAGCCTAAAAAAATCAAGAAAGAATATCTGCGCCAAAATTTATAATCAATTTTTAAACAAAAATACATGCCGACCAGCCCCAAACCGAAACCGAGGACTAATTGATTGAATAACACGGAGTAAAAAGTTTTTTCGTTCTTGGCTAGGATTCCCAAAGATGCGGAAACAAAAACAGCAATCCCGATAAAAATAAGAAGTAGCGCTATGGTTAGAAAAAATCTGTCTATCTTTTTTTCTCGCATGATTCTCTAAAATTTAACGGCTGATAATCGCTAAAATTAGGCCGATAATGGCAAAGACGACCGAAAAAATCCAAAAACGCATAGTCACTTTATAAGACGACCAGCCAATCGCTTCGAGATGATGATGAAGCGGAGCCAGTCTGAATAATCTTTTGCCATCTCTGAACTTTTTTGAAAACATTTGCAAAATAACGGAAAGAGACGTAACAACAAGGGGCAAGGCTACAATCGGAAGAATCAAAACCGAATCGGTTAGAAATACTAGGGTCGCTAAAGTAATTGTAAGACCCATAATGCCTGTTTCGCCCATATAAAATCTTGCTGGCGGAATATTGAACCAGAGAAATGCCAAAATGGCTCCGGTTATGACTCCGGAAAACGCCGCCAAATCTATTTGATTATTAGCATAAGCTATCGCCGAATACGCCGCAAAAATGGAAGCCAAAACTCCTCCAGAAAGACCGTCTATCCCGTCAATTACTCCCCCAGAAAAAGTTGCCAGCGCGACTATTATAAAAAATGGGATAATTAAAATGCCTAAATATATTTCTCCGACAAACGGAACATGAAACGATACCATGCCCAGTTTATAAAAAAACCAAATGCCGATAATGAGTGATATAAATGTGACGAGAGAAACTTTCCATTTACGCCAAGACTTGTCATCGCGGGAAAATTTGCCTGTTCCGTAAATTTGAATCAAATCATCCCAAAATCCAATCAACGAACCAATTAAAAGCGTAAAAATAGGTATTAGAGTTTGGTTCCGACTTAAAAAATTCATTTCAAAAATATTCCCGAAAGGAAATAAAATTGACGCCGAATAAAAAATAAGCACAGTTGTAAGAACGGAAAGCCAGATTATTACCCCGCCGACGCGCGGAGTCCTTAATTCTTCTTTTTCGTTATGGATTTTTGAAAAATCCGAAGCGGTTGTAATCGCGCTTCGAGAATATTTTTTCCACATTTTGTATTTGTAAAAAAAATGCGTTGCAACTGGCGTCAGAAAAATGCCTAAAAAGAAAGCAAGTGTCGTTGGCACAAAGATTTTAATTAAATCTAAATACATAGGAAGAGTATAGCATTTTTTGATAAAAATACACTAATATGATATTGTTTTTGGGTGGAAAAAAATATTTCAAAACTTACACTGGCTCTCTTGGTGTTTTCGCTGGTGTTTATCACGTTTATGCCTTACTTCACGACAGACTTTCTGGATTTGAGGCAAAAAGAAGAAGAAATGATAAGAAAAGAAAATGAAAGAAAGGCGGAGCGAAAAATTTATTTGACCGGCCAGTTTGATCCGGCGCAAAGAGAAAATTTTATTTTAGTCTCGCCTGAATATACGCTTGTTCCAAATAAAATTTATTTAAGAAAAGAAACGTATGGAGCATACTTACAAATGCGCAATGCCGCCAATAAGGATTCTATTAATCTGAGAATAGCCTCCGCCACCAGAAATTTTGATTATCAGAAAGATCTCTGGGAAAAAAAATGGACTGGAGTTACTATTATTGATGGGAAAGATTTGTCAAAAAGCACACCTGCTGGGCAAGAAAGATTTGAAAAAATATTGGAATACAGCGCTGTTCCCGGCATGTCGCGCCATCACTGGGGTACGGATATAGATATAAATGATGCAAACCCCCAGTATTTTAATTCGCAGAAAGGAAAAAAAGAATATGAATGGCTTACAAAAAATGCTTATCAATTTGGATTTTGCCAAACATATGATCTGAAAGGCAGCGCTAGGCCAACTGGCTACAATGAAGAAAAATGGCACTGGTCTTATCTTCCCCTCTCGCAAACTTTTATGCAGGAATATAAAAATTTAATCAAAAATGAAGATATCAAAGGTTTCTTGGGAGATGAATATGTTTTCTCTTTTGACTTAATTAATGACTACGTGCTTAGTATTAATCCAAGTTGTCTTTAGCTCAGCATTAGTACGCGACCGCTTCTTATTGCTAAATGGGTAACTAATATATTTCTTGCTGATAACATTTTTCACAATACACTATTTCCGGACGGTCTGGAGCATAGGAAGTTTCAAATTCCACTTCGCATCTATTTTCTCCATGGGAATGATCCGTTGTCGCCTGTGGTGAACCCGTCGAACCACACATACAAGTCCTATGCCAAAGTTTAAAGGGATTTCTTTTCTTTAATCTATTCGCATGCCGACAATAGAAACATCTCCGTGGGATAGGAATTTTCATTTTTCTGTAAAAAATAAGTTCATTCGGAATAATTTTATAATTTCTTTTACAATCAACGCAGGCAAACACTTCATTTAATATTGAATCCCCTATCTCATTTATGCTGTCAGGAATATTTTCTGCTTTCAGTGTTTCTTTGCCAGTAGTTTGTTGGACATTGTTCTGCCAGTTGAATCCCCTTTTAAGAGCCCCTTCTTTTGATAAAACTATATCTTCCATGGCTAAAGTTTCATTGTAGCCAAAAGGTTAAAGTTCTATCGGATAAAATTCTCCATATTTATATTTATTTCCAATTTTGTCTATAAAAGGCATGTTATTCATCTGCTCTATAATTTTCGGTGCCAATTTTTCATATTCTTCTTTAGTATATTGCTTATTAAAAATGCAGTAATTTGAATCGCGAAGCCCGACACAACCAAAACAATGCTTACAATTATGGCAATGTTGCATATATTTTATATCTTGGCTTTTAACGGAAAAAATTCCGAAAAGATTAAGTTGAGATTGATCAACTACGACTCCTTCATAACTTTCTGAGGTCTCGCCAGTCATTACTAGGTCATAACATTCTTTATCATTTGAAAAAAAATCGCAATACCTACAATTTTCACATTCTCTGGCTACAAAGCAATATTTCACATTTTTAGAAAGTGAGACAACATCACCAATGCAATTAACGTTCTGAATGGAATGCAAGTGCATTCGAGGGTATTTCAAAATAAATTCATCATATTCTTTTTGCGCTTTTTCCACTCCGGAAAATGTGTTAAGTTGATAACTTTCTAAAATCTTTTGATATTCTTCTTTTGAATATTCTTTGTTTTTAAAATAATATTTTTTCCCCCTGAGACCGGCACACATAAAGCAGTTAGAACAGTTTCTACAGTCAAATAAAAATTGTGAATCAATGCAAGCCCAGCAGAATTGAGAATATTTTAATTGATAGCAACTTCTGGCAATCATGCACTCATATAGCCATTCGTTTTTTGATCTGATATTCATGCAGTCCATCATGTCTCGGCCAGCTAACATAAAGAAGCTATACATTACATTTTCCACATACCAGCCGGAAAAACTCATATAACAATTCTTAGAAAACCACCAGTCGTGGGTATATTCGCAGTTTACGCTCGCGATGCCATCGTCATTGACCACAGAAATATGCGGGACTTTGCCTATGAGTTCTCTGAATTGGACAAAAAATGGTCTGGAAAAATCATAATCCATTCCATAATTTTTTGCATCCCATTTGTCGCTCCACCAACATTTGTTGCAATAAATAATTATTCCGGAATCCAGAGCGTATTTTGGTTTCACTTTGCATCATAGTATAATAGGAACGGCCGTTGCTATTGTGTTATCTCAATCAGTTTTCATTTTGACTCTCTCCCGCTTCTTGGTCAGAAAAATTTTCCAAATTTTTAGCTACAATATCCATCGAATTTTTCACTTCCATATAATCCGGTAATTCCTCTATAGATTTTATTCCCATATAAGACATTAGCTCAAAATTGGGTTTATATATAAAGCGTCTATGGTCTTTAGGATCTTCTGTCCTTTCTATAAGTCCGCGGACAGACAACGCGCGTAAAGTAAAACTGGAATTCACTCCCCGGATATAATCTATTTCCGCCCGGCTCACTCCAGATTTATAAAGCACAATAGATAATGTTTCTAAACTCGCCTTGGAAAGTTCTTTGTTTAATTCTTCTTTCTGTAGATTTTCAATAATTTGGGTCAATTCCGGCGCAGTGCCCAACGTAAATTCGCCGTCTTTTTCTACCAGCGCTACTCCCCTATTTGCCAAATTTTCTTTCAGTTTTGAAATAGCATTTAAAATTTCTTCTTTGGAAACTTTCAAAATATCCTGTAATCGTTTTGAGGAAACCGGTTCTCCTTTCCAAAATAATATCGCTTCTATTTTTGATTCTAAATTCATTTCATTAATTCTTGTTTCTCAAAAATAATATCTCCATGATTAATCTCTTGCACCGCGTCCAGAATTCCTTGTCTAACCAACTCCAGTAACGCCAAAAAGCCGACTATCGCGATTACTTTTTCTTCCCGAGTAACTATTTTACCATGCCAAGCTTGAAAACTTGTTTTAATTGAACTTTGGATTCTTTGTGTTAACTTCTCTATCATTTCTTCGATACTGATAACTTTCTGCACTTCCACTTCGGGCAAAAAAGCTTTTTTGGGCATTGATCCAAGAATGTTCTTTGCAAAACCCATCATATTCTCCTTCGTGATCTCCTTATCCGGCAAAAAAACCAAAATTTCTTTTTTTCTTTCTAGTGGCGCAAAAATTATTTTTCTGCCAAAATTATTTTTTATATTAATTCCAAGTTTTGTAAAAAGTTCATACAAACGCAAGCGTTCCTCTAAATTTTTTATATCACCCTCTTCCTTCATTGTAAGATTTAAATTCGGCAGAAGAGATTTTGATTTAATTAAAATAAGAGTTGACGCCACAATGATAAAGCTGGCAATTTCCGAAGGATGCAGACCGCCTAATTTATTCATATAGTTTAGATAGTCTTCGGTCACGGCCGCAAGCGATACATCATTGATAAAAAACTTGCGTTTTTCTATCAGATCCAAAAGCAGCCCAAAAGGACCCTCAAAACCGGACATTTTTATTTGGTAAGTATCTCTTTCCACCTTTATATGCTAACATTTCTTTATGAAAAAAGGTATTAGACTGTCTAAAAATGTCGTTCCGAAAGAATACAATATACAGATAAAACCAAATCTGAAAGATTTTACCTTTGAAGGCACGGAAACATTGACCCTTTCTGTTTTAGAGCGAACGAAAGTGCTGACTCTCCACTCCAAAGAGCTTGAAATAAAAACTGCGCATATATTGTTCGAGGAAGAAAAATTATTTGCTGAAAAAATTTCCTACAATCAGAAAACAGAAACAGCCAGTCTTTTATTTTCAAAATTTATTTTCGCGGAAGAAACTAAATTAACTATTGCTTTCAAGGGAACACTTAATGACAAGATGCGGGGATTTTATAGAAGCAAATATACTGTCGAGAGAAAAGAATATCATCTGGCAACGACCCAATTCGAAGCCACAGACGCGCGGCGGGCCTTCCCTTGTTTCGACGAGCCGGCGCAAAAAGCCGTATTCAATGTTTCGCTCATTGTGCCAAAAGGTAAAACCGCCATTTCAAACACCTTGCCGATTTCCATAGCTGAACACGAAACAGGATATCAAATCGTAAAATTCTCGCCCACGCCAAAAATGTCGACTTATCTCCTCGCATTTATTGTCGGCGATTTTGAATATTTGGAATCAAAAACAAAAAATAACGTGCTGGTGCGGATCTTCACCACTCCCGGAAAAAAACACCAGGCAAAGTTTGCACTAAATTGCGCAGTGAAAATTCTAGAATTTTACGAAAAATATTTTGATATTGCTTATCCTCTGCCGGTGCTGGATATGATCGCTATTCCGGACTTTGCTTCCGGGGCGATGGAAAATTGGGGCGCAATTACCTATCGCGAGAGCGCGCTTTTAGTTGATGAAAATCACTCCTCACTTTCAAATAAACAATGGGTCGCACTGGTTATCGCGCACGAGATAGCGCATCAATGGTTTGGTAATTTAGTAACGATGGAATGGTGGACGCATTTATGGTTAAATGAGGGTTTTGCTTCCTATATAGAATATCTGGCGGTAGATAAACTTTTTCCTAAATGGGATATTTGGACGCAATTTTCAACAAATGATTTGAGCGTCGCGCTGCGACTGGATGCCCTCTTTCATACTCATCCTATTGAAATACCCGTGCATCATCCTGATGAAATCGGCGAAATATTCGACGAAGTATCATATTCAAAAGGCGCATCGATTATTCGCATGTTGGCTGATTACTTAGGCGAGAAGGATTTTAGAGACGGACTGCGATATTATTTAAAAAAGCACAGCTATAAAAATACCGAGACTATCCATCTTTGGCAAGCATTTGAGAAAATTTCTAAAAAACCGATTGCTAAAATAATGCATAATTGGACTTCAAAACCCGGCTACCCCGTCGTAAAAGCCAACCTTATAAACAAAGATTTATCCTTATCGCAAGAAAGATTTTTCTCGAGTCCTATTTCAAAAGCCAAGGCTAAAGATAAAACTATCTGGCAAGTGCCTATCTCTTTAATTAATGATAAATATATTAAAGTAAATATAGGCGAAGCTGGATTTTACAGGACGGCGTATTCCAGAGAACTTTTAGAAAAATTAAAAATGCCAGTGGAGAAAAAAATAATTTCCGCTCGCGACAGGCTCGGCATCATCCGGGACCTCTTTGCTCTTTCTGAAGCCGGCACCATCCCGACCACAGACGCGCTAGAATTCTTGTCTGCGTATAAAAACGAGGAAAACTACAGCGTTTGGCTGGAGCTCGCAATGGGGCTCGGAAGATTAGAGCAGTTGTTGGCAAAAGAAAAAATAAAACCAAAATTAGATGGACTGATTCTTGAACTCTTCTCCCCTCTTGCTAAAAAACTCGGCTGGCAGAAGAAAAAAAATGAGCTGCATACCGATACTCTCCTCCGCTCGCTCGCCATCTCCCGCGCTGGACGTTCGGGCGATAAAAAAATAATAGCCAAAGCAAGAGAAAAATTCTCAAAAACGCAAAAAGACAAACACATTAATCCGGATCTTCGCGGAGCTATATATTCCATCATTGCGAAATGGGGCGGAAAGAAAGAATACGATATATTTATCAAACAATATAAAAAAGAAACTCTCCACGAAGAAAAAAATAGAGTTGGAGTAGCTTTGGGAGATTTTCGTGATAAAAAAATATTAAAACAAGTCTGTGAATTTGCATTTAGTAAAGAGGTGCGAGTGCAGGACACCATCAGTATCATCTCGTCAGTCGCCGGAAATCCTTTAGGTAGAGATATTTGGCTTAATTTTATCCAAAAGAATTGGAAAACACTTATCTCGCGTTATGGCGACGGTGGACATACGCTTGCGCGCTTGGTTAAAGTTATCTCCGGCAGCGCGGAAAAGCATCATTTAAAATCTTTCCAGAAATTCTTCGCTACCCACGAAGCTCCGGGAGCCAAGCGCGCCATTGAGCAAGTTCTAGAGCGTCTCGAAAGTAATGTCGCTTGGCTTAAAAGAGATGTTGAGGAAATAAGGAAATTTCTAAATTAAAACCCAAGATCCTCGTTTACTAGTATCATTCTCACTTTTCTCTTTAAAAACTTCCCTTCACCGTTGAATGTAACAATTTTATTGACTGCTGTACCGACACCATATTTTTCTTTCATATGTTTATCTTCGAGTGGCACGACATATTCCATCAGACGTTTCATAGCGTCAGGTAAAGTCGGAACAATTTTCTTTGTGCTGACTACAAAAATAAGATTGGAAGAAGTAAAAACTATATGTGGCAATTGGCTACCGGTGTTCGATGCAATGACAAACTCACCTGTCGCGGCAAGAGCATGCACACTGCCTAAATAATAATCGGAAAGTACGGCTTGTTTGCGAAGCAACGACTGCTTGACAGGATCTTTTTCCGCAATTATCGCTTTATGCAAATTATTCCATCCATGATCATCACCTTGAAGATAATCCACAAAACCGATCTGCTCGAGCGTCACCGAAGCTCCGTTCATAACTGATGCGCCTTTGGGAATTAGTTTCTTCATTTTTGCAAGCGCTTCAGCGCCAGTTTCTACTATAATTGCTTCAATATTTCTCGTTGCAAGAGCAACAATCACTTTTTGAGTAACTTCTTTGGTTGCGAGCTTGTTGTATTTCATATAATTGAGTATTTTTCAGTAAAATCTTCGACTCCTTCTACTATACCAGACTTTTGATTTATAAAATAGAGTTATCCACACTCCTTGTTTACTTTACTTGACTAAAGTACTTTAGTTTGCTAAAGTAGATGTATGAGTAAAGGAATGAATGATAATACTAGAGTAAAAACAGTCCGATTAATCAAAGAAATAGGGCCTGACACGGATTGGTTAACCCGAGAGAATAAGCAGCTGGTGGCTGGAATTTTGGCGCTTAAAAACGAAAATGAGGCAAAACGCTTTCTGCGCGACCTCTTGACCCCGATCGAAATCAAAGAATTTGGAAACCGTTTGGAGGCCGCTCGCCTCCTTTCCCAAGATATGCAATACAATGCCATCAGCGAAAGAACCGGCCTGTCCTCTTCCACGATTGCCCGCATTGCCAAGTGGCTAGGCGGATCTCTCGGCGGATACCGTTTAATTTTGAATCGTCTTAACCATCACACCCCTTCCAAACTTAGGAAAGGGTTGTATTTCTTTGACACGCCAAAGCCTTGAGCGTAGGCGGTAAATACTGAAAGTAATGTAGCCCCTTCCTAAGTTTTTAGGAAGGGGTTTTGCGTTGGTCTGCCGAAGCTTTACGCGAAGGCGACCGTTGTCCCGTTACAAACGCATGGCTACTCGCCATAAGAGTATGATAGTTGTTCGAAAACAAAATATGAAAAAACATCAAGGCAATGTTTTTGTCTCCGGTAAAAATCTTTTGGATCGCGCAAAATCTAAAACGCTCGTGAGTAACTTGCGTTCAAGAGATATTAAAGAAGTGGATAAACCGGAGGATGCTGATGTGGTTATAATGGTTAAGGGGGATTCACAACAGGAGCGTATTGTTGAAATTCAAAAACTAGGCAAGCGCTTTTTTATGATGAACCCAAACGAGCCTGGCCAAGGAGATTACACCTTTAATCTCATGAGTGGCATAGCAACCTTCCCATACCAAGCTGCCCAATGGGCTTGGTCAATGATTCATGAACCAGAAAAATGGACAACGATTGGGAAAGAAAAAAATGAAAAAGCCTGAATGTAAAAAATCCCCAACGGGAAAACACATATGGAAAGAAACCAAGGAAGATCGCATCAGGTGGCCCAGGGGTGACTGGGGATGTGTCCCCGGCTTCTACTGCGTCCATTGTGGGGAAAGAAAGAAGGCCTAACATCGCGTTCTTGCCAAACGCACAACTTGGGCGGTGCTCGTTTAAGAAAACGACCCGCCCTTTTGTATTTTTTACTTTTAATCTTGTTACCATAATAGCAACGACCGTTGCTATTATGGAATTTGTGTTTTTACTTAAGTTTCTGCTATTGTGGAGTTATAAGTTTTTATTTATGCGCATCTATTTTGGCGGCGACGATGAAGTCGTTTTCGGAGGGACTGCTAATGACGACTTGCATAATAATCCGGCGCCATAACAAAGAGACGTTTAAAATCAGAGAAATTTACTATATCTTTTTTGTAAAATTGATAATGATCACCATCGAAACGATAGTAACTCGTCCAAATCTGGTCCGGAGCGTTTTCGTAATCAAGGAAGGAATCAGTCGCCGCTTCTAGTCGAAGATCATTATCCATATCTAAAAAACTAATTTGCTCGGAAGAAAAAGCCTCTTTATCGGTGCCCCACTCGTCAACATGATGCACAATTTCATATTTTCCATCTTCCTTTTTTAATAAATATTTGACTGTACCTGGTCCATAATAAGTTCCAATTATTTCAATTTCTTTTTGTCCATCATTATCTATGTCAAGATATCTGGTGTAAATGGGAAATTTCTTATCTAAACCAAAGGAATTTAAGCCATTATCATACACATTTGCCAATAATAAGTTTTCAAACCACGGTCCATTCACTATTTTTGCCCAGACCTGATAGTCCCTGGCACTATCAGCATACGGCATATCATGTGGCCTATTTTTAAATGAGATGTATATATTACCTTGATGAAGCGCAAGCCAACCACCGAAAATAAGCGCCGGTAAAATGGGTAAAAAAAGCACGATAGACCAAAGTTTTGTTTTTGTGAGAACTTTAATTTTTACTCTTTGTGACATATTGTTATTTTGGAAAATTTTTTATAAAATAATTATAATTCATCCACAAAATAAAAGTCAAATGCATATTTCAAAAACTAATTATGTGCGTCGATTTTGGCGGCGACGATGAAGTCGTTTTCAGAAAGCCCGCCGATGGCGTGTGTCCAGAGTTCGAGCAAGACTTTGTTGTAGTGAATATGAATATCCGGATGATGCCCTTCCATTTCGGCAATCTCGGCCACTTTTTCCACGAAATTTATCGCTCCGATAAAATCCTTAAATTTAAATTCTTTGGAAATTTTCTTTACATCTTTATCTAAAACCCAACCCGGTGTTTCATCTAAATAATCCTGCGCGCCAGCTCTATCTAGAGGTTTAATGCTTTTCCCCTCGCACGATATACATTTTTTCTTTAACAAATCTGTTTGTTTCATCTTTTTAAATTACCTAACTTTTCCGACCGGTAGAGTTAAGTAATTATTAATTTCACAAAGAAACGTTCTCACGCAATCTGGCAATCTTGTAAATACCAAACACAAGCACTAAAGCCGCAACCCATTGAGTGAAAGAAAGTACAGTATGATTCACTATCATATCCAGAAAAATGGCAATGAAAGGAAAAGTCAGCTCCAAAATTGTGGAAATATGCACCGGGGTCCTTGCCAGCCCTTTATAATAAATAAGCAAAGCAACCATGCCAGTCGAGACGGCAATGAGCGCTAGCCAGCCGAATTGAGAAATAGTTGGCGCGGATAAACTTGGTCCTTTTCCTGATAAAAACAAGATTGGAAGAACTATTGCAGTTGTGACTAAAAATCTATAAAAGGTGGAGAGTCTGGCATCTATTTTTCCTAAAAGCATTTTTGAAAATGTCGTTGAAGAACCCCAAGCAAAAGCCGCGCCAAGCGCGTACAGAGCCGCAATGATTGTTCCCTCACCCGTCGCAAAATTTACATATCCATTTTTGAAGGTCACAAAATAGGCCGCGATAATTGCGAGCACAGCCCATTTTATATATCGCCCATCCATTTTTTCCTTCAAAAAAATTCTCGCGGTTATAATAGCAAATATCGGCTGAAGTTTTTGCAAGAGGAATACGACTGAGATGGAAATGAAGTGGACTTTGCCGAGCGCGGTCGTGAACCATAATGTTCCGAAGAGGCCGCTTAAAATTGATATCAAAATAACAAGCCACCAATCCCTTTTTGAAAGTTTTGTCTGAGAAAAATATTTGTAAACGAAAGGAGACAGAATTATAAGACCAAAAAGATGTTCAAAAAATATGATGGTAATGGGCGGAAGCGAATATAAATGCTGTCGAATGAGACCGTCAAATGCCCAGAGCGTTGCCGCGATAAGAATAAAAATAGGGCCTGTGTAATCTTTTAGCATAATTTTAAATCTTTTTTTATTTGAATAATCAATTCTTCTTCAGTATTAAATTTCTTATATTCTCTTATGAATTTCTCTATTTTTAAAGTTACTTGTTTTCCGTAAGCGTCTCCATTATACCCTATCAAATGCGCTTCGAGTTTATCCTCCGGACCGACAACAATACCTGTTCGATAATCTATGCCGTCTAGATTCCCTATACCCGCATAGACTCCGGCTTTTGGCAATTCTTTTGTATTAGCTTCCAAGTTCATTGTCGGAAAGCCAATTTTCCTGCCATATCCATCGCCCTTTATTACCTTGCCAGAAATTACATAATCCATGTTTTATCTTAGTAACCGTCACTATTGAGCCTTTCATCTATTCTCTCCATATCTCTGGGAAACATACAAGCTTCCCGGATATTTTTAAGTCCCAAAAGTTGCATCGTCATGCGCTCGGCGCCGAAAGCGAAACCGCCTTCGGGTGGGACACCGTATTTGAAAGCTTCTAAAAACATTTTAATTTTTTTGGGATCCATTTTCCATAATTTTACGTGTTCCAAAAGCTGGTCATATTTGTTAATTCGGCGTCCACCAGAAAGCCATTCCAAACCGCGACACAATAAATCCATCCCCTCATTAAATTCTGGATTTTTTGGGTTTGGATAAACATAAAAAGGTTTTTTGCGCGTTGGATAGCCATAAATAAAGACGAAATCAGAACCGGTTTCTTTTTTTGCTATTTCACATATCTCTCTTTCGTCTTGCGGATTTAAATCTTTTTCTTCTCTCACGTCACGCTTAAAATGTTTAAAAATTTTTTCCTGCGCTTCCGTCAGGGAAAAAGTCGGGGTTTTTTCTATCATTATCGGAAGTTCCGCTTTTAAAAGTTTCAACTCGGTGGAATTTTTTTCGGCTACTTTTTCCAAAATAAATTTAACCGTCGCTTCGGCCATATCCCGCACATCTTCCCAGCCATCAATAAAAGCCATTTCCGCGTCGAGTGATACAACTTCGGTCAAATGTCTGGTGGTCGCGCTTGGTTCAGCGCGAAAAATTTTATTCACGGAAAAAACTCTTTCAAAAGCGGACATAACTATCTGTTTATACAACTGAGGAGACTGGGTTAAGAAAGCTTTTTTAGCAAAATAATCAAGCTGAAAAACTTCACTACCCCCTTCAGCAACTGCCGGAGTGATAGACGGCGCCTGAAATTCGAAAAACATATTTTTTTTCATAAATTCCCGAAAAGAATCTATGATTGTCTCTTGCACTTTGAAAACCGCTTGCACTTTCGGTTGACGCAAAACCAGAGCGCGATTATCCAGCTCGGTCGTTAATTCTAAATTATAGCCGTCAAGGGACATATCAAAAGGAAGTGGTTCAGCCTTTGCGAACACTTCAACGTCTGTCACTTCAAGTTCGACATCGCCATTCAAAAATCCCGCCTTCACATTTTTGATTGGACGCTTGTTGACCATGCCGGTAACTTTTAAAACCCATTCAAGCCTAATATCCTTCACTTTTTCCATCACTCCCGCTCTAGTCGGCAACGCCACGCATTGCACTTTGCCCGTCATATCCCGCATATCAAAAAAAACCATTTTCCCCTGATCGCGCCGGACATCCACCCAGCCAGCAATGATAATTTCTTTGCCGACATTATCTTTTAAATCTTTGATATAAGTCCTGTTGCGCATCGCAGAAACATTTTAGCATAAATAAAAATAAAAAACAGCAACATTTTCTCTTTTCGGATGTTGCTGGTTTTTTGAGGGTATACCACCCTCGGGGCTTTTTTATTTGCTCGGTGAATGCCGAGCGCGTCTTAACGTCATAAGTCAGCTATTTGTTTTAAAATAGCCTTGGTGAAAACTTCTTGCGGTATTTTTTCCCGTTCCGCTATTTTTATAAGCGGTTGAGATCCCTCTTGATCCACTACTGGAAGTATTTTAAAAACTTCTAGACTTCCGTCCTTACGAAGTTCTGTATAGATAGTTCCTACTAGATCTTCGGAGACAGAAATGTAAAAAATTACTACATTCCCCGGGGAATTCCAGCTTTGAGATCTACATGATAAATTCCCAAGTGGAAATTCTTTACGTAATTTTTGTAGCGTCATAGTTCTTGTTTTCCCAATGCGTGCTCGATTTTTTTTATCCGAAATTTCGGAATCAGGACCTGGATAATCATCTGCGCCTTCCCACATATGCAACCTTTCTCTTTGTTAAATAACTGAATTTTAGAACCACTTACAGGTAGATTCCATCACCTGAGAATTTTTACAGAAGTTTTCACAAACTTCGTTAGATTATCAAAGAACAAAAAGTGACGCTTCATTGCGCCACTTAATGGATTCCTTGTTTAAATAGGTAAAGAAATCAACAAACAGGCGCAAAAGCTTTAAAAACTGAAGCTTTTGCGCCCCGCCAAGAATTTATTGATTTATTTATTTTAAATTCATTTTTCATATATTGTATTGTATATATTTACTTTCCTTATCTTCTCTACTACTATGCACTAGTGCATAGTAGCATAAGGAAAGTAATTTGCAACCATAGACTGTGGATAACTCGAAATTACTCTTTATGGTCTCTATTGGCCTAGCTTTTTAAAAACCAGATTGAAACCGCCGTTTTTATTGCGAAGCATCCGAGACCCGCGGGTTACTGTGCTCATCCCAAGACCCAAATCCTCTACTACCGATCGATGCGTTTCTCCTTTATTTAATTTTTTGACTATTTGCCATCTCAAAGATAAAGCTTCAAATTCATTCGGCGTAAGTATGTCCTTCAAAAATAGGCCCATCAATTCTCTATTGCCCAAAATTTTAGCAAAAATTTCCACCAATTCTTTTCTGTATTCAGGAATTTTTTTATTGGCGTGCTTCATATTTTTCAATATTTCATTCTAATACACCTTCACCCCGATTTTCTCGCGGACTTCATTCATTTTTTTGGAAGCAATTTTTTTAGCTTTTTCACCGCCGGCTTTGAGAATCGCCAGCACTTTGGGAATATCCTTGGCAAATTCTTTTCGTTTTTCCCGGAGCGGCGCGATAAATTTTTCTAAATCTTCTATTAAAAGCTCTTTTAATTCTTTATACTTCCCTGCCTTGCTTTCATAGATAGGCAGAAGCTCGGAGGCCGGGCGAAGCAAGTTGTGTATCGCGTAGACATTTTTGGGAATCCCCTCTCCGGAATCAGTGATAATACTCATCACACACTTTTTTATTTCTTCATACTCGGCAAAAAGTGGAATAGTGTTGCCGTAACTCTTGGACATTTTGCGCCCATCGGTCCCTAGCACAACCGCCGTATCTTTCAGAATCATTGGATTTGGCAATTTAAAAGTTTCTCCGTATGCGTGATTAAATTTTTCCGCAATATCGCGAGCTATCTCCACATGTTGTTTCTGATCAGCGCCTACCGGCACTAGATCCGGACCGTAAAGTAAAATGTCCGCCGCCATTAAAACAGGATAATTAAAAGTACCCACATCAATTTCTTTATCCTTCGCCTGCGCATCTTTAAAAGCATGCGCGCGCATCAAATACGGCATGGTGGTAATCGTATCAAAAATCCAAGCAAGTTCAGTGTGCTCGGAAATATCGCTTTGTTTGAAAAATGTCACTTTTTTCAGATCAAGGCCAATCGCCAAATAATCAAGCAGAACATTCTTTATGTTTTCATTTATTTCTTTAGGATTTCTGAGAGAATGCAGAGCGTGATAATCAGCAATAAAAACATAACCATCATGTTCCCCTTGCAAATCAACAAATTGCTTCATCGCCCCAAAATAGTTGCCAATATGAGGCTTGCCTGAGGGCTGAACACCTGATAAAAATACTTTTTTACCCATGCGAATATAATAACATATTATTAACTTTTTACGCACTTTTACAGTTTGCTAATTTTTTGGCTGTGTTAGAATAACTTTATGGTCAGGATAATTAAAAACAATAAAAACAATTTACGCATTCCGCCTCAAAGCATTGAATCGGAACAAGCGGTCTTGGGCTCCATCATGCTCCGTAAGGATGCGATGCATGAAGTGGAGGATATGGTGTCACCAGAATCCTTTTACGTTGAAAAGCATAAGAAAATCTTTCAAGCAATGCTGGACTTGTCAAACAAAAACGAACCAATAGATATGCTTTCACTTTCTACGAAGCTTAATGAACAGAAGTTGCTCGACAGCATCGGAGGCAATGTTTATCTGGCAGAAATAGTGAACGTTGTTCCCTCTTCCATTAATATCAAACACTATGCTGACATAGTGCAAAAAAAATATATTCTGAGAAGTTTAATAGAAGCGGCGGACTATGTGTCGGAACTTGCGTTTGAGGAAGGCGATGAGCATATGAACGACATCCTGGACAGGGCGGAGAAAAAAATTTTCAGCGTAGTTTCGTTTCCAAAGAATCAAAAATTTATAAATTTAAAAGACGCCCTGCCGGAAGCTTGGGAACGTTTGGAAAAACTGCATGAACACAAAGGAATGTTGCGCGGACTTCCGACTGGCTTCCGAGATTTGGATACCATTCTTTCGGGCTTGCAAAAGCAAGATTTAATTATTATCGCGGCCAGACCAAGTATGGGCAAAACTACCCTGGCGCTTGATATCGCTCGTATGACTTCCGTTGTTCATGAAAAATCCGTAGTGATATTCTCTCTGGAAATGTCTTCCCAGCAATTAGTGGACAGGATGCTTTCCGCCGAGAGTCGGGTAAATGCTTGGAACTTGCGCACAGGCCGCTTGTCCTCTGACGGAGAATTTTCAAAACTTAGAGATTCACTCGATAAACTTGCGAAGGCTAAAATCTATATCGATGACCAGCCGGGAAATTCAATCGTTCGGATGAAAGCCCTCTCTCGCAGATTGAAAGCGGAAAAAGGGCTTGACCTTATTGTGGTTGACTATTTGCAACTGATGACAACTTCTAAAAATTACGATTCAATGGTGAATCAGGTGACCGAAATCAGCCGGTCGCTAAAAAGCCTGGCAAAAGAGCTGAACGTGCCGGTCTTGGCGCTCTCCCAGCTTTCTCGGGCAGTAGAATCAAGGGGCGGAAAACCAAGACTTTCGGATCTTCGCGATTCAGGATCTATCGAACAAGACGCGGATGTGGTAATGTTTATTCATCGAGAAGATAAGGGAAAGGAAGAATCAGAAAAAACAAATATTGCCGAAATTTTAATTGAAAAACATCGAAATGGCCCGACTGGAAAAATTGAACTTTATTTTGATGAAAAAACTACCACATTTCAAACCTTAGAGAAAAGTAACATCAGCGAATTTGCTCCATCTAAAGTAAAAGGAGGCTTGGAAGAATTTTAATATGGACGTCATAGAAAAACTAAGCCAGATTTTTAAAGAGTTTCCCGGTATTGGGGAGCGGCAAGCAAAACGTTTTGTTTATTTTTTGATGTCTAGAAATTCTGCCTACAACGAAAATTTGTCAAATATGATTTTGGATTTAAAAAAAGAAGTAGCGCAATGCAAAGAATGTTTTAGGTTTTTTATTTTAGGCAAAGGAAAAACCCCGCCAAAGGACGGGCAAGTGTGCGACATCTGCGCAAACACAAGCACAGACCCTTCTATTTTAATGATTATTGAAAAAGATTCTGATCTGGAGAGTATAAAAAAAAGCCGAGTCTACAATGGCAAATATTTTATTCTAGGCGGACTGATACCCATCGTTGAAAAAACTACAAAAAGAAGAATTAGAATTGAAGAATTGAAGGAAAAAATAGCAAAAAGTGAAAATCTCAAAGAGGTAATTCTGGCTTTTTCATTAAGCCCGCAGGGTGATCATACAGATTCTTATGTTCGAGAACAAATTAAAGACTTAGCAGAAAAATTAAAAATAAAAATCTCCTCTCTCGGTCGAGGCCTCTCGACCGGCACCGAGTTGGAATATTCCGACAACGACACCCTTAAAAACGCGCTAAAAAATAGGCAATAAAAAATCAAATAGAATAAGAACCAAAATACTCAATTTCTGCTATCGCTAAGTTTGAGTATTGTAAGGTTTAGCCAGTTTGAAGGTTTTAATGCATTCCTGAAGCTTGATTTCTTTTACATAATCTATAAAATCCTTCGGCAGTGGAGACGGTCCGACCCAAACACTTTTCTGAATCATTTCATAACTGAACAGCCGCAAATGGAAACGAAACCATTCCCTTTCTGCTTTTTTGACTTCTGGAATATCAAACATTAAAAGTAAATTTTTTGAAGACTCTTTTTTATAAGGTGAATCAAATGTTGCAAATCTTACTTTTTTATTTTCGACATATTTTCTTCCTCTTGGAAGTAAGCATATATAATCATTTTCTTTTGATATATAACCGTCTTTATTTAATCTTGAAAGAGTGTTATAGATGGATTGCTTTTTGTATGGAAATAAAATGGGTAAGCCAAACATACTGACCGGTATGCCTTTATATCGGTGTGTCGGCTCAAGTAAAAGTTTTAAAATTTTATCTCCAATACTCAAATTCCGCGATAGCATAATTTGAGTATAACATATTTTTTACAAATTAAAGAAACCAGCTGGTGAGAGGTTATCCCTGCATCTTATCTTACAAGACAAGACTTAGTTATTAGCACCTTTCAGATGATTTATTAGGTCCTCGAGTTCTTCTTCGTTAAAATCTTTATACACTACACTCATCGTGTTCCATAAATCAAGGTCATTGATAGGTATATGCAGATTTACTTTTTCTTTCCTTTTTAAATCAAGATACCACTCCAAGTCTTTTATGATAGGCTGTATATTGTCTTTATCTACATCCAAAGATTCTCGTTTAATTTTAAGTAATCTTTTCTTTACTATTTCTTTTTCGGAAGGTTGACCCTCCACATTATATCTCATATAGACTATTTTATTCCGGTAATTTTTACTTTAAAAAATGGCTGACGGTGGCCGTGGCGGCGAAGATACCGAGATTTTTGCTTATATTTTACCACGAGAATTTTTCTGGCCCGGCCGATTTCCGCAATTTCAGCGTTCACTTTTGCGCCAGCGATATAAGGGGTGCCGATCGTGGCGTCTTTACCATCATCAACGAGCAGAACTTTATCGAAAGAAATTTTATCTCCCTTTTTATATTCACCCGATTTGCCGCCTTTTATTTTTTCAATAGAAACAAGGCTCCCTTCAGAGACTTTGTATTGCTTCCCGCCAGTTTGGATTATCGCAAATTCTTCCTTATTCATATAGGCTTTATATTATATGATATTTTACAAAAAAGCAACCCCGCACCAAAGCAAAGCTTGGTACGGGACATGGCTTCTGCTATACTAAAACTATATGCAAACAAAAATCATTGAACGATATTTTTTCTTCGGGCTGTTGGTGGCAACTTTTATTTTTACTTTTTTTATTTTCCGTCCTTTTTGGATAGTGCTTGTGTTGGGATTGTCTTTCTCGATAGTTTTATATCCCGTATACGAATGGCTTAATAAAAGAAAATTGCCCAATTGGCTAGCTTCGTTTTTAACCGTGTTTCTTTTTGCGGTAGTGCTTTGCGGTCCGCTTCTAGGTATTGGCGCTGTGGTTTTTAACCAAAGCCAAGACGTTTATTATATGGTTACGGACAATAAAAACACCGGCCCGTTTTTAGATTTAATAGAGGCCAAAGTAAATAAAATATTGCCTGAAGGTATGATTTTTGATATCAATAAAAAAACAACGGATTTTATTTCTTATGTATCAAACAATATAGCAAATATATTCACCACCACTGTCTCCGCTTTCTTTTCATTTATATTAATGCTTTTGATTGTTTTCTATTTTTTAAAAGACGGAGCGCAGTGGAAAAAAGCTATTATTGTGCTTAGCCCGCTTGGAGACAAGGATGATGAGAAAATAATTTCCCGGTTGGTGCAAGCGGTAAATGGAGTCATCAAAGGATCTCTTTTAATCGCTCTCATTCAAGGCGTATCGTTGGGATTTGGACTCTGGATTTTTGGCATTCCGAATGGAGCCCTTTGGGGGATGGTGGCCGCCATCACTTCTCTTATTCCGACTCTGGGAACCGCCCTTGTTTCAATTCCTGCAATAGTTTTCCTTTTTGTCACGGGAAATACCGCATCCGCGATCGGCCTTTTAGTCTGGGCGGTTATTATGGTCGGAATGATTGATAATTTTTTAGGCCCGCTCATTGTCGGAAAAAAAATAAATATATCTTCTCTGCTGATTCTTTTCTCGGTGCTCGGCGGAATTTCACTTTTGGGTCCGGTTGGCATTTTAGTAGGGCCTTTAACGATAAGTTTGCTCTATACTCTTATTTCAATTTATAGAAATGAGTTCAAGGAAAATGAACAGAAAAATACTATTGTATAACACCCTGACACGGAAAAAAGAAGAGTTCTTCCCTATTGATCAAAAAGGGGTCCGGATGTATAGTTGCGGACCGACGGTTTACAGCTATCCGCACATTGGGAATTATCGAGCGTATATTTTCGCCGACATTTTAAAACGAGCATTAATATATGAAGGCTATAAAGTCAAACACATAATGAATTTGACTGATGTTGACGACAAGACTATTAGTAATTCACAAAAAGAAGGACGCACACTCAAAGAATTTACAGAATTTTATACTGCCGAATTTTTCAAAAATATAAAATCTCTCAATATTGTAACGCCAAATAAATTTACAAAAGCCACCGATTATATTCCAGAAATGGTAAAAATTATTGAAAAACTTTTAAAGAAAGGCTTGGCTTATAAAAGCGAAGATGGTTCGGTTTATTTTGATATCAAGAAATTTGAAAAATATGGCAAGCTTTCGCGACTGGTTTTGGAAAATCAGAAAGAAAATGCTGGAGGGAGAATAAAAACTGATGAATATGAAAAAGAAAATGCGCAAGATTTTGCGCTTTGGAAAGCGTGGGATGAAAAAGATGGAGATGTTTTTTGGGAGACGACTCTAGGTAAAGGTCGCCCCGGCTGGCACATCGAATGTTCCGCGATGTCTATGGCCGCTCTCGGAGAACAGATAGACATACACATAGGCGGAGTAGACAATATATTTCCCCATCATGAAAATGAGATAGCGCAATCCGAGGGTGCTACGGGAAAACAATTCGTAAAATACTGGATGCATAATGAATGGGTATTGGTGAACAACAAGAAAATGGCAAAATCGGAGAAGAATTTTTACACGCTCCGAGATCTATCGGATAAAGGAATTGACCCCATAGCCTATCGATTCTGGCTTCTAATGGCAAACTACCGCACCAGAGTGAACTTCGTCTGGGAAGCATTAAAAGGAGCAGAAACAGCCCTAAAACGCCTCTATGGGCTTTATAATGAGCTTGGAATGGATACTAAGAGCCTGCCTGCGCAGGCAGGGAAAATTGATGAAAAAAGTAAGGAAAAATTTAAAGCATTCATTGAAGACGATTTGGACACTCCGCGAGCACTTACGGTCTTATGGGACATATTGAAAGAAGAAAATATTTCCAATGCCGACAAAAAAGCGACTGTTTTAGACTTTGATAAAGTACTTGGACTTGGATTCGCGGAGCTGAAAAAAGAAAAAATTTCTAAAGAAGTAGAAAAACTAGTGAAAGATCGCGAACAAGCGCGCAAGAATAAAGATTTCCAGAAATCCGATGAGCTCCGAAAAGAAATAAACTCTCTGGGTTACGAAGTAAAAGATACATCAGACGGACAAAAGATTTTCCTCGGTCGTAGCCCTACAAGCGAGCCGGGTGAGGCTAAGGTTTAATTTTTTGTCTACTATCTTTTACATATGTTCGAGATAGTGGACGGAGCTATATAAAAGATTTAACCTAACTTCCCTCCCAAGATTGCGCCATTTTTTTCGGGTGTTACCAAAATAACTTTCTCTTCATTATTAAACACACCTAGAGTTAAAACCTCCGACTCAAATGGACCAATTTTTCTAACCGGAAAATTCACCACCCCTAAAATAATTTTTCCCAACAAATCTGTCTTGGTGTATAAAGCGGTAATTTGAGCAAAAGAATTTTTAATGCCAACCCCCGGCCCGAAATCTATTTTTAATTTATATCCCGATTTTCTTGCTTCCGGGTAATCATTGACCTCGATTATTTTGCCTACCCGAATATCTAGTTTTTGAAAATCTTCTATGGTTGCCATATAACTTTATTTTTTAGTTTGATAATATTATTCTAACACAGAAATTAAATTTTTAGGGTTAGTTAAGGTTGGGGTTAAATTTAATTCTTGACCCAACTTGTAATGTTTCGCCAATTCATAAGTAAGTTTTAGCACCGAATAATCTTCTAATGCTACGCCGACAGAATCATACAGGGTAATTTCCAATTCATTTTTTCGTCCGGATTTGGCACCTGTGAAAAGCTCATGCAGTTCAGCATACACTTTTTTCCTGCCTTCTTCTCTACTGAAACGCTGAATTTCTCCCTCAACAATGCACTGATCAAAATATTCCACCACGATTTTACTGCGAGACAATATGGAAAATTCTAATTCGGTTTTGCCTACAGTATCTCCGCCAAGCGCATTGATATGCACTCCGTCTTTTACCCAACTGTTTTTAAGCACATCTACATGCGCCTTGCAAGCCGTGCAAGTCGTAATGATGTCCGCCCCCTTAACTGCTTCTTCGTTGCTTTCACATCGCACTAATTCGAATGAATTATTTTTTAAATTTTTTTCAAATTTATCTATAGCCAGAGAATCAATGTCAGAATACCTAACTTCAGTAATATCTCGCACCAAACAAATAGCTTTGACTAAAAATTCACTCTGCGCTCCTGTGCCGATAATCGTTAACACCTGACTGTTTTTTCTTGCCATAAGATCAGTGGCTAGGGCCGTCGTCGCTGCGGTACGAAGCGCGGTCAATAGAGTCATTTCCGAAAACATAAGCGGATAGCCGGTATCAATGCGAGAAAGCTGGCCGGTAGCCACCACCGTCATCAGATTTTTTTCTGGATTTTTTGGGTGACAATTTACATACTTGAAAGTATAATATACTCCATCGCAAATCGGCATAAGTTCTAATACTCCGCCCAGCACCTGCATTGATGGACGAGGAATTTTATTAAATTCCTGCCAGCGACTGAAGTCGAGCTTTAATACTTTCATTAAATCGATTAAATAATTTTCTATTCTATGATGTTTGACTAGTTCAGCCAGAGACTCCACAGTTAAAATTTTCATTGTATATTTTTCTTGATTAAACATTCAGCTTTTAGGAACTAGTTAAGAACTAAAAAGCCCCTTCTTCGTCGGGGCCGCTTGAACGTATTGAATAAGAAATTTAATATACCCCGACTGCTATTTAGGCATCGGTGCGGGCACAATCACACTAAAACTAAAAAATTGTTTATTCATAATTATCTGCCAATAATAGCATTAAAGACAAAAGGATGTCAAATCTTCGTTCTAGCTCATTAAAACTGTTACCAACAAAGGAGTGGATAGCTCATAAATAG
>CAZKPK010000002.1:67458-73935 GCA_964554645.1 uncultured Candidatus Saccharibacteria bacterium | reverse complement strand
ACAAAAGAGATTAACTCCTTGGTAACAGTTTAATATGAGCTATAGCGCTGCTTTTTTCTGTTTCTTCCATTATTAATTTTATTTTTGCCTTTATTCTTTCAACAGCAGATTCCAAAGTCATACCATTTTGAGTTCCTTTCAAAACCTGCTCCGCCTGAATTCTCGCAAATACTGCAAAATTATCTAACATATTTTGTTTTTTCTGCTCAACTTTTATTTCTAAAAACGCTTTCTCACCCATTCACTTGTAGATATACCAGCTTGGCGAAGAATTTCGGAAAGTAAATGTTTTGAGATGTCGCCTTTGTGTGGATTTGGAATCCTTAACTTTAAATTTCCCTTTATCATAAACATATGTCGTCCTCCAGAATAGGATCCAGTAAACCCGAGTATGTTTAAATTTTGAATCAACTTCTTTACTGAAATCGGCTTAGGCATTTTTCAACAAAGAACTTGTAGTTGGAAAACGAAATCCTGGTATTTTTTTATCTGACTTTATAGACAATACTAACCAGTCTTCAAGCACTTCTTGAAGTTCTTTTCTACAAGCTTCTAAGGTCTTGGCATTTGCCCAAACACCTCTCACTTCTAGAATTTCTCCAAAATAAGTTTTATCTTTTAAAAGCTTATATTTTGCAGTATCGAGTTGTTTATTGATAAAGTCTGTTAACATGCCTTTATCATATCACGTCTTGTATCTAAAGCAAAAAAGATGTCAAGGAAATGCTTAGCCATGGTATTATAGATAAACTATATTTTATCGAATTTTCCTTTTTGTTCTTCATCTAATGCTCTCTGCCTTTCTTCCCCTTCTGCTTGTCTCTCACTGTCTTCTTCCTTGCGGATAGCTTCCTCTAATTCCACTTCTTCCCAAACTTTTTTAGCTTTTGTTTTTTCTTCTGGAGACATGGGACCAAATGTTTTTTCAATATCTAAAATTCTAGCATCCCACTTATTTGTTTGACCTGATGGAAATTTATCGCTTGGCATAAAATTTATTCAATAACTTGAAACTTTAATAATTTCGATTAGCTAAATTGATAATACTTCCACTAAATTTTTTGCTTTTTTGATAAGTGTTCTATCGTTTGTAACTAAAGTCATTCTTCTTGAAATAGCAGTGGCAAGAATAATTCCGTCACCTAAAGATAATTTCAAACTTCTACGAAGTCGTGCCGATAATAACGCAATGTCGTTACTTAAATGCGATTCACTAAAAAGATTCAAGAAGTTTTCTATATCCTGTACTTTTTCTTCTCTTAATCCAGTCAAACTTAAAGTTTCAATTTTACTGATTACAGAAAAACCCAAAAACTCATTATTCTTCTTTGCATTATTAATCCAATCAACTTCCTCTTTACTGCCATTTAGAAAATTTATTAAAATATTGGAGTCCAGCAGATACATTATCTTATTTTTTACTTAGTCTTTCTAGTTTTTTAATCCTAGTTTCCCATTCTTTTCTCATTTCTCTTTGATAAGCCACTCCGGACTTTTTTAGAACGCCCTTGAGTATTCCTGCAGATTTCCTAAGAATTCTAGCATCAAAATCCTCCCAACCTAAAAGCTTTCGGAGGTTTTTCTCGTAATTTATTGATTTTATGCGATTCCTTAATTCTAAAGTACTCATACTGTCTATTATAGACCCTGTACTCAAAAAGTCAAAATCAAAAAAGATGTCGAGAAAGGACATCTTTTTTGCAAACAAACCACAAAAACCTATTCAAAAACTCAATTACCCCCTATGCGACACTTCGTCGCTAACCTTGGCAATAAATCGCGCCGCCGCGTCCCGTCCGCCCAAACCGAAAGCTAAAGCGCCGCCGATTGAGAGCATGGCAATGATGCCGGTGAAAAGAACACTCATATAGTAGTCAGCAACACCAAGCTGGCCCAAGGCGATTATGAAAGCAAAGATCCAGACAGCATACTTTGCGATAACGCCAAGCATATTGGCGGAAGTCAAGCTCATCGTTCTGGCGGAAGCGGTAACCGTTTTGGAAAGAGCTTCAGCCACAATTGTGGCAATTATCAAGATAAGAGCGGCCACGACGACTCTTGGCAGAAAACCTAATACATCATTTTGCAAGAAATCTTTGATGCTATTCAAGCCGACTAAATCAAGCGAAGGGATAAGAAAGACGATAATCACAAACCACTTTACTACTTCTCCGACAAAATACCCGGAATTTAGATTCATCCCCGCTTTTCTAAAAAAACCGTCCACTCCAATAGACCTGAAAAGATTGTCTATCTTGAGAGCGCCAAAAACTTGTTCGAGAGCTTTGGAAATAATTGTACCCAAAATCCAACCTATCGCAAAGAATACGATCGCTATAACGAGCTTTGGAGCAAATTGGATAAAACCCAACCACAGCTCCTGAAGCGAAGAGTTAAAAACATCACCCCATGTAAGCCAAATATTACTACTCATAAGATAATTTCCGCCCGAGGCGGATCCGCCTTTGGCGGAAATAATTACTATTAATAAAACACTTTTAAAGTTTCGACCTTAATAAAGTTCTGGTCTCCATTATACCAAACTTTAGCCCTTTGTTAAAGCTTGTGTGGATAACTCCTCTACGCCTGTCGAGCGACCTGTAGGTTTAGCTCTTTGACTTGCAACAAGACTTCGTGCGGATAGTCAAGGATGTCTCGAACTAGTTTATCATACATATTGAGCCTATAGATAAATTCTTTCGTGTTAAAAATAGCATAAACAAGCTCTGTGCCGATTTCAGCTTCCAGTTTGCGAATTCCACGTTCAATTCTGGCTTTTTTAAGATTATCCCCGACTATCAATAAATCTATCCGGCTATCATGATTCTTAATAAAAACTCCAGAAACTATCAGCAGTTTGACCTGCCCAATTTTTTTGAAATTATTTAAAATCGCCCCTCTGTTAAGATTATCAGATCTGATCAAAAGCTCCTCAAATTCTTCAGCATATTTAAAAAAGGAATCGAAAAACCACTCCGCGGAAATTGAAGAACGCCTCTTGATAAAATTGACAGAAGATAATAATCTAAGCTCCCGGCGAACAGCGCTGAGACTCACCCGGCTCCGCCTGGCAATATCTTTACTCCTAAAGCCCTTGCTTTTATTAAGCAAAAAGAGCCTCATTATTCTCACCCGCGCTCCATTACCCAGTATTTTCCCTAGAATTTCCATTGTTTTATTCTAGTCCTTTTCCAAGAAAAAACAATAGCCGAGAAAAACGGAAGTCTTGCTTCCGTTTTTCTTCTCCCCTGATAAGGGGAGGTCAGGAGGGGTTGAATTTATTTAAGCTCCACTTTTCCACCAGCAGTTTCAATCTTTTTCTTTAAGTCTTCCGCTTCCGCTTTCTTCATTCCCGCTTTCAGGGTTGAAGGAGCGGCGTCCACTAAATCTTTCGCGTCTTTTAAGCCAAGACCCAAGGTTTCTTTGACGATTTTCATCACCGCGATTTTCTGTTCGCCGGCGGATGTCAGCATCACGGTGTAAACGCTTTGCTCTTCCTTGCCCGCCGAAGCTTCAGCGGAGGCAGGAGCAGTCACCGCCTGGGCTGACACTCCGAATTTTGTTTCGATCTGTTTGACTAACTCATTCAATTCTAAGACTGAAGCGCTCTCAAGATCTTTTATAAATGCATCAAATTTTGACATTGTATTAGTTGCTAGGTGCTAGGTGCTAGTGACTAGTTGCTAGTAATTTGTATTCCCTAGAACCTAGAAACTAGAACCTGTTATTTTATAATTATTTCCTCTTTACTACTTCATTTACCGCGATAGCCAAACGTTGCATCGGACTTTTCAGCAAAAACGCCAATTTGGAAAGCAACACTTCCCTTGTCGGGATCATCGCCAGCTCCATCATTTTTGTCGCGTTAATGAATTTTCCCTCAAAAATTCCGCCCAAAATATTCAGAATTATTCCCTTGTGAGACTTTTGGAAATTATAAATTTCTCGCGGAGAAGCTATTTCGTCTTCAGAGTACGCTATCGCCACTTCTCCGGCAAGCTCTGGAATTTCACCCTGCGCCTTTCCTTTGAGAGCTCGAGCTAGCAATGTTTTTCTGGAAACTTTATAACCCACTCCCTGCTTGCGGAGATCTCGGCGCAATATCGTCTCATTATTTACCTTCAAGCCATGGAAGTTCACAAAGACAAGGGATTGGCTTCCCTTGATTGCTTCTTCAAGTTCTTTTATTATTTTCTCTTTTTTTGATTTTAGTAACATAGGTGATTTTTAACGAACGCAGTGAGTATAAAAATCCCTACCCTGTTAAATGTCCTTCGGACAAATTTTGCCTTTAGGCAAAATTTATTTAACAGGGTTAAAGAAAATATAGTCGCTACGCTCCTTATTTTCCATTAAAAAAACGGCTTTCGCCGTCAAAGATATCGACCACTAAATAGGATTTACTAGCCCTTTGACTCCCTTCGATAAACTCAGGGCAAGCCGCTCAGGGTAAACCTATCTTCTTTGCGGTATTTATACCATAGCACAAACAAGCTATTTTGCAAAGTGGCTTGCCAAGAAAATACTCAAAAGTCCTAAGGCGATCATTGTTGCAAAAAGAAGCAGTGTCTTAAAAAAATGTTTGTTCATCATGAATGATTTTTAACGAACGCAGTGAGTATAAAAATCTTCACCCTGTTAAATCCTCGCTTCGCGAGGCCCGCCTTAGGCGGGATTTAACGGGGTTGATTAAAATATATTCGCATTGCTCATTATTTATAATCAACGATATCCCTTCACCCACAAGATAACAGCTAGAATAATCAAAATAAAAAGAAAAGCATGATAGACATCCCAATGCGAGTATATGTTTTTTTTCTTCAAAAAATCCGCAAACATCTGATTCCCTTCCAGAAAGATAAGAAAGGGCAAGACAACTATCATATACCAAATTTTAAAGATTATTGCGAACATCCGTTAAAAAAATAATTAATAATTTATGTAAAGATATTATTTTTGAATCAAAATTGTGGCGACATTCTGGGAACTTCCACAGTTCACATACCACGTAGCCGGCAAAGTTACACTTGAGAGTTTCACAATTTTAAATCCCCAAGCATCAACAGTGAAAACAGAACCAATTTTAACTACGCGAGCAACCGACGCTCGGTTGTCTATCATAATAAAAGTATTATTCTTGTGAGTAACATTATTCGGTGTAGCCTGGCAATTTTGATCAAGTTGGATACGAGCGCTTTTATATTGCTGCAACGTTTGCGCGTAACTAAGCGGTACTGTGGGATTAGTAACATTTATACTTCCAGTACTTGTGTTTCCTGCGGAAGTTGCTTGTTCAGAACTTATATTGTCATTAACAGCGGGAGCAAGGCCAGAATCTTTTTTCAATAACCAAAGTCCATAGATAACAAGAATCAGAACGACAACTAATTCGATCATTATATTTCCACTTTTTTTCATATAGTTAGTTCATTATACCACACCTACCAGATAGTTATCTGCAGAAAAAAGATATTGCTCAATGAATATCTTTTTCATGGGCATTAGAGAATTCTTTTCATAGAATACTAAAATTGACTCCCTGTAATTATTCTCATCTACGCTGCGATACGAAAGCGGGGCGCAGTCATCCGATAAAAGGGCCGCGTTGCAAAGCAGACGAGCAACGCGTTTATTTCCGTCTTCAAATGGTTGAATGTAGGATATCCCCAGCAGAATAGTTAAGGCTTTACTGAAAGCATTCTCCATTCCGTTAATTGCGTTGCAAAGAGTTTTCAGCGCTTCGTTTATCTGATATTTATTATCGAGTGGTGGGAATGCCCTCGCGAAGCAGTTTTTCAGTATCAAGTAGGGAGTAAGTGTTGCCCTCTATCTTGGAAGATTTCCAGGATAGCTCTATGATAAATCTTTCAAGTTCTTTTGTCTGTGCTCCGGGTGTGATATTTTTTATTTTTTTCCTATAACTTTCTGTAGCAATATAGAGTATTTTTTTCTCTTCCGGAAGAAAAATGTCTTTTGGAAATTTAGCAAACAGCGAGAAGTTAAAGCTGTTACTGCCGCTCCTCGTGTCGGGCTCAACTTTATTGTATTTAGACGCATCAACAGGTGAAAACAGCAGGCCTAAAATTGTCTTTTCATACGAGGTAGCGCGACCCTTCCCTTTTCTTTCTAAATACTTTAATTCTGATAAGCGCTCCAAATCCCTTTTGATCGTCACCAAAGAAACACTCCCATCGAGAAGCTTAAAAATTTCAGAAGACGATATTGCCGCCGGCGGTTGAACTTTTTCTAAAATCTCTATTTGTCTTGTATTTAACTGTGCCATATTCGTATCATTTTTACTCTTCAATCGTATCATTTTGATACGATATTTGCAAGCATTTGACACGCAAAAATCACAGTTATAGTTTACCACTTCACCCTGCCCTCTCTATGGGGCGTTCATCAGCGCCTTGGTAGCAGGACCGATGAGACCGTCAGCCACTAGACCATTGTCTTTCTGCCATTGTTTGATGACAG
>CAZKPK010000002.1:0-67358 GCA_964554645.1 uncultured Candidatus Saccharibacteria bacterium | reverse complement strand
TTCGGAGAGTGGCACTGCCTAAATTATAGACTCTCGCTGGTGTAGCTGGAACAGCAGAACTTACTCCTGGAACGGCCGGAGTGGCCGCCTGCTCATTCATCATCGCCTTTGTCTTAGCTCCGATGAGACCGTCAGCCACTAGACCATTGTCTTTCTGCCATTGTTTGATGACAGTAATTGTCTTCGGGCCTAGAGCTCCGTCTATTGACAAGCCAAGATTTAATTTAGCGTTCAAGAATCTTTGCAGTTCTTTGACTGCTTCGCCTCGGCTACCGTTTCGGAGAGTGGCACTGCCTAAATTATAGACTCTCGCTGGTGTAGCTGGAACAGCTGGACTCACTCCTGAAACGGCCGGGGTGGCTGAAGTAGTAGGGGTTGTGGTGATTGCTGGAGTGGTGGTAGCTGCCACGGCAACGGCTGGAGTAGTCGCGACCGCCGGGGCTACACTGCCGCCGCTAGAGGGGGCTGAGCCGCTGGAAGGCGTATTGCCTCCGCCGCCGGAAACTGTGACAGTAACTGCGGAAGTTGCGGCAGATTCGTCGCCGGTTGAGTTTACCGCGCTAACTTTGAAGTAGTAGGTAGCGCCGACGGAAAGACCGGTTGCAGTATAGGTGCCTGCGGCGCTTCCGGTATTGGCAAGCAACGGGAAGCTGGAATTATCGGTAGAACGGTAAATATTATGGTTTGCAACTCCGAAATCTACCGTCCAATTAAGCGCCGCAGTTATTCCATTGCCGCTGTTGGTTACTGAAAGATTGACCGGGGTAGACGGCGCAGAGCCGCCGGAAGCCACCAACGGAGCGAAGTCGGACAAGTGGGAAACAGTCGCCTGTAGAGTGTCCAGGGTGGTATCCACAGTAGTTGCCAATGTATCATAAGTTTGAGTCGCATCATTCCAAACACCAATCACCAGGGACGCTTCAGAAGTACCGGCCGGCAAATCCGCTTCGGTGTAAGGAATGGTTATAACAATTTTGTCGTTCAAACTGGAAATCGGTGAGCCGTCAGAACCCACGGCGTCAATTGACACTGCGTTCTTTTTAAGAATTGCGCCGGAGGGCGGATTGGGCATGGCTGTATTGACTTTAGTCGTAACGGTAGCGGCATTGGAACCGGTTCCCAGCGCATTGGCCGGGATATTCAACTTAAAGGCGCTGCCGATGTCGCTGTTAGTCAGAAATCCCCCAGATGTCGGAGTAACAGTTTCCGGCCGCTCCGCCTTGATGGTAAACCCGGAAATCGCGGTCAAGGTAAGGTTTTGACTGCTTGGACTGTTGCTACTGACCGTCACCGGCAAAGGACCGCCTTCGTAGCCATTGCTGTGCGCTCTAATTGTCCAAGTGCCATTAGCCACGCCCAAGCTATAAAGACCGGCGGCGTTGGTCTGCGCCACTGCATAACCGCCGTTGCCGTCAGACGCATCCACGAAAGCGTTTGATACGGCCCCGACATCAGCAATGCTAATTGTGCCAGTAATAGTTTGAGTGGTAGCAACTAAAGCAATTGTACCCACAGGAACAGTGGCGGTTGTCACGGTAGCCGTGGACTCGGCCGGAGATTTGTATCCCGGTTTGTCCGCGCGAACTTTGTATATGCCCGGTGGCACGCTAATACTGAATGTTCCGTTTGCAATAGTTTGCCCGCCTAAGAATATAGTATTGGTCTGTCCGGTCGGTGTGCCATTCAAAGACACCCAAGCCCCGGAAAGCGCCGTACCATCGCCGGTCACTGTTCCAGTCACGGCGTATAGCACTCCAGCGGAGGCCGTATAGGTAATTGTGCGCGTAGTGTTAACACCAGTGGTTGTTCCCACACTGCCGTAAGCCGGATGACCTACACGAACTGTGTAAGTGCCGGGCGGAACAGTCAGAGTATAAACAGCATTGGCACCCGTAGTGGTTGAAGTAGAAGTAAAGTTGCCGCGGCCACTGGAGTCGCGAACTTCCACCCCGGCATTGGCAATAGCATTAGTTCCGTCAGTAACATTAACTGTGATAGTGATAGGAGCTAATTGCGTGCAATTTTTACCAGAAGTAGTAGTGTTGGCTGTGACAGTAATTCCAGTTACTGGTGTGCCTTCACCCACTCCCGGGAAATAACAAACAAGCGAGTAGGTGCCGGCTGGAACCTTGATACTGTAAGTGCCGTCCGAGCCGGAAACAGCCATATTGCCGCTGGTTTGATCAGAACTTTCCGCCCGTACCATTACACCCTGCACCGCAGTTAATGCTTGCGTAGCCGTACCAGTAATAGTTCCCATAGCTAAGTTTTGCGCGGAGAAATCCTGACCGGAAGAACTGCTGGTAGTAATGGTAATAGTCTTGGTTCCCAAACGCCCGAATCCCGGAGCAAAAGCTTCCACAACCCATGTGCCGGCAGAAACATACAAAGTGTAAGCACCATTAGCATCAGTCGGTCCGCCGACAAAGTTTCCGCTATCGCCTCCTACGGCTGTGGTGTTGGAAGTAGAAACAACCTTGCGGCCGGAAACTCCGGCGTAAGGAATAGCATTGCCTGAATCATCTTTGATAGTTCCAGTGATAGTCAAAGTGGTGGCGGCATCAAGCACGAAAGCTAGCGTAGTTGGAGTATTGGCGAGCGCTCCAACGGTGATTTGTTTCTCGGCAACCGGCGGCATACCCGGTTTGAAGACTCCGCAGAGGTAAACTCCTTCTATTGTTTTAAGAGAAAATGCTCCGCTGGTATTGGTCTGTCCGCCCGTGCCGAAACCACCCGATGTGCCTCCGGTTGTTGAACTGGAAACAGGACGGCAAAATAGACCAGCATTGGATATTCCAGTACCCGAAGAATCAACTACCGTTCCGGTAATAAACTTATTAGCAGTTGATAAAGTAAAGTTCTGACCAGTTACGCTCGCAGAAGCCACTGCCACTTGAAGATTCGGTGGCGGCATAAAAGTGAAGTCTGGAGGTGGTGGAGGCGGAGAACCGGGAGTGAAGGAAGATTCCGGCATATAAGGACCTATTCCGATATTGTAAGAAGTATTGGTGTTGACCGGCAGAGAATAATTATTGGAACCGGTAAGTAAAGTGAGAGTCTTTTTAGCAAAGCCATTGGGAGAAGAGGCAAACACGTCAACTTTGGTATTATTTAATCCGCTAGCAACCGTAATCGTCCCGGAAATAGTTTTAGCCACCGCATTACTCAAGGCAAAGTTTTTGGTTAAACTAGTAGCCGAAACTGTAAAAGGTTGGGGCGCGGAATTAAAGGCCACATTAATCGCATCCGTCGGCTTTAATCCAATCATATAATCGCCGTCAGCCAAACTTAAGAATGTTGCCTTGCCTTCAATTACATTAGTGGCCGTAGTTGCTTCCTGCCCGCCGGTAGCCGGAGAAAATAAATAAACAGTAACACCATCTATTCCTTCATTATCATCATTAGTGCCATTGCTGTTGGCGTCTTTAAATACATTCACCGTCAAGGTGCGAGTACCGGCTGTTCCTAGATAGAAAGACGCGGTGGTTATATTCTGCAGAGTGGCTCGGTTAGCGGTGGCGGTATTTTTAGTCTGAATAGTAACGGTATAACCGCTGCTTGAAGGCACTGTTGAATTGACAATACCGGAAAGGTCCAGACACAAAAAGGCATTAGCGCCAGTAGCGGCCGCGGCGGTAGTGGTAATAGTCACAGTCCCCGCGTCATTATTGCCAACCACGGTATCAATGAGCGGAACACCGGTGGCCGGACCATTTAAATCTGCATTGCAAAAACTATTCGCCGTACTTACCGCTGCGGCGTTCGCCAGAGTAAAGCCGGCGGGGAAAGTCAGAACAATTTGGCCGGTAGCCGGAACGGAAGCGCTGGCTAAAAATTCCACATGATAGTTGGAAGTGGCTCCCGCTCCCCGACTCATCGGCATCACTCGACTTGGATTCATTCCTTGCATAGAGGCATCAATCGCGCCCCCGCCCGGACCGATTTGACCACCGGTAGCGGAAGCGCTGGCAACTGTTCCAAATTGAGTGTTCCTAGGCGGAGGAACATTGGTGTCGTCCATCACGTTACCAGCCAAGTCTTGAACAAATGGAAGAACTGTCACTTTGTAAGTTGCAGTAGCGCCATTTTGCAAACTTAAACCTGTAATACGCGCAGTTTTTGTTCCTGCTTCATAGGTAACAGTCTTTCCTCCCAGCGCTATAGTTGAACCAACCGGACTTTCTAAAGTATAGTTGGCAATATTGTCGGCTGCATTCGGACCTCCGCCGGACTTCACTTGTTCGGAGAAAGTAACCGCCACGCTAAAGTCATCCGCATTAGCAAATGTCAAAAAGGGTTTGACTTCGTCAGCGGTCGCGGTAGTGGTAAAAGTGGAAGTGTAGTTAGAGGCCAGAGCATTGCCAGACAAATCTTTTACTCCACTCGCCCCGGAAACTATCGTAAAGGTGTAACTGGTGTTTGCGGTAAGCGCGGCAGAAGGAGCAAAAGAAGCGCTACGGCTCTGCGGATTATAGGTAACAGTGCCAGTAATCCCCCCGCTTAAGGTAACGGTAGAAGTTGTAATGGTCGCTGGATTTATATCCTCGGAAAAACCGGCGGTCACCACCGTGCCGAGAGCCGCGCCGGTGGCCGCATTGGCAGGATTTACTCCCAGCACTGTTGGCGCGGTTGTATCCGCCGCGCCGGAAGGAGTTTTGAAAGGTAAAGGCGGGGTTGGGGGGAAAGCGGTACCCGTACTGCTTTGCGTAGCAGGAAGCACCTTGACTACATAAGCAGTGCTAGCAGTCAGATTGGCCGCCACTCCACTGTTCATAGCGGTTGAAGGAGTGATGGTTACAGTTTTGCTGGCGGAATCATATGTATTGGTGGTCGCAATGGCGGTCCCCGGCGTACCAAAATTATCAGTAAACAATCCTACATTGGCGGGATTAGTCACAGAGTTAGCGCCGCTGTTGCCGTCTGTCGTCTTCATATCCACGCTGAAAGTTAACTTAATTGGCGCGCTGATCGGATGAGTTTGTGAGCCCGATTGTGGCTGGCTGGACTGAATAAACGGCGGTGTAGTATTCGTTGTACTGGTAGAACCAGTAGTAAAGGTTACAGTATTGTTGGCAGCCAAAGGATTACCAGCCGAGTCTTTAATTCCGGTCGTCATCGTCAAAGTATAAGTGGTGGCAGTGATTAAGTTTCCCGGCACATTATCAAAGCGCAAGCTAGCGGAGTTTGCGCCGGTTGCTCCATTGTTAATAATGTGAAAGTTGTAAGCGTTATTGTTTGAGGCATTGGCTGTCGTTTTCGCCAAAACTATATCTCCTAGAGAAAAAGCGGTAGCGGTATCAACGCCCGCGCCCTCCGCAATACCCTGCGCCGCTGGAGTAATTTTAGAAACTTGCGAACTGGCGACAAAAGTCGGAGCGCCGGTAGTATTGCCATCCAAACGCAAAGTGGTTGGCGCAATATCGGTTGTAATATTCTGAGCTGTAGTAACAACATGCCAAGCATAAACGCCAAGATTGTCAGCATTGGCAGTAACTTTAGCAAAAACTAAGTCGCCAACAACAAAATCAATCCCACTATTGGCGGTTCCAACCACTGCATTTGAAGCATTAATTGCTGAAGTGTCATTCGGAGCAATGGTTGAAAATCTGGAACCGGAAACATATGCAGGCACACCGCTTGCTCCATCTAATCTTAAGTCTGTGGCATGATTCACAGCTGCGCCAGTAGTTACAATGTGCCAGTCATATCTTTGTGAAGTCGGATTGGCTGTGGTATTTACTACAATAATGTCCCCAGTGGTTACCACGGTAGACGCAGTGACAGCGCCGGTAGCGGCTGGTATGGCAACCTTGGTAATCTGTTGAGAATTGAAGGCTGGAAAACCGTTGACCGCAAATGTGCCGGAAGTTAAACCAGAAGCAGTGACTAAACCAAGCTCAGCTGGAAAAGTTTCTCTTTGGGAAATTACAATATCGCCCACCACTGGCGCTGAATAACTTCCTTGCGGGCTAATCGGATTGGTGCCGGCAATTTGGAAAAAAGCGGTTGCAGCGGTGGTCAGTTTGGCAAATCTGGAGCCGATCGCATAAGTAGGTGGACTGGAAACCACAAAATCAAATCCGTCTGGAAATAGACGAATCGCGCCATTAACAGCGCTTCCGGCAGCTAAAGAAATATTAGCTGAAGTTAAAGTTGTTTGATCCAGTTGTTCCGAAAAAGTCATATGAGGAAAAGTGCTGATAGGCACGGTGGCACCATTGGCAGGAAAACTAGAAGCGGAAGTTAATGTTGGAGCGGTAGTATCAATAGTAATGGTGCGACTAGTAACCGCAGTGATAACTGGATTGCTGGCAGAAGTGATAATATCTCCATTGGCCGCCACCGCGATAGTGAAGGCGTTGTTATGAGTTAATCCAGTTGAATCAGTTTTAAGAACAATAAAATAAATATCATCAGTCGTAAGCGTTGGCGCGGAAGCGGGAGTAATAATGAAAGTTGTAGCTGAAGCATATTGCGGAGTGGCGGCTAAAGTGACTTGTGTGTCTGTCCCCTGGCCTTGAAATCCGGCCGCGCCCGCATCTTTCCAAAGCTGAATACCACCGTTCGTTGTGGCTAAATCAGCCAACTCTGACGAAGTAGCAGCTCCAGAGGTCCAACAACCAGCACAACCAGTAACCGAAACAAAAGTTACTTTAATTGAAGTTAAGGTTTCAGCATTTGAGTCAGAACCAAATTGTACTTTAAGCACCGCGGTATTATCACTAGAAGCTTTGAGCTTTTGTCCACCGAACAACGGAGTGAGATCGGTGATAAGAGTAGTTACAATAGCATCAGAAATATTAAAAAAGGAAAACGAAAAAATTATTAATAAAATTACTGCAAAACAAAAACGAGAAAATATTTTCTTCATAATCTTTTTATTATACCACTAATTTATTACGCCACCCTTGCCCTGTGGATAAGTGCGTCTACTTTAATAAGGGAGCTGCCTCTCCCCAACCGCTAGCGCCTTAAACCCTATCTGGAATTAAGAAAATAGCTCACAAAGATTATGACAAAAGTGATTTCATCATTTCTGAAGAAGACCTAAAATGCCCGACAGACTTCCCAAGAACTCTGTCTTTGCGAGCAGAATTAATAGCATTTTTTAAAAGTGGAGTAGGTTCAAGAAGTGAATAAGATACTGTTTTAGAACGAGTTAAATTCTTAAGAGAAGCGTTTATAATAGCAGAAAGAGAAAAACCAAGCTGGTCAGCAACTTTCTGCGCTTCATACTTTACTTTTGGATCTATTTTAATACTTAATGCTGATGTTTTCATACTTGTCCGTCCGTAGTTCTGTATTAGCTCAGAACGAAGGAGAATACCTAAAGTATATACAAAGTAATTTAAAAGTCAAGGGCAAAACAAAAAACCCTTCCGCCAGCTGGCGGATGAGGGATTTTTTGTTAATAGATTCCCCTCTTGAGGGGTGCCCTGATGTTCATCGGGGGCGGGGTGGATGAATTTTCCACCTCCCCCTAAAGGGTACTCCTCATTCGGACGTTGGACGTCCGAATGTTTGAAGACGTCTGCTTGGAGACGTCCGGCGTCTACAAACCAAAATTTTGGCAGTTTATTTGTTTTCTAGAGAGTCAATTAATTTCTCAAGGTTATTTTTATCGTCTTTTCTCGCCCCCTTGTCAACTAATAATGTAGCAAGCCCAACCTCTTCTCCAATATCAATACGTTCCTGTGCTATAGTAGCAAATATTTTCACATAAGATTCTATTTTATTTTTGACTTGCGGGTCAATTTGCTTTAGGACGCTTTCTAAACTTTCAGGTAGATTAACCAAAAGCCTAGCCCGTTCTTCTAACCTTTCTTTATAGCCCGTAGGATTTTCTTGATCCAAAAGTGCTGTGGTTGCTTCAGCCTTCAAAGAACGAAATTTTTTCGCTGTTTCCCTTAGAATCTGGAAAACCGGTTGGAGCGGCTCTGTTTCTGCAGTATTCATTTTTTCCTCCTTTTGGCCCGATGTTTTCATATTTGTTTGGTTAATAATTAACTGCCAAAATTTATTACAAAAGTAAAGCGGAGTACTTTATCTGAATAAATCAGCAAATGCTCCAAAGACTTGAGCTAACAATCCGTCAGAATCTTTTTGGAAATAGCTAAGGTAAGCTTTTTGGTCAGATATATTTTTGGCCAAGTTGCAGGCGGCGCCGGTCCAATTTCCACCAGTTTGCGAGCACAAAATCATAGCAGATGGAGGCGGGGTGTAGGTTGAGGTGTCTGGAGGCGGGGTGTAAGAGGGTGGTGAAGTATATGTTCCAGAAGTGTCTGAAGGAGGTGTATAGGTTGGTGGAGAAGTGTATGTTGAGGTATCTGAAGGCGGAGTGTATGAAGGCGAAGTGTAAGTTGACGGAGTTGAACTTACGCAGGCTGAACCATTCCAGTATTGTCCGGAAGAACAGGAAGATGCGCCGCTGGTGGTTGTATTCGGCATTTGACAGGGAGGTGTCATACTGCTGTTCCATGTTCCACCTGCTTGAGCGCAAGCAGTAGCTCCGTCACTTGAAGTTGTAGATGAGCTTGCACAAGACGAACCATTCCAGTACTGTCCTGAAGCGCAAGTGGTAGTACTGGTAGTGTTAGACATGCAGTATCCTGCGCCTCCGCCTGAAGGAGTAAACCAATACTGACCAGAGGGACAAGTCGGCATTTGGCAATAATTGGTTGAAGAATTCCAAGTGCCGCCGGCTTGCGCGCAAGCTGATGAATTATCACGACAAGCGCCAGTACTAGAATCCCACCATTGATTGGAAGGACAGGTGGTTGTAGATGAGGATTGACAGTATCCTGCCCCGCCTCCGGGTGGCGTGTACCAGTATTGTCCAGACGAACAGCCGCTGGCGGGCGGGGTATAAGTCTGTTGCGGACAAGTGATCGTGGATGTGCCGGCGGAATTATAACAGGTCCCGCTGTAATTTTCTTGGTCATTCATGCAGAACCCGCCGCTCTCGCCATGAGGGTGATATCCAGCTGGACAAGCGCCGCTACTGCTAGGATTGCCTGTGCAGTATCCTGCCCCGCCTCCAGGCGGAGTGTACCAGTACTGCCCTGGAGAGCATTGACTGGTTGTAGATGTAGATGTAGATGTAGATGATGTACAAGCAGTTCCATTCCACCATTGACCGGTCGGACAGGTAGTGGTAGTTGTGTTACCGCTACAACCAGTAACCGACGAAGTTGAACAATTATTAACGGCCGTACTGCCAAAGAGGACATAAGAAGTCATCCCGCTGTTAAAGTAGCCGACGGACATAGAATGACAGCCATCGCCAAGCAGAGTTTTAATATTTGCAGGACAACTGCTATAAGTTGGGTCCGGAACTGTAGAGGTGTTTCCCCCGCAGGCGCCGTTAGCCCAACCGCAACCGGGACTTGCCTGGCAGGTAGCTTGAGTAGTCAAACTTCCGCAACCATAACTAACTGTCGTTGAACCGCGCACGCCCTGGCATTCTTGAGAGTTATATTCAGAATTAGCTGTGTCATAACAATTTGTTCGGGGCTGGCATTGGCTAGTTGAGGCTTTCCAGTATTGGGTAGAATAATCGCATGAACCTACCATCGGAACTGTGGAAGATCGGCAAGCTTGGGTGGCTGGATCCCACCACTGGCCGGAAGAGCACTGGGTTGTCGGTTGAGCAACACAAGACCGACCATCCCAATATTGACCAGAAGGACAAGATTTTGGAGTGGTGTCAATCGGTTTGTAATTTTCTATCACCGTGCAGGCGCCGTAAGCCACACACCCCTTGGCGTCGCTAGCCGCTTGCCGCATTTGGCCTTCCGGACAAGGTGACGGCATAGAATAGGCCGGGCAAACAGGGAACGGTTCGGCTATTGGTTTAGGATAATTTTCCGTTGTGGAAGAGCAGGCAATTTTGGCTTTAGTAAAATCGCCACTACTGACGGCCGCGAAACATTCCGGACTTGGACCGACTGGCTGCTGTGGTGGGTAAGGGTAAGGGTATTGAGGATACTGATCAAATCCAGGTTGTTGCCTAGACCGATCTGAATAATCCGGTCCATTTGGATAAGACCTGTAATCTCCTTTTCCCGGCTCGGTAAATCCCGGGTATTGTCCTGGTAAGGTGTTAAATCTTTCATTTACCATATTAAATTTTTGGGCGGCTGTGTCTCTGTCAAAAATCTGACTTTTCGCTCCAAAAGAAATACACTCGGCTGAATTTCCGGGCTGGGTGCAGTATTTGAAACATTCTTCCGGCCCGCGACAGCCTCCGGGTCCGGCATTTCCTCCTCTGTCCGAATCTTGATGAAACTCGCCCAATTTTTCCGTCATTCTCTCTCCTTCAGCAATATGACCTCTGATTTCATCGACAATTCTGCGCGCTTCCGGAGAATTCTTGGCAATTTCTTCCACCCGGCTCAAAGCCTTTTTAGCGCCTTCCAAACATCGCTTGCCGATATCGGGGTCGTAAGAATTTTCACAGCGCGCCGGGTCAAAACCGATGGATTCGGACATTATTCTGAAAATTTCAAATTGGGAGTCAAATTGCGGACGAAATTCATCCGGCAGAAACTCCCGGCAGGACTCCGGATTGAAACGGCAATCGTCAAAATTGACATTCCCCGCTTTTTGCGAAAAAGACTCCAAAAGTTTTAACCCGCTTTCAATTTCTTCCTGGGAAGCATATCCGTTCTTGACGGCAAAATTTCCGCAGGCTCTGGCTAAGCCCAAATTATTTTTCTCAAAAGCCAGATCACAGGCATTCTTTATTGCGCCTTTACCGATTAGTTTCTGCCCGTCCGGCGTTACTAATTCCATTTTTTCTATGCCCTTCGTATAGTATTCTTTGATACGAGTTGTTTGTTGCCTGGCTTCCTGCAACTGCTTTACCCCTTCATTGCCGAAGAATTTTTGGGCAATTTGGTCGCAATCGGCGATAGATTCTGAACCGGGCTTCAGGCAAATTCGTCCAGCTTCTTCAGCGTTAATCTTACCCAAACTAGAATATTCTCCGGCTAGGAGTGAATCTTCAAGGTCAAGCATTCGTCCCGCCTCTTCCGCTTTTACATTTCCTTTTGGAATATAATCTCCAGCTGTTTTTTCTTTGCTGGATAAATTATTGCCGGCCTTGACGCAGGCAATCAACTGTTCACGCGACAAGTCTTCCGGCGATTTTTGACAAACTCTAATGTCCACACCGGCTTCTTTAACGGTATTTATAATCGTTTCAGCCGCATTTACTGTTTGCCGAGTAAGGCTTATAGTCCTAGCTAAGGCCGGCTTTTCTTTTAAAATTTTATTGGCCAAAACCAAGATTTCTTCCTCAAAATTATCCTGACTGACTCCACGTAATCTTTCCAAAACTTCTGTCTTGAAAGTAGCGGCCACTTTTTCTTGTTCCGGAGTATAGATATCATATTTTTGAGCCAAAGCGATGCCTTGCTCTATGTTCGCGTCAAATTTTTCAGCGCATTCAACTTTAGTTTGACAGCCTAAATCTTGCGCCAAGGAAACTAGTTCTTTGGGAACATCGGCGGAGACAGCGACAGTTTCGGTTTGAGCTAAAGCGACGCTTGACACCGGTAACGAGACCAATACCAGCCCTATGGCTAACCCAAATAGATTTATTCTTTTAGTTAAAATCATACGAATATATTTGCTAATAATAAAATTTGTTTTAATCAAACGGATTTAAAGTTTTCTTGGCTTTTTCAAACGGATTGGCTTCAACCCCTTGCAAAGGATTGGATACTTTGAAAGGATTAGCTTCATCGGATGCCGCTTGAGCCGCTTTGTTGCCAGCTTCTTCTTGCTGGGCTTTGATATCGGCGATAGCCGCTTCATATCCTTGATCGTACCTCGCGCCGGAATACCAAAGACCCAGCGCTATTACTGCCACTAAAACAATAATCCCTATCCACATATTTTTTTTATTAATATTCTCCATAAATGATTTTTAATGAACGTAGTAAATATAAAAATCTTTACCCATGTCAAACAAAATCCTTCGGATTTTAGCTTTTGTTTTACAAAAGCTATTTGACGGGGTTAGAAAACTATCTCGCTATGCTCGTTATTTTTCTAATAATAAGTTTATTATACCACTAATTTATTATACCACACTTAGCCTGTGGATAACTTCGGACGGTAAAACAAAAAATCCCCTATATGGGGATTTTTTGTAAAACTATCTTAGTTTTTTATTTCTCCGCTATCGATAATGATTTGTAATCCTAAACACAAAAGCAACAGAATTTTTAATCATAAACAGAGCTCTATATTTTTTATCAAGACGAAATGAAAAAATCATTTCGTCTTTTGGTTCAAGTCATTCGGTACGCAAACTTGGATGCTTTGGATTTTCCAAAAAAAAGAATTTTGCATTTTTCCCACTTTGATTGAAGACCATGAAGAATAATATAACGCGTTACTTTCGGTGTTACTATTTTGATTTCCATAATCTTGATTCACGAAGATCATTCAGACCATCTTCAAGGTCATTAAGAAACGCCTGAGAATATTTCCCCGTCGCATTAAAATTATCCACTACAACATTAATCGGCGTTTCAATCATTTGAGAAGCAAAACTAGAAGCAAGTTTGCGATAAGCATTAGCTTGACGAACAATTACTTGATATTTAGTTTTAGGTATTGTTACCGTAATCATAAACTGAGTATAACACAATCAAAATAAAAACTGCAAGCACACAAAAAATCCGCCAGAAAGCGGATTTTTTGTAGAATCTATTCCCCTCTTGAGGGGTGCTCCGACAAAAAGCCGGAGCGGGGTGGATAAATTCGTCCACCTCCCCCTGAAAGGGTACTCCTCAAAGAGGAGAATTAAACTCTACTGACCCGCCTGCGCGTTCATCATCGCTTTTGTTTTGGTTCCGATGAGACCATCAGCTACCAGACCATTGTCCGATTGCCATTGTTTAATCACGGCAATCGTCTTTGGACCGAGCGCTCCGTCTATGGACAAGCCTAGATTCAACTTTGCATTCAAGAATCTCTGCAGTTCCTTGACCGCTTCGCCTCGGCTGCCGTTTTTGAGAGTAGTGGTGCCGAAGTTGTAGGTCGTAGATCCTGAGCTTGCCGAAGGAGCAGTAGCTGGGGTTGTAGCTGTATCAGCCTGTGAGTTCATCATCGCTTTTGTTTTAGCGCCGATGAGACCGTCAGCCACTAGACCATTGTCAGATTGCCATTGTTTGATCACGGCAATCGTCTTTGGACCTAGAGCTCCGTCAACTACCAAACCAAGATTCAGTTTGGCATTCAGAAATCTTTGTAATTCCTTGACCGCTTCGCCTTTACTGCCATTTTTCAAGGTAGCGGTGCCGAAGTTGTAGACTTTTGCCGGGGTAGCGGGAGTGGCAGAAGTTACTCCCGGAACTGCTGGGGTAGCCGGAGTGGCAGGAGTAACCGTAGCCGCCGCGCAAGCTTTGCCTGTTGTCGTGCTAAAAGCTCCGCCGGTACAGCCTAAATCCGGAACAACCAAAGCCGGAGGAGCTACAGATACGACTGGAGCGGTTGGAGTAGCCGCTGGGGCTACGCTACCTGAAGGAGCCGAGCCGCCGGAGGGCGTACCACCGCTACCGCTAGTACATACGGCATTAGTGTCCGGGGTAATGGTGTAAGTCCCAGCGCGTTCTATAGTGATAGAACTGAAAGACGCGCCGCACTGCATAGCGCCATAAGAACTATTGAGTGTGTATTTGTCCGCTGACTTGAAAGTAAAGAAGACATCGGCGGGAATCACAACTTCAATGGAGGAGGCGCCTGGAGCAATGGTAGTCGCCTGGGAACCGCTCGCAATAGTGTAGGTGGCGCTACCAATGGTAACATTCGTATCCACGCTGAAAATCAAGTCAGCCGCAGAAGCGGAGCCGACTCCGACAGCCAAGGTTAATACAGCCACCAACAAACCAATTTTTAATTTTTTAATCATTTTGTTTTTTAAGATTATATATACGGGATTCAACCTAGAGAGCTTCGCGAAAAATCCCGTATATTTATTTGCTGATAATTTAAGACTTAAGAAACAAAATAATTATGAAGGTTGTACCGCTGTTCTTGCTATTTCATTCCAAATCGTGCCATCACTCATGAAACTAACAGCATAACGTTGCGAAGCAACATTGGCGAGAGTCAATGTGCCAACAGTGCTTGTTAATGTTGTATGAAATGTAATAACTTCATCATTGGCGCCAGCGGCATCTGTTATGAAGATAATTGTTACCATTTCACCCGCTACACCTGCGCCGGAGAATGTGATTGTCTGGTCTTCGTTGTCAGTTGTAATGGTATCAGTGTAGCAGTTTGACCCAACAGTTAAGGTAACCGCCGCGCCCGCCGTCAAAGCCGTACATGCGCCGGCAATTTGTACTTGTCCGGTTCTGTTTGGAATAGTAACCGTCTTGTCAGCTGTAGGATCTGTAACAGCTATGGTAGTCTCAAAACCGTTGACTGTTACGCCTTCAAAAACCAAAGGCGAAGCGCCGTTTATTGCTCCAGAGATAGTTATACCGCCTGTAGTATCATCTACACCTGCGTTAAGCGCCAAGGTAGATGTGGTGTTGGTAGAACCAAGGATAATCGTGTTGACAGACGCGCCGTTACCGATTTGAATTCCGTGCGCAGTCGCGCCGTTACCGATCAAGATAGCGCCAGCGGCAGTTCCAGCTTCAACAATAACCGTAGAACCCGCATTGGCCCCGCCTATGGAAATATCATTATCTCCGGTAGCATTTGTCCCAATCTTAATTCCATGAGCAGTAGCGCCATTACCGATTTGGATAGCGGTAGCGCCTGTTCCAGCTTCAAGAGTGAAAGTAGAGCTTGCGTGCGCGGAACCGACAACCACGACATCTTGCCCAGTTGAGTCCGTCCCGATATTGACAGTTGTTATGGCAGTTGAAGCGTTGTCGCCAAGGTAGATAGCTCCCGTCTGCGCAGGACCACCGATAACGATAGTACCGGCAGTGTCCGAAGACAAACCGATAGCGGCTGTAGCAGCCGTGGTGCCAGTTGCGCCAGTACCACCAAGAAGCAAAGTTTTAGAAGCAAGCGCATTCGTGCCGATAGTAACATAGTTTCTACCATTCGCGCCAGGAGTTCCGGTAGCAATATTGACAGCCTTCACTGTTGTGGCTCCCGCTTGAGCGGCGGCATTTCCGGTTGCGATGTTGACCGTGTCTGTCTTGGTGTCGGCCGTTGCCGCGCCAGCGATGTTCACAGTATTACCCGCTGTGCCAGTATGAGCGATAGAAACTGTTGCCACACCTGCGCCGTTACCAATCAAGACTGACTGAGTCGTAGAAGAAGAACCAACGGTAATTGCTCCAGCGCCAGCAGTTGCTCCGATGACAATAGTACCGGCAGTTGCTTCCGGAGTTAGGGTAATAGCGCCTGCGCCATTACCACCCTTAATGGTAGTAGTATGAGCGGCAGCGCCATTGCTACCAATCGTAACAACAGCAGTACCTGTTGTGGTGCCACCACTAGCAATAGAAACGGTGTTAACCGCACTCGCGCCCGGAACACCGGTAGCAATGTTTACTGTCTTTCCGCCAGAAGTGCCGCCAGCTGCGTTGCCAGTTGCGATGTTGACCGTGTCTGTCTTAGTGTCGGCAGTAGCCGCAGTGGCAATGTTAACTGTGTTGCCGGCAGTACCTGCGTTCGCAAGAGAAACAGTTGCAACACCTGCGCCGTTACCGATTAGAACAGATTGAGTGCCAGAAGACGAACCAACTGTAATTATGCCAGTACCATCTGATTTACCGATGTTAATTGTACCAGCAGTTCCGGGAGTCAAAGCGATACCAGAGATACCTGAAGCGTTGGTGCCAGTGTTTGTACCACCGTAAACGATAGTGCCGTTAGTGGTTTGAGTGGCTGTGCCGATGACGATACCTCCAGCATCGGAGGGTGTTAAGTTGATAGCTGTTGCGCCGTTACCACCCTTAATGGTAGTAGTGGACGCGAAAGCTCCATTGCTACCGATTGTAATTAAATTTGTGCCTGAACCGGTTGGGTCAGTATCGCCAATGTGAATTGTCTTACCACCAGCGGCTGTTGCCGCACCCGTACCAATGTTAACCGTATCTACCACAGCCGCAGCTCCTCCAGCAACAGTTGTTGTTCTTGCGGCATCAGGAGCCACATTGCCGAGATTGATAGTTGTGATTCGGTCGCTGTTACCGATATTGAGAGTACCCGCGCCTGCAGAAGCAGCAGCGCCTGACATGATATTTACTGTTTGGTCAGCGGCAGGGACACCGTTGCCAATGTTAACCGTTTGCGCCGCGGTGGACGAACCAAGAGTAATTGCTCCTGTACCAGCTGCCGCGCCGATGACAATTGTGCCGGCAGTGCCCGGGGTGAGAGTGATGGCTCCTGTTCCTGTGCCGCCATAAATGGTAGTCGCGCCGGTCGTCATGGTTGATGTGCCGACGGTAATGGCGCTGGTGATTGAACTGCTACTCAGTGTAAGAGCTCCATCACTGGTAGCCGCTAAAGCGGCCACGGTAAGTGTGGCACTCGCAGATTGGGCCCCTACTCCGACGACGAGCGCCAGCGCCAGAAAACTCAAACCTAAACCTTTAAATAATTTTTTCATAAATTGATAATTTTATCCCACTACGCCAAGGCTTCGCGGGACAAGCTAATAATAATTTCTAATAATAAAAATAACTTCCTCAATTGCTTAATAATGCATTTATAAACAATTCAAGATTTACCCGCCTAAATTTATTCACCCACCGAAATTTTACAAAGAAAATTTCAGGCGGGTAAAGAAAATTTTGGCGGGCGAACAAAAAAGTATTCGACCCTGCCTACCGCAGGCAGGACTTTTATGCACTTATAATTATACAATACAAACAAATATTAGAACACAAGAAAAACTGTGGATAACTTTAGTTAGGTGCTAGTTTCTAGGTGCTAGTAACTAGTAACATACTAGAAGCTAGAACCTAGTGACTAAAACCTAATTCTTTATTTTCCCTTCTCCGCCAAAGTTTGAGCAATCGCGCTATCGGACAAGAGGGTCCCAAAAAAAGCGACATTGTCCTTTATGAGATGCATACTCTCCGGCGCCCAAAGAGCGTCCTTTATAGGATTCAACTGGAAATTGTTCTTAGTAGTGTCTTTTTCATCCTTAACTACTTGTAAGATATAGGCATTTTTAAGCTCTAACTCGGGAAAAGTTGTTAATTTGCCGACATATACTTCCCCTGTCGTCATATACACCACAGAATAAACATTCTCCACAGTCTTTTTATTAAACCAAAAACCAACTCCTATCACAATCACAACTACTATAATTGCTATTACAATATTTTTTTTTGACATGCTATTGGTTTTAATTAAATCCCGACGAATTTCATTGTCGGGATCCCGACTTTACGTCGGGACTTATAATAATTACTTCTCTATCTGCCTTTTAAGCTCATTTAGCTTATCCCGGCGGTCTTGACTTACCTCAAAATCCCAAATAAAGTCTAAATTTTGCTTGGCCATATTCATATTACCATCTTTTAGATTAGTTTCAATCCTGGAAATGTACACATCCGCCAGCAAATGCGCCCCTTCCGGCCGATACATCATCTGTAAAATTTGATTTGCGTAGTCCTCCGCGACGGACAAATCCCCTTTCTCAAAAGCATTTCTGCCATATTTATGAAGGGTAATAATGCGAAGATAACGGAAACGCCATGCCTCCGGAACTTTATTATACACGATAGTGGAAACCTTGAGGGAATTCCCCAAATCCCCCTTTACCCAATACTCATTCGTGGCATAGACATACAGTTTGCTTTCCAAGGCGCCAAATTCCTTGATTCCGCCCCATTCTTTTTTATAGACTTCAAGAAGAATACCGGCAAAAGTTTCAAAATCTCGGGCATCCACGGACTTCTGCAATTTCGCCAAGAGGGTTTTTTGCCCTGCCGTAAGGCCGGTTTGTTTGTTGGCATCCGGTTTTGTTTCAATCGGTTTTTCCGGCGCGGGCGTAATGTTATCCGGCACTTCTGTCACATTATTGTTAACGTCAATCGGAATATTTTCTTTTTTATCTCTCAGCAGAAAGAACCCGGCCCCGACAATCAAAACCAAGACAACAAAACCAATATATGTTTGCGCATTTTTATTCATGTTGTTTGAGTATAGCAAATAAAATCTTTTACGCAACAAAAAACACCCTTCGATTTCTCTCAGGGTGTTTTTTGAAGTTTGCAGTATTTCGACCTCTGCAAAATTTTATTAACTACTAGAAGGCTGTGCCGCCACCAGTCTGTGTTGGCACTGGAGATGCGGCAGAAGCCATCACATTTCCGTTGACATCTTTGATGCCCACAGTCGCCGTACCGACAACAGTCGTACCGGCGCCTAGAGCAGGGGTAGTAACGACTCTCGCAGTACCTGTGTTTAAGGTAATCGTGAGCAATGTACCCGCTGAGTTAAGAGTCAAGTCCGTGGTGAAGCTTGCAGCCGCGGCGATAGAAGCGCCGGAGTCAAATGTGGTGATATTAGTAACGGTTATAATACCATCGGCTTGAACTCCAGTCACGCCACCAGTTGCGGTAGCGGCAACACCAGTCACTGCTGAACCACCAGGAACCAATGAGGCATTGATGTTTGAAGGATCAATCATTTCGCTAAGCGTAATTGTAATGATATCACCTGCATCAACACTGTCATCTGTAGTACCACTACTTGCAACACCAATTGCTGTCATTGTCGGAACTGTCTGGTCACGAGTGCCAGAAGCGGCAGTCGTGGTCAAAGAACCTCCCTGGATAACCGTCGTGGCTTGATTTACCCATACCTGTGTAGTCGGGGTAGCCGCGCCGTCTGACCAAGAAACAGAGTTGGTGGATGTGTCAGAGGTACCTAAAGCCGCAATACTGAAGTCAACTGAACCCGCGGCCGAGTAACCAAGGTCTCCGCGGAAGGTGTAGCTTCTGGAAGAATTCTCGTCAACTAGATTAGTAGAACCGGTTGAGCTCAAAGTACAGCGCCACTTTGTTTCAGATAGACCGACACAAGTTGTGGCGTAAGTTGAGTTTTGGTTGTACTCAGATGGGTAAGCTTTCAAATTTGCCACTGAAGCGGCAGACTTGTTGCTGGTTACATCAATGCGGTTAATTGTCGCGGTATTGGTAGCTGTATCAGCAGAGTTATTGGCCGCCGTAACAGTAACACCGAACAAGTATTTATCAGTACCGCCAGTAAAGGCGCCAGAAGGCGCATCAGACTTGATGGCAAAGCCAAGTTTGGTTTCAAGAACTGTCATTGCGTTGCCCACCAAGCCAGCAGACGTAGTCATAGTAGCGGTGTTCAAGCGGAAGATACTGTCAGTACCTGTTGCATCTATTGCTGTAGCAGTTGTTCCAAATGCACCACGTTTTACTGTAAGGTTTGCACCAGCATCAGCTAGAACAACCATAAGTTCCTCATCCGCTGGTGTCCATTGTTCGTCGCCAGTGCCAGAAGTAGGACCACTCCAATCAACAAAGATGATATCACCTGGCAAAAACGTTTGACCGCCTGCTGTAGTAATAGTTGTTGCAGTAGCAGTTATAGCAGCAGCAAGCCTATTCTCTGTTGAATCAATATACGTGCGTCCAGCCACAGCCGAGCTGTTCGCTTGAATGATAATACCAGTTGAGTTTATAAGAGTAGCAGTTGTTCCGCCTGCCGCCAATAGGGATGTGCCTTCAGCTTGAAGGTCGCCCAAGAAGAGTTTAGGCGTTAAGCCGGAAACTTCCGTTTGGCCTGAAGAAACATATGAAGGCGTAACCTTCAGGTAGATTGAACCATTCTTAGGAACAGTCACCCGACTAGCGCCGGTTAAGCTCCAAACGCTGTAACCAGGATTGGTGCCGTCGTTAGTCAATGTTTGATCCTGCCCAACAGTAGCGTAAGCTCCATTGGAAGTCGCAGACCAGGCAAGATTCATTGAAGAGATAGCCGCTGAGTTAGCGCTGGTATTTGCGTAAATCCTTACAGTCTTTACATATTGATCTTCGTTGGTACCGGCAAGTTTAATCTTAAGAGAACCACCTGAATCGGTAGTTCCAGCCACTACCTGCGCGGCTATTGGAGTGTTAGCGTCAAGAGATACCGTAAGCGAGCCCGAGTTTACCGCGGTAATTGTCTGACCTGCAAGCACGGTATTGCTATTCGTATTCACAGCTGTGCCAGAAGCGGATGTACCGGAAACCAAGAGAGACGGGATAACGGTGTCGGCATTTACAGTATCAACCACAGCGCCAGTCGCAATATCGCCATATACTTTGAAAGTCATTGTGCTATTAACCGCCATCGCTTCGGATATATTCCAAGTGTTTGCCCCGGCCGTAGCTGAAACTGTCGCTTTGCTGGAAGTGATCTTAGAACCATACATCACATAGACATTAGAGAGGTCAGCCGCCGCAAATTCATTAAGAAAAGCAAGGTCAACCTGAATAGTATCGAGGTTTAGAGCTTCAGTTGTGCCTGAAGTCAAAACCCAAGAACCAAGCAGAGTTGCCGTCGTAGGAACAACCACTGATTGGTTACCGTAAACCTGGTCTTTGGCAAGAGTGATGCTTCCGGAACCCACAGTCAGGCTATTGGCATTAACATTTGCTGTAGGAACATCCAGAGTAGCATCCCCAGATACTAGTCCTTGAGCATTGTTGACACCGGTAGACAAAATTACTTGAATAGTGTCTCCAGCCGCGTAAGCAGGAAGAGCATCAGCATCATTGTTGTAAATATCAGCGCGAACTTCAATGATGGCAGTAGCGCCAGGCAAGAAAGTATGATTTACATTAAATGATGTACCGGTCGATGCGGGATTGATGGTAGTGGTTGAACCAACTTGCTGACCATCAACCAAGATGCGTCCATTGCGAAGGGTCGTGCCGGAAGTACCCGAGAAATCAACCAGCATAGTATCAACCTTAACTTTCTCGCCGTATGTTTTAGCTGTAAAGCGTCCCAAAACCACATCCGTACCAGCCAAAACAATCGTGCTCGTTGGAGAGTCGGTCGCCTTTTGGACCGTGACATATCCAGTTGAAATTGTCTGTTGGCCGGCAGTCAGAGAACCGACAACGGTGGAGGTCAAGAAGCCTACATTGTATTGGCTGTCCACCAAACCGATATCTGTTCTGTTTCTTATGGAGAAAGTAAAGGTTAGAGATGAACCTCCCGTAACATCAGCTAAAACTTTGAAGGTATGGGAACCGGTTATAAGTTTTAGCGGTGAAGTAAGAGCAAAAGTTGAATAACCGTTTGCATCTGGATTTGCCACTGTCGCCACCGTCGTCGCATCAATTATCAAGCGAAGATTGGAAATATCGGTCTTTGCGATTGAGCCGACTTCACGAATTGTAAAGCGAGATAGCCATACATCGCGAGTGGTAATTGCAGCTGTGCTCTGCCAGACAATAACATCGTTATCAGGAGTCAAGTTAGCATTGGCCGCAGGGGTAATGGTGCCGAACGAAACTCCAGCCAGAGTTGCTGAAGCAACCGTCATCAAATTACCGGAAAGCGGAGCACTGAGTGTAACAATAGCTTGACCGGAAGCTGTGAATGAAACCAAGGCAACACCAATGGTTTCGCCAGAATTTCCTGCCATATCAGATTTGATGGAAATGGTCCTTGAGCCATTGACAACAAAGAGACCGTTGGGGTCATTGAAGGTAATCATACTGCCACTCGATACCGAAGCGGCATCCGTCAAACGAAGGGCTCCATCATAGAGGTAGACGCTTGAGAGAGAAGCATCGGCAGAAATACCAGTACGCTTCAAAGTGATATTCGTAACCGTCCCAGAACCTGTGAATGAGAAATGCGCTAAATCAGCGCCAGCTTCCGTGGTTGTCACGGAACGGGATGCAGGATTATCCGTTGCAAGCGCAACTGATACGGGACCAGTAGGATTTGTCGTAGTGGTGGTTGTGCCGCCAGAGTCGCATTTGGTACCAGTGGTAGGACTGTATCCTGCCGTCGATGTACAGCCGGCTGGAAGAGTCGTGGACACCGCAACGGCAGTATCACATTTTGTTCCAGTCGTAGGACTATATCCGGAAGTTGAAGTACAGCCTGCTGGAAGAGTCGTTCCACTTACTGTAACCGTGCCACCCGTGAAAGCGGCTCGGGACAATCTGCCGAATATTCCATCAGCCACTAAACTTTTGGAAGTTTGCCAAGTTTGCACGGCGGCTTTGGTGATTGGACCGAAGCTACCATCGGCAGTTACTCCAACAGCGGACTGAAGACACTTAACTGCGTCACCTTTCGAACCTACTCTTAGTGTAGTCGTGCCTGTTGAGCAAGCAGTTTGCGCAAAAGCTGTCGTCGCAAACATTGCGAAAACGAAAGCAACGGCAAGAGTTGCAACAAGCATAATTCCAAGAAGATATTTTGATTTTAATAATTTACTCATAAATTTTTTCTAATTCTTGTCCCTCACTAAATTTTTCTAAAAATTTGGTGAGGGATTCTACGCCATTAATTAGTTTCGACTTGACTAAAAGCGTATTTTTTTTCTATCTCTATTTTTTATCCGCCAATAAATAATAATATTGCGTGCAATATTTTCGACGTCGCTCGGACATTACGAAAATTTTATTTTCATATGCTCCTCGCTAGTCAGCACAATTTAAAAACAATTTGTAATGCAGCGAATAAAAAAATAAAGAACAGATGTAAACTAAACATTTCCGCCTGAGGCGGATCCGCTTTGGGCGGAGAAGACTGAACAAAAAATTTGCTATTCAGTTTTCAATGGACATTTATTTTCACCAAGTTCATTTGAAATTTTTTCGACGAAATCGCAAACGAAAAACAAAAGCGAAAATAAATACACAAATTTTGTGTTCAAGATAACACGCATAAAAGCGCGCAATCGCTAAACACAGATACATTATAATACATAGCTCAAAAATAGAGCAATATATTATGTGGATAACTCCAGAATTAGGTTCTAGCAGCTAGTTTACTAGGTTCTAGAAGATAAGACTTGCGGAGAAAACTCCACAGGTCAATTATTGCATATTCTTTAATCAAAAGCAAGAATTTTTACTAGAAACTAGCCCCTATGAACCTAGAACCTTGATAAAATACCTGCTCCAGCGTTTTTCACCTGTCTTATTAAGGACACCGTCTTTTGTCATGGACATTAATTCTCTTTGTAATGTTTTTTCACTGCAAGAGGCAAGTGATTTATGGATCTCAGTATTTATCTTTGTTCTAATGTCCGTTATAGTAGCGTTTCCTCCATTACTTTTTACAATATCGATTATATCATTTTGCCTTTGTTTTTTTAATATATTAAAACCAAAATGTGAAGCAAGACCTAATATATTAGGTTTTGCTTCTAGATCAGACAGAGCCTTCATTAAAGTACTTCCCTTTTGGACACCAATTCGTGTCCTTAATGATTGTCCAATATAATGTCCTTTAGGTTGAGGAACGGAAAAAAGTTCTTCAAGCCACATAGGTTTTACATCTAGATGTCCAATAGATGTTTTTAATTCAAGAAACTCTTTTTTTAAGATAGCACAATTCATCTCTGAAATAAAATTCAAAGTTAAAGCTACATCTATAAAGGACAAAACTTCTTGGATCTTTTTATCAAGGTTCAACCTTGACATTGATATAGTGTCTGATAGAATTTCTACCCCTAATGTCCTTAATTTATTTCTAAGCGGCTCACCTCGGTCCATTATGTCCGTTACCATATAAAGCGCTGTAATAAGCTTATGTGTCTTAGTATAAGAAATAGAAAAAGAAATGTCCGTTAAAGAAATATTCGTGTCCTTAGTAGAGTCTTTAAGATTTTTATCTCCTGCTAACATTTGTCCATTATATATGGGACATGAAGAAAAGCAAGCATTTCATTCCCCTCTTGAAGGGTGCCCCGATGTTCATCGGGACGGGGTGGATATATTCCACCTCCCCCGCTGTAACGGGTACTCCTCAAAGAGGAGAATTTTAAATTCTAAAAATATGCTAAAATACTTTCATGGCAAATAAGAAAGAGAAAAATCAGGAAGGTCCCGGACTAAAGAGCAATACCAAACATGGCATTATGGCAATAGTTTTTTTTGTTTTGGCATTATTTTTTTTGATGTCCGCATTTGATATGACGGGAATCGCAGGCAAGTTTATTTATGAAAAACTTTATTACTTGTTGGGTGTCGGCTATATTCTTTTACCGGCTCTGCTTGTTCTTTTGGGGTCTTCATTTGTCAGATCAGAAACTCCAGAAATCGGATGGAGAAGCGCGATCAGCGCGGTAATGTTTCTTCTCTCTGGATTGGGTTTGATAGACATCGCGGGAGGTTCACCCGCCCAATTGGCGGGCAGGCGTTCCGGCGGATTATTAGGAGAAGTTTTATCAATACCTCTTGTTTCCCTCTTTGATGTATATGCCAGTATTATTTTTCTCGGCGCGATTTTAATAATTTCAATTCTGGTGATATTCGATACAAAATTGGATCTCCTGCCATTTTTCAAAAAAATTTGGGATTTTATTACCAGAAGAAAAGTGGAAGAGGAGGAGGCTAAATCCAGCGAAGCTGGATCGCCCGACGCTTCAGAAGAAGTGTTTAGGGAAGAAAGAGAAACGGAAACTACTGGTGAAAAAATAAAAAAAGCATTGGGTATAAAAAAAGGGGAAGATGAAGAAGAAGAAATTCCGATTAAAAAGAGGCGCGGCGGATTAGTTTCCACCTACGTCCCTCCCCCGTTGTCCCTCTTGGAAGAAGATCAAGGAAAACCGAATACGGGCGACATAAAAGCGAACGCAAACATAATAAAGCGCACGCTCTTGAACTTCGGCATCGAAGTGGAAATGGACGAAGTAACAGTCGGACCGACCGTTACTCGTTATGCATTGAAACCAGCCGAAGGAATGAAACTTTCGCGCATCGTCGCTCTGCAGAATGATCTCTCGCTTGCGCTGGCGGCGCACCCGATACGAATAGAAGCGCCAATCCCGGGAAAATCCTTGGTCGGCATTGAAATTCCAAATAGGACAAAATCTTTGGTCGGTCTGGCCACTCTTCTGGCCGACGACAAATTCCAAAATTCTTCCAAACCTCTGACGATCGCTCTCGGCCGCAATATCGGAGGCAAATCAATCTTCGGCAATCTTGCCAAAATGCCTCATTGCTTAGTCGCCGGAACAACCGGCTCCGGAAAATCAGTCGCTATTCATTCTATGATTACTTCTCTCTTATACCGAAACGGGCCGGATGACCTAAAATTCATACTGATCGATCCAAAACGGGTAGAACTAACCCTTTACAACAACATTCCGCATTTATTGACTCCGGTCATAACCGATCCTAAAAAAACGATTTTAGCTTTGAAATGGGCGGCCAAGGAAATGGACCGCCGTTACGATATATTGGAAGCAGAATCGGTGCGAGATATAGAATCTTATCACAACAATGTCTACAGTGGTGTGGCTAAAACCGCCAAAGGCGGTTCGCCCGACGCCTCGCAAAGTGAGGCGTTTAGGGATCGCCTGCCGTATATCATCATCATAATAGACGAGTTAGCAGACATAATGAGTTCCTATCCTAGGGAGCTGGAATCGGCTATTGTCCGCCTCGCTCAGATGTCCAGAGCTGTGGGCATACACTTGATAATTTCCACCCAGCGCCCGGAAGTAAATGTCATCACTGGTTTGATCAAGGCGAATATCCCAGCCCGCGTCGCCCTGAAAGTTTCTTCGCAAGTGGACTCGCGCACTATCTTGGATGCTGGCGGTGCAGAGAAACTTTTGGGAGCCGGCGATATGCTCTATGCCTCGGGCGACGCTCAACCAGAACGCTTGCAGAGCGCGTTTATTTCAGAAACCGAAGTTAAAAAGGTTGTTAATTATCTAGCGGACGCTTACAAAGATGAAATATTGGGAGAGATAACCCTGACTACAGGCTCTATTTCGGCTGATAAGAGTATTTTTTCCGCCCAAGGCGGATCCGCCCTGGGCGGAGAAAGCTTGTATGATGAAGACTCTGAAGAAGATGATGAATTGTATGAGGAAGCGAGGGCTTGCGTAATAGAAGCCGGCAAGGCCTCAACTTCCTATCTGCAAAGAAAATTAAAATTAGGATACGCGCGCGCGGCGCGCCTGATGGACAAACTGGAAGAACGCGGAGTAATCGGTCCGGGAGAAGGCGCAAAACCGAGAGAGGTATTAGAAAAAATTGAACGCACGGAAACCGGAGACCTGCCTGCCGGCAGGCAGGAAACATAATATGATGAATCCCGATGCTAAAAAAATATTGCAAATAGCGATTCTCGTTGCCTTTTTTCTCTTTATCATTATTTACGCTCTTTTTGGCTCTCGTGATTTAATTTACGGAGTGAAAATAAAAGATGTAAATATAATGGACGGGATAAAAGTTGCGAATAGTATTATTGAAATAAAGGGGAATGCAAAAAATGCGGTAAATTTGACTTTGAATGGTCGAGAAATTTCAATAAGTGAAACTGGCGATTTCAATGAGACAATTGCGCTCTTGCCGGGATATAATATAATCAACATCAGAGCGCAAGATAAATTCGGATATACTGATGAAAAAAATTATAAGATAATATACGAAAATATATGATAAATAAGAAAAAACCTGCCCGCAATGCTACGCATAGCGTTGCAGGCGGGGAAAAAAAAGAAAATAAAACTATGGGAATAGCGGTGCTTGAAGACACCCTAAAATCAATCCAAACCAAGTTTGGAGAAGGATCAATAATGAAATTTGGCGACTCGCCGAAAGTAGATGTGAATGTAATTCCGACCGGTTCTATCGGCCTGGATATGGCTTTGGGGGTAGGCGGAATACCGCGTGGCCGAATCATTGAAATATTCGGACCTGAATCTTCCGGAAAAACAACATTGTCCCTTCATATCGTGGCGGAAGCGCAGAAACTAGGGGGCGTTTGCGCATATATAGACGCTGAACACGCAATGGATCCTGAATATACAAAGAAGCTCGGAGTGAACATAAATGAATTGCTTATTTCCCAGCCAGATAACGGCGAACAGGCGCTGGAAATAGTAGAGAGCTTGGTGCGCACCGGCAAGATCGATGTTATTGTGATCGATTCGGTGGCGGCGCTCACCCCAAAAGACGAAATCGAAGGCGATATGGGCGCCTATCATGTCGGCAAACAAGCCCGGCTGATGTCTCAAGCGCTCCGCAAATTGACTGCCATTGTCGCCAGATCCAAAACCGTTGTTATCTTTATAAATCAAATCAGAATGCAAATTGGAGTGATGTTCGGCAACCCGGAAACGACTCCGGGAGGCAAGGCGTTGAAGTTTTATACCTCCGTCCGGCTGGATATCCGCAAAATCGCCCAAATCAAAAAAGGAGAGGAAGTCGTGGGCTCACGCACTCGTGTCAAAGTGGTGAAAAATAAAGTCTCCGCTCCATTCAAACAGACAGAATTTGATATTATTTACAATGAGGGTATTTCTAAAGAAGGTGAAATTATGGCGCTCGGAGAAAGATTTAAAATAATCGAAAAAACTGGGAATTCGTATTTCTACTTGCCCGTCATAGCCTCGGCGAAGGCGAGTATGCCGAGTGAATCCTCCTCCGCCAAAGCTACGGCGGACAAGGTAAAACTGGGCGTGGGTTATGATTCCACTCGCACGTTTCTGAAAGAAAATAAAAAAATCTCAGATCAGATTTTGAAAGAAATCAAGAAGAAATTCGCGGAAGAAACCTAAAACTTTACTTTTGTAACTTGTGTGGATTCTACTGTAATGACGACCGTTTTTATGGTAGAACTATTAAAAACTAAGCTTTATCGACTTTTTTTAACGTTCCAGTTTTAGTAATTTCGAAAATCTCAATGAACTCTAAAATGTTCATTTTTTCTAAATCCAGTATTAATTGCTTGGGTAACTTAGTATTTCCCATCCATACACTTTTATGCACCATTTCAAATCCAAGATTTTGAATTACTGCGCGCAACCAAGCTCTCTTTCTTTTGAACTCTTCTGGAACATCGAAACTAATTATTATCGGACTGACTTTTTTATCCTCAACCTCATAATATTTGTTCTGAAATTTTTTCTTTAGTTCCGCGAGCTTAGTTCTCCCTTTACTTGAGATGGTGAATCTGCCACTGACACCTTCCGTTTGTCTTATAAGACCGTCATGTTTTAACTTGGATAAAAATTTTTGCAAGCGTAGTTTCTTATTGCTAAAATCTTGTATATCTAACTCTGATTTAGAAGCAAGTCTTCGACGTTTTTGATATTCATAATCAATCTTGCGAGCACTAGCTCCATAACCACTTACTAAAACTGCGCTGAAAAAATCAACCTGATTCATGGCTTGATCATAAAGTAATTCTAAAATTTTTATTAAAATTTTTCCTCTCGGCATAACATGTAAATTCTACCATAACAACGACCGTTTTTGTAGTAGAAGTAAGTGCAGTGTCAACAGAAGGTTGCGAAATAAGGTTGTATCTGTTAAGATATTTCACATGTCAAAACTGGAATACAGCGAAATTCGCGAGAAGAAAATAATAATTTACGACGGCGAGCCCTGTGAAGTTATTGAATCCCATGTCGCCAGAACTCAACAGCGAAAACCCCAAAATCAGGTCAAACTAAAAACTCTGATTTCAGGCAAGACTATCAACGCCACTTTTCATGTCTCCGAATCAGCTGACGAAGCGGAAATAATAAAAAGGCCTATTACTTTTCTCTACCATAACCGGGGTGAATATTGGTTCTGCGACAAAAATGACAAAAGCAAAAGATTCAAGCTGGATGTCGCGCTGATTGGAAATGCTTCAAAATTTCTGAAACAGAACGGCGATGTAGAAGCTGTAATTTGGGAAAATGAAGATGAAATCGAGCAAATTATCAAAGTTACTCTGCCCATCAAAATTAATTTCAAAGTAAAAGAGGCTCCACCGGCCGTCCGCGGAGACACCTCCAAGGGAGGAATGAAAGTCATTACTCTGGAAAATGGAGCGACCCTTAACGCTCCGATGTTTATAAGTGAAGGAGATGTAATTAGCGTAAATACGGAAACTGGAGAATATGTGGAGAGAGTGTAAAAACTCGTTGCAGGCATACTTTTTAGAAAGCCTTTCGCAGGAGCTTAGAAAATAAAAATGGTAATCCATTTATTATTTTTTTGAGCGATGAGAAGTTCGCTGGCCAAGCTTGGCCAGATAGATTGCTTTATAAAAAGTATGCCAAAAAAGAGTTATTTCACCACAAAAGGCAACAAACCAAAAAATCTTGCGTGTTTGATAGCTGAAGCTAAAGCGCGCTGATTTTTGGCGGTCACGCCAGTACGCTTATGGCTCATAATTTTGCCATTAGGATTTAAAAATTTCTTTAAAATTTCAACATCCTTGTAGTCTATATATTTTATATTGTTGGCTGAAAAATAATCTTGCTTCATAAATTAAAATGGTATGTCTTCGGGATTGATGTCTTCTTCTGGATATTCAATGGAATCGACTTCTTTGTTTTCAGAAGATGATTTTTGAGCCCCTGCGCCTGATGCTCCAGTATTCGCTCCCCCGCTTTTGGCTCCAAATTGCACTCGGTCCGCAATAATTTCGGTCCTATACTTTTTCTCTCCGCTGGTCTTGTCATCCCAACTGCGTGTTTCGATCCGACCTTCCACCATTACTTGCTGACCTTTTTTTAGATATTGAGCAGAAGTTTCTGCTTGTCTGCCCCAGACTACGATATTGTGATAACTGACTGACTCTTGTTTGGCGCCACTTTTGTCCTTCCAAACACGATTGGTTGCTACCCCGAACTTGCAAACTTTTTGCCCAGAAGGGATAGTGGCAAGCTCTGGATCTCGGGTCAGATTACCTACAATTATTACTTTATTTAAATACATGGCTGATTTTTAAGGAATGAAATGACTATAAAAATCGTCATCCAGCCCCACTTTTAACAATTAATCTGATTATAACCTAAAGTTCATTGCTTGTAAAATTTTAATTGTTCAATAAATGTTAATGTTAAAAGTGGAGCTGGATAGGGAAAATCATATTCACTTCGTTCATTGATTTTCACCTAAACTGCTACTAATGCGTCTATCTCTTTATCTATTTCTTCTTTATTAATAGGAACAACAGTTTCGTCTTCTATATTTTTCAACTTTGGCTTTCTGTATATTTCCCCGCGAACAAATCTCTTTGCAGCGATAGTGTTTTCTTTTACTGTTTTCAATATCAAAAATCGAATAAAATTGGGATTGAGATTAAGATTCTTTTTCAGCTCCAAAACTTGTTCTCCGTTCATCGTAAATTTGGTCCAGCCAAAATATGCCTTATTAAAATTACTGCGTACATTAGATATGACTTTCCGCACAGAATAAGCGAGGTTGATCATTTTCGGCATCTCGTCCGTTATAATCTCGCTACCGAAAGAAGAAATAAGTTCTTTAAGGTTGCCATAATTAACCGAGACATCTTCTTCCTTAATCGTCGGCACTAAAAGATAGCCAAGCTCATAAACTCTGCTTACTCCCTCCTGTTCTTCTTTTAACGTATCATTTTCCATTTCTGCTATTTTGGAATGATATCAAAAATCCTCTCAAATAGCAAATATTCGCCTGGCATTCCCGACAATCGCTTCGGCTACTTCTTTTTCAGATAAATTTTTTATTTCGGCAATCTTTTTAACAATTTCTCTGACATAAGAGGGTTCGTTGCGCTTTCCTCGGTATGGAATAGGAGCAACATAGGGAGAATCTGTTTCTGACATAATCATCTCAAGAGGAGTATTTTTTATAACTTCATCATAATCATGCGTGAAAGTTATCACCCCAGTAAAAGAAAGAGAAAAACCGAAATTCAAAAAGGCTTTTGCCTCAATCCAAGTCCCGGCAAAAAAATGAACGTTGCCTCTCACTCTCGAACATTTTTTTAAAATTTCCAATGCATCAACGTACGCATTATGCTCTATATGATCTACGCCATGGCGTAGATGCAACATTAGAGGTTTGTTAAATTCGTTCGCCAGTTCTATTTGTTCTATAAATGCTTTTTTTTGTTTTTCAATTGATTCAGAATCCATTCGATAATAATCGAGTCCGCACTCTCCTATCCCGACCACCTTTTTATCTTGCAAAAGTTCTCGGTAAATTTTTTTGTTAAAAACTTCTCCGCGAGAAGTAAATTCTTTTCCGCCAAAACCAAGTTCTTTTTCATCGTGATAAGACGCTCCGGTATGGATAGGATGCAATCCGATAATCGCGTAGACTCCCGCTTGATACTGATTCGCCATCTCCACCGCTTTTTTGGAAGTATCCATTTGCGTGCCGACATTTATCACCCAAGTATCATTATCTAAGGCGCGTTTTATGACCTCGTCTCTGTCTTCGTCAAAAGCCTTGAAATTAAGATGGCTATGGATGTCTATGTATTTGGATTGCATATTAGTCTTTGCGCAAAAATAAAGGTTTTTCCGGTTTTTTGTTTTCTTTTAGATAATAAAGTATCTTTTCTGCAGTCTCTGGCATTGTCGGAAGAAGTAATTTTGCAATGATAGATAAATCGGTACATAAATCAGAAACAATTTCGATTGCGAAATCTTTTTTGGTTTTAAATAATTTGTATGGCTCTTTTTCCTGAATTTTCTTATCTGCTTCCTGAATTTTTATCCAAATTTTATCCATGTATTTTTTTACATCAAAATCTTGAATATCCAAATCAGTACGGTCAAATATTGAGTCAATGAGAGACACATTATAATTTTCTGCCATTGTTAAGATCCGACTCACCAAATTCCCCAGCCCATTTGCTAAATTTGCGTTGTAAGCATCCTTGAAACGTTCCATCGTAAACGGACTGTCTTCAAAAGGAGAAATCTCGCGCAAAAGAAAATACCGCAAGGCATCGGTGCCATATTCTTTCACAATGTCGTTTGGGTTAATTACATTTCCGATAGATTTAGACATTTTAATTCCGCCCTCGCCGGTAATAAAACCGTGGTAGACAATTTTATCTGTTGTCGGCAAACCAGCGGACATTAACATCCCCTGCCACATCACTGACTGAAATTTGACCATATCTTTGCCAGCCGTTTGGACTTTTTCTCCGTTGATCCAAAACTTTTCAAAAAGATTATCGAGGTCTCCTTCGCCGGAGGCTTCAGCGGACCGAGGCCAGCCTAATGTTGAAATATAATTTATAAATGCATCAAACCAGACATACATAATTTGACTCTCGTCTCCCGGGATCGGCACACCCCAAGAAAAACGCTCTTTGCTGCGAGAAATTGAAAAATCCTCCATCCCATCTTTCACAAAATCAATCGCTTCAATCCTGCGCCATTCTGGAATAATAACTTTTTCCTTTGACAAGTATTCCAGAAGCTTTTTCCGATAGTTCGTTAATTTAAAAAAATAATTCTCTTCTTCGACCACTTCCGGCTTTTGGAGAGGATGCAATAAACACTTGCCGTCAATCAAGTCTTTTTCAGTAATAAATTTCTCGCATCCGACGCAGTAAAGCCCTTTGTATTTTTTTTTATAAATATCACCTTGCTCAAAACATAAACGCCAAAATTCTTGCACTGCCTGAATGTGGAGAGGGTTTATGGTTCGAATAAAATTATCATACGAAAGATTTAATATATTTTTAAGATCTAAAAATTTTTTCGCATAATAATCCACATAATCTTGAACGGTCTTGCCTTCTTTCTGACTTGCCTCCCAGATTTTTTGACCGTGCTCATCCGTACCTGTACTAAAAAAAACTTCGCGCCCGATGATTCGCTGATAGCGCGCGATAGCGTCTGATTGCACCAGCTCCAGCGCAAAACCGATATGGGGATCCGCATTCACATAAGGAATCGTGGTCGTAATATAGAAAGGATTTTTTTTTGTCATTATTTAGTGCTGGTTCGAGCTAAAGTTTTATTCTTTTCAATATCACTCAAAAATTCCATCACGATAACAGCGACCGGAATAGCCAGCACCAATCCCCAGAATCCGCCCAATTCGAAACCAATCAAAGCAGACAGGATAATGACAATCGGCGAAAGGCCAACTATTTTTTTAATAATAAGCGGGGCAAAAAGAAAAACTTCAAATTGATGAATAATCAAATAAGCTCCGGCGACCATCAACGCGCTGGATATTCCTCCGGAAAGATAAGAAAAGGTAAAAGCAGGAATCATGGCAACCCAGATGCCATAAGGAATAATTTCCATTACTCCCGCGATAATGGCCAAAAGAAGCGCATATTCTATGCCTAAAAGGGAAAGTATTAAATAGATGAGAACCGCTACAACCACTCCCAGAACCATCTGCCCTTTCATCCATAAGGCAATTTTTCGGCGAGAACGCTCCCAAAGATCCACCACATAATCCTCATGCTGAGCCGGAAAAATAAGCCGAAGAAAATTTTCTATTCCTCTTTCTTGAATTGAAAGATAAAAAGAAATAAGGACAATCAGTATGAAATTAAAGACGCTTCCGAAAGCGATAGAAAGTGTTTGAAAAAATCCCCCAGAGATATTCAAGACAAAAGCTTTGGATACTGAAAACAGTGCGGCTAACGAAAAATCGTTTCCTAGAGAACTCACTATGTCCTTGGCGCCAGAAAATGCTTCATCTTGGAAATAATTTAGAAAGGAAACACCCGGAATATAAGTTGAAATGAAAGTAGAAAAATTATAAACTTCAGTTATCAAAAGGGGAGCAAAAAGATAAAATACTCCGGCTAAAGCAAAAAGCGATGTGGCGTATAAGACTACAATTCCAAATACCCGATTAATTCCTATTCTGCCAAAATAAGGAACCGCTGACTCGACAAAAGAAGCGATGACAATAGCCGTTAAAAGCACCAAGGCTAAATCCCGCAAAAACCATAATAAAAAAACAGAGAGAAGCACTAAAACGGCTCGGACCATTGTACCCGTAGTTATAGAAATAGAAGTGGTATTGCTCTTTTCAAACATAGAAGTATATTACCACAAAACTACTCGCAGAGAAAGATTACAATTTCAGTATCTTCAAAAACTTAGCTTTTTCTCTAAAAGGACCGATCAGCGCTAAGTTAAGCCTATCGTTTTTAAAAATATCTTTGGCGAGAGTTTGGATTTGACTCGTCGTAACTTTGCGTATTTTTTTCGCTTTCTCTTGCGCTCCATCTATTTCGCGTTTCAAAAGTTCCTGCCCGCCGTAAAAATTGGCAATGTCATCGCTCGACTCAAGAGAGAGCTTCATGTTGCCTATCAAGCACTCTTTAACTTTGCTTAATTCTTCCTCACTTACTAATGCAACTTTTAATTTTTTGCATTCAAGAAGCACGGCCTGTAATACTTCGTTGATTCTTTTATTATCCACTCCGGCAGAGATTTGAAAAAATCCATGATCGGTAAAAGAATCGTTATAGGCCCGAACATAATAGCCAACGCCCATCTCTTCACGAAGCTTCACAAAAAGCCGAGAACTCATTCCTCCGCCAAGGATTCCGCCAAGCACGGACAAAATCGCATTTTGCCGGCTGAATAAATCATAAGTGCGTATCCCAAAAACAAAATGTGTCTGATCCGTTTTTTTATAATTAATTAATACTTGCGGTTTTGTCTGTTTTTCTTTTACTTTGACCTTCGCCCCTTTCTTTCCATGTTGAATTTTTCCAAAAATTTTATTTACCTCGCTCATCACTTGCTTTTCGGTCACCTGCCCCGCAACCACTAGCACAGTAGCCTCTGGCAAATAATGTTTCTGGTGATAATTAACGAAATCATCCCGTTTCATATTCAAAATATTTTTCTTTTCTCCGGCAATATTCCAGCCGGCCGGCTGATCTCCATATAGCAATTTCATCATCAGGTCCTGCACATGCTTCTGTGGCATATCTTCGTACATGTTTATTTCCTCTATGATCACGCCCTTTTCTTTTTGCACTTCAGCCGGAGGGAAAATGGAATTTAAATAGATATCGGAAACAATATCAAAAATCCGCTCAAAATGCCGAGCATCAGATTTGGCATAATATCCCGTATATTCTTGCGCCGTAAAAGCATTGTATTGACTACCCAACGCGTCTAATTCCTTTGAAATATCAACTGCTTTTGGCCTTTTAATAGTGCCTTTAAAACACATATGCTCCAAAAAGTGTGAAATGCCATTTATTTTTTTGGTTTCATATTTGGAGCCGGTTTCCACCAAAACCAGTACTGTCACTGTCGGATTGTCTTTCATTGGCACAGTAATTACCCGCAGTCCATTCTTTAAAAATTTTTTTGAAAATTTCATGATTAAAAATTTTATTTTAATTTATCTTTATATAATTTTAAAAAATTTGGCAACTGAGAATGTATTGGTGAAGGTAGATTTTCCAACGTAAACCATTCTAAAGCATCAAATTTATGCGGTTCGCCATTTTCTACTTTTTTGGGATCAACGAAAACTTTGAAATCAAGTGTAATCCAGTGAGTTTTTTTGCCGTTCTGTTCTCTATGCACGTCTCGATATCCCAGAAATTTATAATCCAAAACATCGGTACAATATTCTTCCTTGATTTCTTTTCTTAAAGTATTGGTAGCGGTATCTCCAAACTCCACTCCACCTCCCCCTATATCCCAATTACCTCGTTCATCTCTGGCGTTTTTTCCCCTTTTAGCCAACAATACCTTACCATTGCCGTCGTGGCAAAAATAAACCACAGAAATTCCAATGTAATCAATTCCCTTTTGCATGAATAAAATATATCACAAAATAGACATAATTATCAATGGAAAGGTAAACTAAATATTCTAAATATTGTCTATCACCACGCTATAGCGTAATTATAAACAATAATAATATTAAATTAATTATTAAATAGGAAGTTTAAAATAATTTTTTATTTTTGTATCCCCTTCAATGGTATCAACTATTAAATAAAGTAAATCCTTTCCGATTTTAAAATCAGCTTTCATTAGAGTTACTAGATCTTCGCAGTCATAAGGATAAACCCAAACACTATCTTGAAGACGCAAAAATCCAATTCTTTTTAAGGTAAAGCGAATTTTATCTCTTGTTCCCTTTCTTTTTTCCTTGATATCAAAAATAAGCATACGCCATTTTTTATCCCACTTTCTTGGTTTCTTAAGTTTATAACCTAAAAGTCTAAATTTTCTCAACTTATCTTCCCCTTTTGGAGTAAGGCGCGTAAAAGTCCCCCTACTGGTTGTTTCAAAACAGATAAGACCATGATCTTTCAATCTTTTAACGCTGTGATTAATATTATATTTTTGCCATTTACTTTTTGGTTCAATACCGAAAAATTTTAAAGCCTGTAGAGCATTCGGCGCCAAAACTGCCACACTCAAAAGTCCAACTGTGGCAATACTTGAAAGAATAATCTTTTGAATATTAGCCTTTCTTTCCCTTTTCTTAAATTCTTTTTCCAATTTCCCCATATTTACATTATACAAGATTGTCTATTATTACGCTATAGCGTGAATAAAGACAATGAAATTAAATTAAAATAAAATAACTTAATTATTTTAATTTAATTTCATTGTCTTTATCGTTTTTTATTTCAAAGACCTTATACCTTAGCAATTTTTCTCCATTTTCCGAAAAATAAATCCTACCTTCAAATTTTTTACCCTCAACAACAAAGGGAATAAATTTATCATCCCCGACTATCATTTCATTATATGGAATTTTATCCACATCAAATTCTCTTGGCTCACCCATTTCTTCTGATTCCTCTGGTTCGCCCAAAAATTCATCTACCCGATACATATATACCTTCATATCTCGTTCACTTTTGCCTTCAAAAGAGAAAACTATATATCCCAATTCTTTACATTTCTCTAACCTAATAATCACTCCACATTCTTCTTTCGTCTCACGCGCAAGACATTTTGCTTTTGTTTCCCCTTTTTCCATTACACCTCCGTATCCATTCCATTTATCTACACCAAATTTACGCTTCTTTTTTGCGAGAATTATCTTCCCATTTTTAAATAAAAATCCTAAAGTGCAAGTTGTCATTAAATTATTTTTTCTTTGATATATTTCTTTAAATCTTCCACTTTTATTCTTTCTTGCTTCCCCGTATCGCGATCGCGGACTGTTACCATATTATCTGTCAGCGTATCAAAGTCTACCACAATGCAAAATGGCGTACCGATTTCGTCTTGTCGGCGATAGCGTTTTCCAATATTGCCATTATCGTCCCATGCTACCCGTCCGAATTCTGCTTTAAGCGGGGCATAGATTTTAGTATTGGCATATTCTACAAGCTCTGGTTTATTTTTAAGTAATGGCGAAACGGCGCATATAACTGGCGCAATGGAAGGTTTAAATTTTAAATATGAACGCATCTCTCCATCTTTCTCATCCTCAGCATAAACAGAAAGAAGCAACGCGAGCACGGCGCGATCAACACCAAAAGTCGGTTCTATAACATGCGGAATTATTTTCTCGCTTTTTCCATTGCCCGTCTTAGCTTCAGCGTCGGAGGGTTCATCTATGTATTCAAGCTGGTGATTCTTTAAATCAAAATCCGCTCTATAAGCAAGACCAAAAAGTTCTTTTCTGCCAAAAGGATAATCAAATTCAAAGTCAATTGTTCTTTTAGAATAATGAGCGCGATCCAGAGATGGCACTTCCAACTCGTGAATCTTTGCCAGATCAAGCCCAATTTCCTCCATCCAATCAAGCATCTCGCTTTTCCAATATTCAAAATATTTTTCCCAATCTTCTTGTCTTATAAAATACTCAATTTCCATTTGTTCAAATTCTCGTTGGCGAAAAAGAAAATCTCGAGGCGCTATTTCGTTCCTAAACGCTTTGCCTATCTGCGCCATTCCGAAAGGTAATTTAGGATGCAGGGCATCAATAATATTCTTGAAATTTACAAACATTCCCTGGGCTGTTTCTGGACGCAAGTAAGAAATTGCAATTTCATCTTTTTTCGCCCCGACAGACGTCTGAAGCATTGTATTGAATTGCTTACCATCAAGCGGATCCGCAAAATTGGCCACATGCCCTGCGGCTTCCCAAACTTTACTACTCATTAAAATTGCTGTATCTATGCCGTATATGTCTCTCCGGCCATCCACAAATTTTTTCCACCAACTTTGCTTGATATTATTTTTCAAAGCAACCCCGTAATGCCCCCAATCATAAGTGCCTGCGAGCCCTCCGTAAATCTCTGAACCAGCAAAAACGAAACCGCGCCTTTTACAAAGCGAAACTATTTTTTCCATCAAATCATTTTCCTTTTTATTGTTTTTTAACATAAATTATTCAACTACCGAGCCTCCATTAGGAGGAAATAGCGGATCATTGTCCAGTTGCGTGCGGAGCGATGCTTTATTCACTCTCACATCCACATTAGCAAAATCGTCATGTCCAGTCAAAATTGCGTCATTTATAATAATTGGCATAGTGCGAATTTGAGAAAGGGAGGGGGTAAATACAACTTGAAAGGAAACGCTACGGTCGGCCGCGGTAATTCCGGTCCCCTTTGGTATCCCACTTATATTCCAAACTATTTCTTTAGTAACAGGATTGTAATTTAGATCTTCAGCCGAAGGTGAAATTGAACCGGCAAATTTCATCCACGAAGGAATAGTAGAACGAACGATCGCTTTTGAAATATTATTGGCTGTATTGGAAAGAGACCAAACTATGGTGTAAGAAGTTTCTTTTCCGACTTTCGGAGGCACGGGACCAGTGTTGGTAAAAGATCCCGAATAATAAAGCGCCTGGGCTGTAAATCCAACATCCGAAATAATTCTAATTATTGAAGAATCAGAATTATTCAAGTTGGCCGTAGCATAGCCAGTAATCAATTGCTTGCCGGAAATAGAAACTTCTATATTAATAGAGGGATTAGAAAGCATCCCGCCGGCGGCCGAGAATAAAGAAAGCGGGGAAACGGAAAAATTTACAGATCCGGAATCGCCCGGGTTCACTTCATTAAACCCATTTTTGGAATTTTTGTCCCAAGTTATTGTATCGGTTAATGAATCATAAAAACCTTGCTGCGCATTTATCGTCTTACGATCAACGGCATTCCCGGAAATTTTAGCCCGAATTTCCAAATCATTCACTTTTGTATCCAAATTGTTTGTCCACCTAATTTCGCCATTGACCGGGGTTTTCGTATTCGTAGCATATTCTCTCTGAGATATGCCATTCACAAAAAGTTTTGCTTCAACGAAGGGTTTTTTAACCGTGACGGTGTGCGAAAGAGAATTAAAAACTACATCAATCACAGATTTATCTCCGCCTGATTGCGATCCGCTGGATATATGGAAAGTCTTTTCTTCCCCATCGGTAACATCAAACATCTTGCCAGTCACAGAAATATTGCGTTCTGCGCCAGGAGCCAGATCTCCTAAGTTCCAAACATTGTTTCCAAGCGAAGGGGCTGGAACCGATGATTTAAATTGAAATCCAACCGGATAATCGAATTTAAGAAGTATTTTTGAAACTGTGCGAGTGGCATTCAGCGCCGTTTTTACGTTGAGAGTGATATCTTGATTCGGACTTACGGTCAGAGGAGCGTCAACGGAAAGATTAAGCGGCGTAGAGCTTAACGTAACCTCAAAAGTTTTATTTTTCACAAAAATGCCGTTCGATCCTTCCACTCGATATTCAATAGAAATTTTTATGGGACGCACGCTTCCCTGCTCTCCAAAAAGCACTACTTTTAGATTCTCGTTGCGCGTGGTTCCCGTCGGAATCGTGCCTAAAGATTCCCGGAATCTCTCCACTCCCGCCGGATCCGTTTCCAAACTCGAAGAGCTTTTTGGATACTCCATGACAAGATCGACTAAATCCAATGCAGAATTATTTCTATTAGTAATCCCGACAATAAGCGAAAGATCTTCTCCGCCGGCAGTAAAATTATTCCCAAGTATAGAAATGTCAATATTATCATTAGAAACAGTATTGCCACCAGCAAAAAACACATAGGAAGCGTATCCTATCGTTAAAATAAAAAAAGCCAAAGAAAAAATGAAAAAATTCTTAAATATGGAGGTTCTCATAAAAAATCTATCTTGAGATGGAAAGGAATCAATCTCATTTTTCCTTTCATTTTCCCAAACATCCGGTATGTCGTCCCTTTTGGGATGAGTAAATCCATCTCGATGCTCTACTTTTATCTGATAATTTTTACTAAAAAGTTTGCTTTTGAGTTCCTCTATTCTGTTTAATTTGTCCCCGTCATTTAGTGGCATTCTAGGATTATATCACCCCAAACAAAATTTAGAAAATTTATTACGGAGCAGGTTTAGCTAAATTCGGCGAGATTGGCATTTTATAAATGCGTCTCTTTAAGAGCTTTATTGATTTGGCGCAATACTTTGCTTCTATTTTTTGAAACTTCAAATATCAGGTTCTCTTCAAATGGAGATTTTGTAAGACTCTGCAATATTTCATTTTCACCTATATACCCCAGATTATCCAAGATGCGCAAAACAATAATTGCTTCAATATTCCGCAGATTTTCTTTGGTTTCGGCTTTCTCTAAAACCGATAGGCTGCGGAGCAAATCCACAAACAGCGTTTCGTTCGGCTCAACACCAGCCAGCAGACGTTTCAGCAAGCGCGTGATGTTTGTAAAAACTTTAAAAGTTTCCGGTTGTTTAGTAACTTGCTCTAAAATGCCCGTCTTGGATGCATTCGTTACCCGAAAGATATTCTTGCCTTGCACCAAATCGATTTTAAGACAGGCAAAATCTTGCAAGACAAAACGGAGCTTGGAAGACATCTTGCGCACCCCTTGAGCTCCAGCTGTTATCATTCCCAAATCACGGGTAAAAATATGATAATATTTTCCGGCTTCTCCGAAATTTTTGCTCCCCAAGATTATTCCCTCCGTGTGATAAATGTGATGCATTAGGTTTCTTCCTCAGAGACTGATAGTAAAATAGCAACGGCCGTATCTATAGTATTATCTACAATAATTGCGTACTTATAAATTAAAGTGCTTTTCCAAAACACTTCTGTTTGTTATATCTTTGGCCAGTATAAAGTGAACATACTTGCCTATTCCCCAATAGTTGGCTATGAAGTCAATTTCTTGCTGGCATGGATAAGGATAAACCCACACGCTATCATTGAATTTTTCACATCCCAATTCTTTCATTTTCTCCCGCAGTGAATCCCGAGCGGCTCTTTTCTTTTCAGGAATATCAAAGACAATTACTCGAAAATTTCTATCCCAGATTTTTGGATTTTTTATTTTCAATTCTTCATAATTAAATCGCAAAAAGATTTCTCGGCCATTTTCGGTGAGGAAAATTTTATAAAAGTTTCCCTCTTTTTTAATCTCAATTAATTTTTGTTTTCTTAATTTAAAAAAGTAACCAGCCATATTTTTAGGTTTTTTATTTAATCCAAAAATTTCTTTAATCAGTAATTTAGTAACCTTATAACTTGTCCTTCTGTTTGCCAAAGCTACTGTTACTCCAACCCCCATACCTAAAGCGCGAATTATTTTCCCGTTATTTGATTCTTTATCAATGAGTTTCATATTAAATTATAATAACATAATAACAACGGCCGTGTCTATTATACTAATTCAGTATCAGTATACTACTTATAAATTTTTATTTTAAACACCAAATCATCTATTTTTATTTCTTCGCCATTATTATTTCCAAATTCTATCTTGGACACCAAAACAGTTTTTTTAAGATCGGTTGCAAATTTTTCAATTAACTTTTTGCCTGCGTCATTCGCTTCAAAAACAAGTGAAATTGTATCATCCGGAGTTAATCCAAGTTTTTTGCGCATATCTTGCAAAGCCCGCGCCAGCTCTCGATAATTTCCTTCCTGTTTTAATTCCTCTGTGATTTTAACATCCAGTTCAACTTCATTTTCAATTAAGTCTGTTTCGATAATTTCTTTCACGTTAAGCTCATCTTTTATCAGATCAAGATACTCGCCTGATAATTTTTTGTTTTTAACTTTGTATTTAAGTGAAGCCAGAGGCTGGCGAACTTTTATCCCTGCTTTTTGGCGGGCTTCAAGGCAAAGGGTGACAATTTTCCTGACTGTTTGCATGTTTTCCAAAGTTTTATTTTCTTTGCTGCCAAAAATGCCAAAGAAACTCTTTGGCATTTTTGGCCATTTAACTAAATGCACGCTCTCTGCGTCATTTTTATTTCTTAATTTCAGCCAAATATCTTCTGCCGCAAAAGGCGCGAAAGGAGCCAGGACTGTGGCAAGAGTTTTCAGGACAAAATATAAAGTCTGCTTAGCTTCATTGCTTCCTTCTTTGATCCGTTCCCGCGAACGACGCAGATACCAGGTGGAAAGATCGCCGATAAAATCTCGTAGCGCTCTGGTTGGTTCAAGTAATTTATAATTATCAAGATTCGCGGTAATTAATTTTGCTAATTCATCCAATTTGACCAAGATCCAAATATCCAAAATATTTTTGGATTTGGGACGATCATTTATCTCTTTTTCTTTATCTCGATATAGTTCGTAAAAAGCTAGCACGTTATAAAGCAAGCCGAAAACTTGCTGATGAAGCAAAGATATCGTTTTCTCGTCAAAATTTTTCGATTCGCCCGGTTGATTCACGGAATACATCCAAAGACGCAAAGTGTCCACGCCATATTTATCCATCATCACCCAAGGATCAACGACATTACCCAGCGATTTGGACATTTTTTTGCCCTGAGCGTCTAAAAGAAGCCCGAGGCAGATTACATTTTTAAAAACTTTCCCGCGACCCATCAGCACTCCGATGGCATGCAAAGTGTAGAACCATCCGCGGGTCTGATCGATTGCTTCCGAAATAAAATCTGCCGGATATAGAATTTTTTTGGCGTCAAAAGGATAATGATCTTGCGCAAATGGCATACAACCGGAATCAAACCAAACATCCATCACTTCGCGAACGCGCGTCAATTTTCCGCCACAGGCCTGTCCTGAGCCTGTCAAGTGGGAACAAACAAGTGGAACTTCATCAATATATGGACGATGCAGGTCAAAATCGCCAAATTGATCATGAGGAAAAGGTGTGAATGATAATTTTTGTATTTCCGAATTTCTGAGATAATGAAAATTTTCTTTATCGCGAACCATCGCAAGCGTATTTTCCACATCAAACATTTTCACCCCCGCGGCCATAAGCCAGGTCGGCCCGCCGTGAGTAATAATGAGAATTTTTTTGTTCTGATATTTCTCTTCAAGCTCAAAAAGAAAATCCATCATTCTTTTTTTTATGTCTCTCAAAGATTCATCTCCGTTTTTTGCTTTATCAAAATATTCTGGCGTTTTCGGAAAGTCGTTGTGATATTCGGCCCAAGTTCTTCCTTCATAACTTTTTACATTCATCTCTCCCAAGCGCTTATCTTCACAAACATTTTCGTCACCAATACCTATAATTTCCTGCATTATTTTTGCCGTTTCTCTGCCGCGATTAAACGGCGAAGTAAAAATCAGATCAATACCTTTTTTCTTCAGAAGTTCGCCCATTCCTCTTGTCTTTCTTTTTCCTTCATCGGTCAAATGGCTCCCGCTATTCATTACCGTGCTAACCAAATTTCTCAAATTGGTGGTAGTTTCCCCATGCCGCATCACAAAATATGTATTGCCGGACTTTTTTGTTTTTTCTTTCAATTCCGCAATGCTTCCGATGACGCTGATTTTCTGGCAGGATTCGCAAGCCCATATCGGTAGCGGCGTCCCCCAATATCTTTCGCGAGATATTGCCCAGTCTTTTATCTCCCGAAGCCATTCGCCGAAACGCCCTTCTTGAATATATGACGGCTCCCAATTTATCCCTTTATTCTCTTTTATCATCTGTTCCTTTATTGTCGGGTCGGACATTTTGATATACCAAGAATCGCGAGCGTAATAAATAAGCGCCGTGTGACAGCGCCAGCAGTGCGGATAGGAATGTTCATAATTTTCTTTTTTGTAAAATAAGTTTTTGTCCGTTAGATATTTGATAATATCTATATCTATAGTCGGTTTGCCGTTTTCGTCTTTTTCTTTTACAAATCTTCCTTCTAAAAATCCTGTGCCTTTTATAAATTTGCCTTCAAGATTAACCAAGTGATGCTTGGGCAAACCGACTTTGGCGCCCAGTTCAAAATCGTCTTGTCCATACATTACCGCCGTATGCACAATCCCTGTGCCATCTTGTATATTTACAAAATCCGCTTCATATATTTTAAAAGCTTTTTCTAATTTAGGTTTTTCGGCTTCAGAAATAATGGCAGGCAGAAATGGAAAAAGCGGTTCATATTCTAAACCTACCAAATCTTTGCCTTTTATTTCTCCAACAATTTCATAAGCTTCAGTGAGTATTGAAAGTCTTTCCTTGGCCAAAATGTAAATTTCATTTCCAGTTTTAACTTTCACATAATCAATGTCCTTCCCTACTGCCAGCGCCACATTTCCCGGCAAAGTCCACGGCGTCGTCGTCCAGGCAAGAACGAAAGTGGGGGCGGAAATGTGCTTTTGTCGGGGTGTCTCGCAGGCTGACGAGCCGAGAGGCAGCGCTCCGTCAGCAGACGGAGACAGCGACCCCGCAGAAGCATCATTTCCGCCCCCACGCACCTTAAACTTCACATAAACCGACAAATCTTTCACCTCCTCGTATCCTTGCACCAGCTCGTGGGTGGAAAGAGCGGTCCCGCATCTCGGACACCACGGCACTACTTTATAATCTTTGTAAAGCAAATTCCGGTCATTTATTTTTTTTAGCACATTCCAGGCAGATTCAATATAGTCATTGCGGTATGTCACATACGGATTCTCCTGATCCACCCAAAAACCGATCCGCTCGGTAAATTTATTCCAAACATCCAAATATTCCCAAACATTTTCTTTGCATTCCCGATTGAACTTGGCGATGCCGTATTTTTCAATCGCTTTTTTAGAATTCAGGCCGAGTTTTTTCTCTGTCTGAATTTCTACCGCTAGCCCGTGCGTATCCCACCCGGCCTTGCGACGGACGTAAAAACCTTGCATCGTTTTATATCTTGGAATAGCGTCTTTGAACGCTCGCGCTTCCAGATGATGAATTCCCGGCTTGCCATTCGCTGTCGGCGGACCTTCAAAAAAAATAAATTCTTTTTTCCCTTCTGTCTGTTTTAAAGATTTCTCAAAAATTTTATTTTCCCGCCAAAATTCCAAAACACTTTCTTCGCGCAACGTTGCGTCTGATTTTTTGTTTTTATCCTGATTATTCTCCATAAGATAAGACTCCGCGAACTTCAAGCGCTTTTATGATATCTTCTGCCCGCTCGCGGTCATGATCATTTGGATTAAGATCAAATTCTTCTGTAGAAACAAGCACTCTTTTATGGGCCAACCACATTTCGTGAGACCTTCTAGCCAGCAGAGTCACAGCCTCCGCCCGAGTTTTTGGTTTTTCTTTCTCTAGCTCTTTCCAAGCATCTGCCGCCCTTTCGCGATCGCCATCTGACACTGCCTGTGAAAGTTTATCCATGTTGGTTCCTTTGTCCCTATGCGCCTGCCTCATCCAAGTTTGGTGAGATGCTTTTTCAATTAGATCCAAGATTTCTTGTTTTGTTAACTTTGCCTCTGGGGTTGTTTTATTATCTCCTACCTCAGACGGTTTTGCTTCTTTTGATTTCATACCACAATCATAACAAAAAAAATACCAACAAACAAGATTGACTAAAAGGGTTCCTGCAAGGGCATTAGAAAAACTAGGAACATTGACGTTAAAAAAATATCCCAGTAATTTTCAAAACCAAATGGGGATAACTAGTATTTTATTTTTCTATTAATCCTAGTTTGACGAGCCGAGCGCGTATGCCGCCAACTTTTCGACCAGAAAGCGCAGAAATATTTCTGATAGATTTTCCATTTTTGAATTGTGATACCATTTCCATTTCTTCCTCTGGCATCCATTTTCGATAAGCGTTGGGGTGTTTTGTTCTGATTTCGGCAAATGCTTTTGGGCGCGCCGTACTCGGCGCGCCCTCTGTGTTTTCCATTTTAATTCCCCTCTTGAGGGGTGACCCGATGACCATCGGGTCGAGGTGGAAAACCTTCCCTCCGCACGCCAATACAAAATTATTATGTATTTTTTGAAGATCATTTTCTAAAATCTCCCCAAAAACTCGCGCTGTTTCTTCGGAACTTTTCTTAAAGTCAATATCTTTTTTAAGAATTTCTGGATGTACTTTCAGCGCCTGCTCATTGAAACCAAGCAAATATAATCCAGAGAGTCTGCGCACGCGTGAGAGCGCTACATACCCCTGCCCAAATTCAAACACTTGCGACAAATCCATCACCGCCGCATCCAGACTCATCCCCTGACTTTTGTGCACCGTGATCGCCCACGCGAGGCGAAGCGGAATTTGGGTTATTTGCGCGCGAATTTTACCATTCTCTTCAACTGTCCAATCCATCGGCGCAATTACAAGACTCCGTCCATTCTTAGTTTTAATAATCGGGTGTCCGCTAAATTCTTCGTAGCCTGTCACCGTGCCAAGTGTGCCATTGACAAATCTTTCTTTTGGATTATTTTTGGTGCACATCACGACCGCGCCGATTTTGAGCTCCAAATTCTCCGGCGATAAACATCCTTTCTTCAGTATCTCCACTACTTTATCATTTCCACTTCCAGACATTTTGAAACATTTAATTTCTTTTTTTAATTTCGCAAGTTCCACGTTATTTATCCGATTTACATCCACATTATGCGAAAAAAGTTTAGTAATATTTTCTGGCGTCTGATTCTCGCGAATATGCCGAGCAGTAATGTAACTTCGATGCGCCTGCGAAACATTGTTAGAACGGATGCCTCCCAGCACCGAGAGGAAATCAGTATCATCTTGCCGATGTTTTTCAGTCAAATAACAAGTAACCATTCGCGCTCGCTCCCAGGCCCCGCTATCATAAGCAAAATTCCCCACTTGTAGACGTCCGACGTCTACAAGAACGTCTACAAGAAGTTTGTTTTGTTTTTCTTCTGTAAAATCTCTTTTTATAATCGGTGGCAACTGGAAAAAATCACCGACGAGAATAATCTGAATTCCTCCAAAGGGCTCACTGCTTTGTTTTATTTCTCGACAGACTATATCCACCATCTCGAGCATATTAATAGAGAGCATAGAAATCTCATCAATAATCAAGACCCGCGTACGAGCAACACGCCTTACAATATATTCACTGCTCGCAATTTTATCTAAATCATATTTATCCAATTTTGTTTTAATGCCGATGCCACTCCAAGAATGAATCGTCATCCCGCCAATATGCGTCGCGGCAATACCAGTCGAAGCGGTAATCGCTGGCTCCACATCGCAGGCGCGCAAATAATTCACAAAATTATTGACGGTGTGCGTCTTCCCCGCTCCCGGCTCGCCGGTCAAAAAAACATTCGCGCCAGTTTTTAAAATATTCAACGCTTCTTTTTGAGTCATAAGTTAGGTTCTAGGTTCTAGGTTCTAGCAACTAGTCCCTAGCACCTAATTTAATCTACATTTTTTCCGGCGCTTGAATGCCGAGGAGAGATAGGCCGGTTTTCATCACGAAGATAAAAGCGTAAGTCAGGGCTACTTTGTAAGCGGAAGTTTTGTCTTTTTTGTTCACCACAACGATATTGCCATAAAAACTATTGAAGGCGCGAGCGACTGCAATCAAATAGTTTGCGATATAATGCGGTTCGTATTCTTGCGCGGAACGCAGAACAACTTCCGGAAATTTGTACAACAGCCTCTCCACTTCAAAGACTGCTGGCGGAAAAACATGGGGATCCGGCAAGATATTTTCTTTCTGCGCCTTTTCTAAAATGGATTTTGCCCGCGCAAATGAGTATTGCAGATACGGGCCGGAATCTCCTTCCGTCGAAATTGATTCCTCTAGATTGTAGACAATATCGCTCCCGGATGCTGAACGGAGAATCGAATATTTTATCGCCGCCACACCGACAATTTCCGCAATTTTATTTTTTTCCGCTTCAGCCCAGTCACGTTCTTTAATTTTTTCTCTTATTAGCGCCACCGTGTCGCGAAGCAGAGATTCTCCGGTTACAACATTACCCTTTCTCGAGCTCATTTTTCCTCCCAGCAGGCGCATCATGCCATGTGTCAGGTGAAGCATCTTTTTCCCGTGCTCGGGATAAATCAGGGAAACAGCTTTGGCAACCACTTTCATATAATCCGCCTGTTCATTGGCGGTAATAATGATGGAAAGATCTAAATTGGGCTCCGTTCTGAATTTCTCCTCGGTCAATCCCAATTCCTTGGTTTCATATGTAGGCAGACCTTGCGAAGTGATAAAGACTCGGGTGTGAAGTTGGGAATCGTATTTTTCAGCCTTGAATATAATAGCGCCTTCTGATTCTTCAAAAATCATTTTACTGCCCTTGGAATCTATAATTTTGTCCAAATTATCTCTCACAATTCTCTCCCCGATCGGCGCCATTTGGCTTTCCAAAAAATAAAAATCAAACTTCGTGCCGAGAATTTGGTATAAATCTTCAAATGCTTTCATCGTCGCTTGGAAACCCCAATCATACATTTCATTTATTTTTTTATCGCTCTTAGCGTAAATTTTTTTATTTATTTCATCTATTTCTTTTTTTGCTTTCTTGTTGTTTTCGTAAACTTCCGCGCCTTGAGCATAAGCTTGGCCGATATTTGCCGACTGCAAGATATGAGAGCCTGCCTTGTCCTGTAATTTTTCATCTTTCAAAAGGCCGTAGATGGCCTTGGCCACATGCAAACCGATATCGCCCTGATAATTGGCCCGAGATACCTCCGCGCCGGAATGCTCTAAAATTCTCGCTACGGATTCCCCAATAGCGTTCGTCATTAAGTGTCCAATATGAAATGGCTTGAAAGGATTCGGGTCGGTGTATTCAATCATTATTTTTTTGCCAGCTAGAACATTATTTTTCCCGGCATTTTCTCCCTGATTGACAATTTCTTCAACCGAGCTGGCAAAAAATTTGCGGGAAAGATAGAAATTTATAAAACCGGCGCCAGCCACTTCTACTTTTTCAATATATTTATCGAGGTTTAACCTCAAAATTTCTGTCACGATTTTTCCCGCCAATGCTTTTGGACTGATTTTGACATTTTTAGCGACAACCAGCGCCACATTCGTGGAATAATCTCCATTTTTCAGATCTTCCGGATGTTCCAAGCCAACATCGCTCATCTCTATATTTAGATTTTTCAGCGCGTCCTTGATTAAATTTTTTATTTTTTCTTGCATATTATTTTCTGCCGGTGCTTCCAAACTTTCCCTCACCGCGAGCAGATGCATTCAATTTTTCAACCTCTTTTAACTTTCCAATAACCACCGGGATAATCACCAGTTGCGAAACTTTATCACCCGCTTCAAAAGTATAACTCTTGTCCGATAAATTTACTAAAAGCGTATTGTATTCGCCTCTATACCCCGCATCATAGACTCCGCCCATATGAGCAAATCCTGCTTTAGAAATACTGCCTTTATCCATAATAATAGCCCCATAACCTTCCGGAAATTCCAGCGCAAAGCCGTGCCAGAAACGATAATGCTCACCGGGCTTTATCGTCACCGTCTCCATCGCATATAAATCCATCCCCACATCTCCCGGATGATGATACTTCGGCAGTTTTGCCTTCTCTTTCAGTTTCTTGATTTTGATTATCATTTTATCGTTTTATTATATATCTTTCCCCGCCCAAAACCAACTAGTCATAATTCGATATTAGCATACGACCGTTTGTTAATGGTATAATGAAAGTATGGGAAATAAAAATAATAAAAATATGAGAATGGGTATAGTAAAGAAAAAAGTTATGATACTTCTTTTGGCCGGTATTGCGCTTGGTTTAAACGGATCAGTAAAAAGACACTTCTGGATTTTGCGTCAAATACCGAAAGAGTTTAAAAATATAGAACGCCGTGCTTTAAACAGAGCTATAAATTCCCTTTACAGATCACATTTAGTTTCAGAAAAACACAATAAAGATGGAACAACGACTTTGGTTTTAAATGAAAATGGAAAAAAGAAAGCACTTATGTTTAATATAGATCAACTAAAAATAAAAAAACCGATTGAATGGGATAGAAAGTGGAGAATTGTTATGTTTGATATCCCTGAAAAAATTAGAAAATTGAGAGACTCATTACGATTACATTTTCATGGACTTGGTTTTATTGAATTGCAAAAATCAGTGTTCGTACATCCTTATCCGTGCAACAAAGAACTAGAGTTTTTAATTGAATTATATAATGCGAGAAAATATATTCGTTTCGTTTTAGCGGATGAAATTGATAACGAACTGCATTTGATAAAAAAATTTGAGCTTTCCTGATATCTATGCCATTAGTATACGACCGTTTGTTATTATCAAATAGGTTATTAGGTTTTTATTTTGAAGTGTTTGATAATTAAACCCGAAACTTTTTGTGGAGAAAGATTGGTATTGTCAATGACAAGATTATTCTTCAATTTGGGAGAAGTTTGCCAATCTTTGTTTAATATGAATTTATGCATAATTTTCTTATCTATAAGTTTGCCAAAAGTTTTACGTGAATTCATATTTACTCTACGCAATAATTCCTTAGAACTTGCTTTTAAATGAACAGGGTAAAATTTTGCGCCAAGTTTGGTAAGTTTTTTCTCTAAAGTCTTCACATATTTTGGATCCGTGAGACCAGTCGGAGAAATATAATTGTGTGCATAGCAATGAGTTGTCACAAAATTAATTTTTGCTTTGACTGCATTTTCTAATAGGTTATATCTCAAGCGTTCAACCATGGCATTTCGTACATAAGTGCCACGTATAAATAATTCGTCTACCAAATCATTCAAAGAGTGATTATGCGTCATTTTGTATTCAAGCTTTTTGCTCAAAATTTTTGCTACAGTAAGCTTCCCTACCGCCATAGGGCCATAAATAAAAATTGTAACCGGTTTTTTATTTTTTAATGATTTTTTTAACTTTTTCATAAATTTCTTGGTGGATATTTTCACGAGTTTCCAATTTGCCATCCTTTGCGCATTCTATTTTAATCCAGCCCTTTTGCGTTTTAGCAAGCCAAAGCGCGCTTCTGCGAGAATTTTCCAAAAATTTTACATCTTTTTCATGCACATCTTTTTTCTTCCCCAAGTAACTTCGGTGGCGCTGCTGATTCCGCGCGCGAATCAATTTCAAGACTATGGGAATCGGCACCGAAAGATAAAACACGGCATCCGGTCTTGGAATTTTAAAGACTTCGTATTCCATCTTGGCCAGCCACCTTAAAAAATTTTCCCTCTTCTTTATATCTGCAATTTTCCCGCCTTGATGGATTTGATTGGCGCTGGCATACCTATTGGCAATAATAATATTTCCTTCGGATAGCCATTTTTTAATTCTGTCTTTTGATTCAAAACGATCCGCCGCGTAAAGCACTGAAGCAATCTTCGGATGCACTTTCACGAAATTGAAATACTGCTCGGAAAGACAGTGCCCGATAAATTGGCCGAAAAAATTGGAATAATAATCTGGAAAATCAACGATTTTAACCTTGCAACCATCGCGTTTCAAATGCTTGATCAAAAGCTCTGTCTGGGTCGCTTTGCCGCTACTATCTGTGCCGTCTATCACAATCAATTTTCCTCGAGTCATAATTAAAATTTATTTCACTTTAGTTAAGTAAAGTAACTAGATTTGTTTTATAGATTGTATTTCTAAAGTATTAACCACTAAATCGTCATCAGCGTCAACTAGATACGCCAAGGCTTTGGCTGGTTTTTCGACAGGCATTGCAGTGCTAAAATCTGTCTTAGAATCTCCGGCCTTTTCAAAAATACCCGTATGAAAAAATCCCGGATAAAATCCTACCACACTGATATTGAAAGGAGTAAGGTCCAATTTAAGACATTTTATAAAACCAGTCATTGCCCACTTTGAAGCATAGTAAACAGACCGATCTTTTTTTATATTCAGGCCAGATTGAGAAATAATATTTATTATTCTGCCATGTTTCTGTCTTTTCAACTGTGGCACTAAAATATTAACGGTCAAAATTGACCCGAAAGTATTCACCAAAATAGCATTCCGAATCTCTTCTGGACTATTTTCTTCAACCGGACCCTTGATCCAAACTCCAGCGCAATTTATCAGGCAGTCGACTTTTTTGTACTTCTTTATAATTTGGGCAAACGCGTTTTTCACCTGCCCGGCATCGGTAACATCGCAAATAATGCCATCGCATTTAAATTCTTGGGCAGTTTTTTCAACTTCTTTTACATTTCTGCCCAAAATTACAACATAATTTTTCGGAGCCAAAATTTTCGCGGTGGCCTTTCCTAATCCGCTATTCCCGCCCGTTATCACAATTACTTTTTTATTTTTTAACATAATTTTTACACAAATCTTTTTGGTATCGGAAACTTTCTGGCTAAAGCTTTTATTTCTTGGCGCGCGGATTCTTTTATTTTTTCATTGTCTTTGTTTTTTAAAACTTTAATCATCAGCTCGGCTACTTTTGCGCATTCTTTCTCTTTAAAACCACGGGTGGTAATGGCCGGAGTGCCGAATCTGATACCGGAAGGATCAAGAGGTTTTCTGGTGTCCCCCGCAATCGCATTCATATTAAGCGTAATACCTACTTCATCCAGCACCGTCTGCGCTTCTTTGCCGGTCACCCCCAGAGAACCAAAAACGTCCGCTAAAATCAGATGATTGTCGGTGCCGCCACCGATCATGCGAATATTATTCTTGCGCAAGATTTCTTCCATTGCCTTGGCGTTTTTCAAAATTTGTTGCGAGTATTTTTTAAATTTCGGCGTCATTGCTTCTCCAAAGGCAACGGCTTTGGCGGCAATAATGTGCATATGCGGACCGCCCTGGATACCGGGGAAAATTGCTTTGTCAATTTTCTTGGCGATTTCTTCATTCTCGCGAACAAGGATGATGCCTCCTCTTGGACCGCGAAGAGTTTTGTGCGTAGTGGAAGTAATAATATCAAAACCATCAGCAAATGGATTGCGCAGAACCCCGGCGGCGATAAGCCCGGCAATGTGCGCCATATCCGCCATCGTAATAGCGCCAACTTCCCGGGCAATTTCCACAAATTTTTTGTAATCCAGCGTTCGGGAATAGGCGGAAAAACCAGCGAGAATTATTTTTGGTTTTTTTTCTAAGGCTATTCGGCGAAGCTCTGCATAATCTATCTCTCCTGTCTCCAGATTTTTCATTTTATACGCGACAAATTTATAAATCTTCGCCGGAAGAGTCATTGGATGTCCGTGAGTCAAATGTCCTCCATGGGAAAGATCCATACCCAAGACTGTATCTCTGGGCTCAAGCAACGCGGCATAAACAGCCAAGTTGGCCGGGGCGCCGGAGTGCGGCTGGACATTAGCAAACTTGCAGTTGAATAACTTGCAGGCGCGTTCAATCGCCAGGCGTTCAACCGCATCGGTAAAATCCTGTCCTCCATAGTAACGCCGGCCCGGATAACCTTCAGAATATTTATTAGTGAACACAGAACCGTTCGCCTTCAAAACATCTTCGGAAACATAATTTTCAGAGGGAATGAGTTCCAAGCCTTCCCGTTGTCGTTTCTCTTCCGCCTTTATCAATTTTTCCACCTGCTTGTCTCGCATGTACCCATCTTATCACAAGATAATATGATTGTCCCTAAAATATCAGTTCGGAGAATCTTTACACCTAATCTCTCTAAAGTATTCAAGATGTCTTGGTGCGGATGCCCATATTTATTGTCCTTGCCGTCGGAAATGAGCGCGTAAGTCGGGGTCACCGCTTGCACAAATGCAGAACCAGTGGAAGTGCGCGAGCCGTGATGTCCGACTTTTAAAATAGTGCTTGCTAACATCGCTTTAGGATTTTCCGCTAAAATTATTTTCTCCGTTTCGGTCGTAGCATCACCGGTAAGCATTACGGAAGTTTTGCCGTAGGTAAGTTTAGCAACAACTGAACCATCATTATTAGCCCAAGTGGAAACATCCCGGTCGGGAAATAAAATATCAATCACTGCCCCGCCGCCGATATTCAGCCGCATTCCTCTTCTCGCTAAAATATTGGGAATGTTTTTATTTTTTATTTCTGTCTTGAGATTCTGATAAGTTTTGGAATCATTGTAGGTGCCGGGCTCAAATACTTTATCTACTTTATACACTTTCAAAACGTCCAAAAATCCGCCAATGTGATCCTGGTCCGGGTTAGTAATAATGATGCCATCAATTGTGCGATCGAAGGGCGACATAACTCGCGAGAGCTGGCTTAATATTTTTCTCGGCGGTCCTCCATCCACTAACACCTGTGTTCCAGTCGGTGACTCTATAAAAAGCGCATCGCCTTGACCGATATCCAGCATCGCAAAAGTAAAACCTTTGTCGAAACCTCGAAAATCAAGATAAAAAAGAAACATAGTGATGAAAAGAAGAAAAAACGTAAAAACTAACAGACTGTGTTTTTTAAAATTCCTAATCATGTTATAATGTTAGCATGAAAAAATTTGAAGAAATGAAATTCAAGATTGGAGAGCTAAAGGGTATTTCAAAAAAAACAATCGAAGAGCATTTGAAACTTTATGCCGGTTATGTGAAAAATGCTAATTTAATTTTGGAAAAAATCCCAGAATATGAAGGTTATGCAAAGGAAGACACATTTGCGCCGTATGTGGTGGGTGAATTGGGACGCCGTTTCGCTTTTGAATTTGATGGAATGAGAAATCATGAATATTATTTCAAAAGTTTAGAAGGTGGAGCAAAAACAATGCAGGGAGAAAGTCCGCTCAAAAAAGCGATGATCGAAGAATGGGGCAGTGTTGACCTTTGGTTCGCGCGCTTCAAAACAATCGCGATGACCCGAGGCATCGGCTGGGCAGTGCTTTATTATGACCCAATCAATAAAAAACTTCTCAATGCTTGGATTGATGAACAACATCTCGGACACTTGACCGGACTCAAATGGATTTTTGGAATTGATATGTGGGAACATTCTTTTTATCTAGATTATGCGACCGATAAGAAAAAATATGTTGACGCATTCTTCGACAACATCAACTGGGAGATTATTGAGAAAAACTTTATTGAGGCAACATCTTAAACTGCCTGCCCGTCCGTAGCTTTAGCGAAGGCGGGGGAAGTTGTTGTAGAGGAAAATTTAAAAAAGGTTCAATTCAATAAAACTCTTTCTTGGCATACTTTTTATAAAGCAATCTATCTGGCATTGCTATGCCAGCGAACTGCTCGGCGCGTCCGCCTGCGCAAGGCTTTCTAAAAAGTACGCCTGCAACAAGTTTTATTGGAATTCAGTAAAAAAACTTTTGATGTTCCTCCCAAAAAGTCTATAAATAAAATAGAGGTAGATTAAAATTGTGAGAAAAAGCGGAAAATTGGGAAGAGAAAAAGAAGCAAACGGAAGACTAGAGAAAAAATCAACAACCCAAAGTTCATAATGCAAAAACAAATATGAGACAAAGCCAAATGGCACGGCAAATATGTATGAAATAAGTCCCGCCAAACCGGTGAAAAACCCGAAAATCATCGTGATTGGTATGAAAGGAAGAATTAAAATATTGGCCGGCAAAGCAACTAAAGAAAGATTGCCCATTTTGTATAAAATAAAAGGCAAAACGAAAATATAAGCGGCGCAAGTCACTGATATAATATCCCGAAGTTTAAAATAATCTGGCGCCCATAAAAAATATTTTTCAATTCTCGGCGCCAGAAAAATCACGGCGACTGTCGCGATAAAAGAAAGCTGAAAAGAAACATCATAGACGAGAATAAAAGGATTTAACAAAATCATTGCTACGCCTGCCAGAAGAAGAGCGCGCGCGACATCGTAATTCCGGCCGGTCGCGCGCGCAATAAGCGCTAAAGACGCCATCACCCCAGCTCGGACAGCGGTAGATTGCCCGCCGGCCATCACGACAAAAAGCAAAATTCCGAGAAGGCCCGCGCCAAAGCCGAGATTGCGAGGCAAAAACGCGAATATTTTCATAATCCATTCAGCGACAATCGTCACATTGTATCCGGAAAGCGCCACAATATGGATCGTGCCAGTATCGATAAATTTCTGTCGCAACTCTTGACTAAAAGACGCTTTCTCTCCTAAAATAAGCCCGCCCATTAGCAAATTATCAGGATTTTTAATAGCAAAATTGATTTTCTCCAAAAATTTTTCTTTCACAAAGAACAGGACGCTTTTAATTTTATTTCCATGGTCCCGTGAAATAATTTCAGCCTCTGCGTAATTCATCACGTAATGAATCCCGTTTTTCCTTAAATAATTTAGATAGTCAAAATCCTTGCCTTGATCGGTTACAAAATTCTCCGGTTTTTTTAATGTCCCGGAAAAACTAACTTCATCTCCATATCTAAAATCCTCATCAAAATTAACCGTGACTAAAATTTTTGTTTTGCTTGCCCCGCCTTGGCGTGGGTTTTCACCAACCTCTACCTCAATAGTTAATTTTTGATTATTTTCTCTCATATCTGGTTCATCGATAATTTTTCCAGAAAAAGAAACATTTTTCCCTACGTGTGATTCGAAAATATTAGGCGCAGGAACATCAACCATCTGAAAACGAAAAATTCCAAGTGAGAATGTCAGAACCAGAACAGAGATAATTATTCCCCAGTTATTTCTTGAAATAAAACTAAAAAATAAAAATAAAACAAAAGAAATTACACCCAGTAAAACAATAAAGTGAAAATTCACAAACAAAAAAGAGCGCCAAAGCACCCCAAAAATAAAACCAAAACAAATTGCATAAAAAATTCTATCTCGCATTTAAAAAGTATAACAAATTTACGAAATTTTCGGCATAATACCCAAAAATCCTGGCCATAAAATGGCCAGGGACCCAATTGTCAAATTATTAAACTTGTCCCGATGGTCGTCGGGATTGTTAAAAAGCCCTTAATTTCCTTTACCTAAACGCAATAATGTCATCATCTTCACCCGGCTGTCAATTTTTGATATTAGTTATATGTATTATCGTTGCGGAAAGAAATATCCTGTATTTTGTTTCCGTAATTTGTCTGGTCAAAGGTAATTCGTATTCTACCAACTCTCACTCTATATCTATTTTCACTTCCTTTTAATTTTTTATATTGAGCATTGATGTATCTCTTTTTAAAATTGAAGCAATTGCCACCATCGCAACTGCGCGAATTTTCTTGTCCAGTTTAAAAAGAAATTTATCAATTTTATTCATATGCCGCGAGACGCTTCAAGCTGGCAAGAACTTCCTCGGCTTTTACTCCGCCTTTTTTTAATTTAGTGAAATCAACAACCGTTTCCCAGACTCCTTCATCCCCCCACTCGTCAACTGGCATCATTTTAAATATTGGTCTTGAACGCCGAACAACAGTAAAAGTCCTGCCTTTTTCTACGGCAGAAATATATTTATCCGCATTTTGTCGAAGCTCCTTAAAACCAATAATATTGGTCATATTTTTTGTTTTTGTAATCATGTTTAAAGTTTAACTTAAGATGACCTTCAGTGCAAGCATAGCTGTGGAAAACTAATATCGAATTGGAGTCGTCGGATGGCTACAAGCATCTGAAATCTAAAAATTCCAAGTGAGAATGTCAGAACAAAAACGGAAGTTATAATTCCCCATTTATTAAAAGAAGTAAAGGATCCTCCTTCGCTAAAGCTCCGGCGGACGAAGAAAAATAAAATCAGTGCAAAAGAAATTAAACTAAATAAAATAGCAAAATAAACATTCATAAATAAAAAAGAGCGCAACAGCACTCCGAAAATAAAACCAAAACAAATTGCATAAAAAATTTTATCTCGCATTTAGAAATTCCACTGGTTCGCCTTCGGCAAAACTGGTGGCGATGAAATCGGCGCGGTCATTATATTTATTTTCATTGTGTCCTTTGACATACGTCCATTTCGGCTTTAATTCTTGCGTAAGCTCATAGAGTTCTTCCCAGAGTTCGCGATTCAAAACCGGTTTTTTATTGGCATTTCGCCAATTATTTTTCTGCCAATTAAAAATCCATTCAGTGATTCCCAAAATCACATATTTTGAATCAGAAATGATTTCTATTTCCTTAATGTCAAAGTGTCTCTTTGACATACCATCTTTAACATATTTTAAAGCCTCTATTGGAGCAGTTAATTCCATTTGATTATTTGTGGCATGATCTATTCCCCCGCCGATTTCCAAGATTTTTTTGCCAAATAAAAATACAGCGCCCCAGCCAGCACGTCCCGGATTCCCCTTCGCCGCCCCATCGGTATAAATTTTTATTTCTTCTTTCTTGGACATATTTAAAGTATATCAACAATTCTTAATCTTAACTCTTCTCTGCCTCGAAATCTAGATAGATCAAAAGTAGCGAGCAGGCTCACGGCTAATCCTTCTGCTAGAGTGTTTTTAAAAGAATCAATGTTAGAAAAAAAAGAAACAGCTTTCGCTTTATTTTTACTAGAATCGGAAAAGGTAATTTCCAGATGTTCGCCAGAACCATTTTTGCCGAATTTTTTTATTTTTTCTATTTTGACATTAGGAAAGAGAAAAACGGGCTTGGGATTTCCTAAACCAAAAGGCGACATTTTTTCTATTTCTCGCCAATTTTTCATACTTACAATATCTAAATCTCCACCAAAATCAGCTTTTTCAAGGACTGTCCTTTTTGAATTCTTTAAGGACTGTCCTTTTTCTGAATTTTGCATTTTATTAAAAGTCGCAGATAAAGCCTCTTCCAAAAAATGAATTTTATCATTGCGGACAGTAAATCCTCCAGCCAGTTCGTGTCCGCCGAAATCTATGAATGATTCGCTGGTCGCGGTCATAAGTTCTACTATGGATACCGAGCCATCGCTCCGGCAAGAACCTTTAATGCAATCGTTTTCATCCTTCCCCCAAACAAAAACAGGTTTTTGACATTCATCGGAAATTTTCCCGGCCACCAGCCCTAAAACTCCCACGCGCCAATTTGGATTGCCTATCACTATTACCTCCCGAGACTCGCGCTTTTGAAACTTCTTGTTGACTTCGCGCATAATTCCCGTAACGATAGTTTTTCTTTCGTCATTTATTGCAGATAAATGGTCTGCGAGCGCGCCGGCTTCCGTTTCATCTTCGGTCGCCAGAAGTTCAAATGCCCGCATTGGATCGCCCATTCTGGAAGCCGCGTTTAGTCTGGGGGTAATCATAAAACCAATATCATCTTCCGAAAGATATCTCTGATCAATATTCATTTTTGCCAGAAGTTTTTGTAAGCCCGGACGGGGAGATTTTTTCAAAACTTTCACTCCGAAATACGCCAGAGCCCTGTTTTCTCCCAGAAGCGGAACCATATCAGAAAGCGTCGCCAAACCCGCCATATCCAGCATCCATTTTTCCGCGCCATCTTTGATTTTAAAATATTCTCCATACTTTTTTATGAATCCTTGCGCTAATTTAAATGCCACACCTGCCCCGCACAACATTTTTTCCGGATAATTATCCACTTTTGGATTTAAAATCGCGTAAGCTCTGGGAAGATCGAAGGCGGGCCCGCCGTCGCTTGAGCTTTGGCGAGGTAAATGATGATCGGTAATTATCACATCGATACCATCTACCTCTGCTTGAGCCACTTCGGCAACTGCAGTAATGCCAAGGTCAACGGTTATTAGAAGTTTCACTTCAGACTTGGCAAAAATTTTTATCGCATCAAGATTCAACCCGTAACCTTCAGAATTTCTTTGCGGAATATACACCCCCACACCAAAAGATTTGGTGTGGGGGTAAACTTCAACAGGTATGTTTAATAACTTAAATAAGTCAGTCAAAATAACGGCTCCCGGAATTCCATCGCAATCATAATCCGCGTAAATAACTATTTTTTCTTTTGCTTCTATTGCTTCAAAAAGACGAACACAAGCTTTTTCCATATCTTTCATCAGAAAAGGGTCGTATAAATCTCGCTTGTAATCTGGGTTCAAAAAAATTTCCGCTTGCGCTGAATCCACAATTCCTCTTTTTTCAAGCAAAATATCAAGTAATTCAGACATAAATGAAATTTTACCACAGTTTGCTATAATAGCAGTATGTCAGACTGCATTTTTTGTAAAATAGTTAAAGGAGAAATACCATGTCAAAAGGTATACGAAGATAAAACCACTTTGGCTTTTTTAGACATCACTCCGGTAAATATTGGACATTCCTTGGTTATACCGAGAAAACATTACATTAATATATATGAAACTCCGGAAGAAATATTATTGGATATGATGAAAACTGTAAAAAAAATATCTCACGCAATCAAAGAAGGGTTAAACGCCGACGGTATAAATGTAACGATAAACAATGATCCAGCTGCGGGACAAGCAGTTTTTCATTCGCATATCCATGTAATTCCGAGAATTGCCAACGATGGTTTTGGCTCGTGGCATGGGAAAAGGCTATATCAAAAAGGCGAAGAGAAAGTGGTGGTAAAAAAAATTACTCAAGCGCTTGCCCGCCCGTAGTTTCAACGAAGGAGGGCTTTGATGCCCGGGAGAGTGCCATTTGCCAGAAAATCCAGTGTCGCTCCGCCGCCAGTAGATACAAATAAATTAGGTTCTAGCTGAGAGCTACTAGGTTTTAGCGAAGAAAAAACAGACACGATATCCCCTCCCCCAATTATAATTTCCGCTTTTGATTTTAGGACGAATTCTAAAACTTGTTTAGTGGCTTTGCCTCCCTTATCCTCATATTTACCAAGCGGACCATTCCAGAGAATAAATTTTGATTTTTTAATCATGGATGCCAGATTTTTTACCGTTTCAGCCCCAATATCTAAAATAATTTCATTTTTCCCAACCTGATTTGCTCTTTTATTAATTAATTTATTCCCAGACCTTACAATCACGTCAACTGGTAAAATTAATTTTTCATTTTTAAACAATTTTTTAATTTCATAATTTGGATCATTGATAAAAGATTGCCCCACCTCATAACCTTTCGCTCTAAAAAAGTTATGCGCCAACGCTCCACCGACAAAAACTTGGTCGGCCAATTTTAAATATTTTTCAATCAAGGGTATTTTAGTAGAAAACTTCGCGCCGCCCAAAATAAATAAAAACGGGTGCTTCGGTTTTTCAAAAGCGCGAGATAAATTTTTTATTTCTTTCTCCAGCTGGAATCCGGCATAAGATGGAAGAAGTTTTGGTAATAAAACAATAGAAGCATGTTCTCTGTGTGAAACAGAAAAAGCGTCGTTCACATAAATATCACCCAAGCGGGCAAGCTTTTTTGCAAAAACAGGGTCATTTTTTTCTTCCCCCGGAAATTTTCGCGCATTTTCAAAAAATTCTATCCGATCTTTTTTAAACTTAGCCACTTCCCAAAAACGTTGAATAACTGGCTCTAGGTTGGCTACCATTCCGCCAGAGGCGGACAGGCTTTTGCCTAAGTGGGTAACCAAAATAATTTTCGCGCCTTTTTTTAATAAAAAATTTATCGTCGGTAATGCCGCTCTAATCTTAAAATCATCTTCTACTTCATCGTTCTTGATGGGCACGTTAAAATCCACCCGCACGATTACAGTTTTGTCTTTGATGTCTTTTATTTGCTCAAGGCTTCGCATATTTTAACAATCTCTATAAATTTTTTCACATCTAGGCTCGCGCGACCAATCAGCGCGCCTTCGACTCCGCCAGCTTTTAAAAACTCCCCGATGTTTTTTTCATTTATATCTCCTCCATAAATAATTTTTGGCATTTTAATTTTTACGCCGAACTTATCAACCAGAATTCTTTTTATAAAAATAGCCATTTCTTCAGAATCATGCGGGGTGGCATCCTGGCGGTTGGGGGTGGTAGAAATCGCCCAAACGGGTTCATAAGCAATGATGATTTTGGAGAGAAAGTCTTTGGAAACACCTTCCAGCGATTCAACAACTTGGGTCTCGACCAGCTTAAAATAATCATGATTTTCGTCCCGTAAATTTTCTCCCACACAAAGTATCGGCGCAAGCCCCACTTGCAGTGAAACTTTTACTTTCCGGTTAACATCAAAATTCGTTTCCCCCAGCTCTCGCCTTTTCGAGTGTCCAACTAGAACATATTTTACCCCGATGTTCTCTAGCATGAGGGCCGAAACTTCTCCGGTATAAGCCCCCGCCTCTTCATAAAAAACATTCTGCGCGCCGAGCTTTATTTTATCAGTTTTAATTTTTGTTAATTTATTTAAGTAGATAAACGGCGGGCATATGACGATTTCCGTTTTTTTTACCGCCGAAACACCTTTCGCCACGTCAGCAAACAATTTCTCCGCTTCTTTCAAGGTGGGCGGATTCATTTTCCAATTGCCGATAATAATTTTTTTAGACATTTGTCTATTCTAGCACCTAGAACCTAGAAACTACAACCTAATTTATTGACTTTCTTTCCAGCCAATTATTTCGTATCCTCCTCCCGGACCCGATGTGAATAAAGTGCTCGTTAATCCAGTATCATAAATAATATTGGCTGAATTTTTAACTTTTAATTTGTATCCCGTCACCTCTTTCAAGGTAGCGCTATTTTGGATGTTTATTAAACCATGACCGGCATACAAAACTACAGACCCGCTGGAAGAGTTGTCCATAGAAATAGCATCTTCGTCTCCTCCCAATTCAGCGCTATTGTTTTGAGAGATCAAAAAGACAAATGAGCCGGCAGATCCGGAACCGGAAAATTGAGAACTATTTTTTAAATCAATTTGACTGCTTGATGTTCTGTTGTTTGGATTATCAGCGATAATGGCAACACTCTTGTTTCCCAAATCGGCGGAAGCTTCAATAATGGCGCTATTTTGTATTAAAACGTTACCAGTAACCCATACCGAGCCATTAAGGGTAACGGTGGGATCGCCGCTAATTTCCAAATCACAAGTTATTTTTACGGGACCTAATGTTCTATCGGAGTTAATCGTGTATGGACAAGGCGAACTGAAAATGCCCCCGGCCAGAGCGTCAGCTTCCAGATCGGCAATCTGGTTATCAGAAATCGGCATACTAGCAACAGGCTGATCTGGGCTATTTGGATAGGAAGTTCCACCAACTGTGGTATTGGTTTTTATCGCATAATAAGCATCCATATCTATGTCGGAATTTTGGATTGTATGAGCATAAGCAGAGCCTGTGGTATGGATATTATTAATTAATCCCGTTGCGCCAGCTGAAATAGCGTCACCATATACAGTATTGTCAGAAACAGTGATAGTTCCACTGGAATAAACATTGCCAGTTATTCTGGCGGTATTTTCTAAAACAAGCCCTCCCTGTCCAACTTGCACACCATAGTTAAAAGAAGCGCCCGGACCGGTGGAAAGCGCAAGCTTTGTCTTTCGTTGCAAGCTCCCCACGTCTCCAAGTGAACTAATTTCTTTATTACCCAAAATAGTGTCAACCGTTGTCGTAGCCGAATTAGAATCTAAAGTAATTGTTTCGCTGCTCCCGATAGCCAGATTGTTTAGTATCCGATAAAGCGCGTCTTCGCTTCCCGATTCGGCCAAAAAATAAGATTTTTTTGAATCAAAATTCATCGTGACATTTTTAAATTCACGCACTGTTGGCCCTACCAGCCCAGAAATTATCGCCAAAGAAATAAAAAGAAAAAAGACGACAGAGATCAGCATAGCCGCTCCTTTATTTTTCTTAATTTTTTTAAAATTTAATTTTTTCATTTTATTGATAAGCTCCTCTTAGCACAATCGTGTCATAAAAATCAAAAGTGCGGTTTAGCGCGTCATTGTTTGACTTGACTGTCAGAAATATTTTGACCGCTTTTCCTTTAACAGTGGTTATTTGTGAAAAAGCGAGGACGGTAACAGCGATATTGGGCGCATTTAAATTCCCCGTAAAAATATTATTCTCAAGAAGTTGCAAATTAAAGCCAGAAAGTAAAAACTCTATTGTTTTGTTCGCGCCAGCATCATCTTTGGTATTGAGTTTTAAATTATTCGCGCCAATGGAGCTTATGTCATAAGCTTGCCTAATTTCTCTAGACATCCTTTCCATTATGACTCCGCTTTGCGCCAATTCTCCGTATATGGAAGTTTCTCGAAATGATTTTGTCATTGTAATCATTGCGTTAATCACTATCAAAGAAAAAATGGCAAAAAAGGCAATATAAAAAAGAAGTTCTAGGATCGCATAACCCTTCGCTTCGCTCAGGACCTTTCGGCCTTTATTTTTTTGTTTGAAAAAATTTTTCATTTGATTTAGTAAAATCATGCTGGGCATATTTTTGGTTAAGAAAAAATATCAGATATATAAAATTGTAAAGTCTTGGTCACGACCACTCCCCCTTCTGGCCAAGATATTGCCACGGTCACTAATTTTGTTCCGGGATCGTCCGTGCCCGTAGAAGATATATCTTTGGTGGTATTATCACGATTCACACTCGAAGCGACAACCGTTCTGGTAAAAATACCTATGGACTCCGAAGAATTAAGAGAAACTATATTGCTCCACGCATTGTCTCTAAGTATCCGGACCGCTTCCGCTCCTTCTTCCAATAAAAAGGCTGCTTGGGTTGTATGAAGAGCTTGGCGAGCAACATAAACAGATTTTTGCGCGACGACCATCGTAGCCAAAATGGAAGCGGTGATAATCGAGGTAGCCACCAATACCTCAACGACCATAAACCCCCACACCTTTCCTTGCGTTTTTGCCCCCGCCAAATAGGAATTTTTTCTGAGAATTATGTTTTTTAAAAGATGTTTCATTTTTATATCTAGATAATAGACTGGCAAATTTTGCGACGCAAGGAAAGGTGTGGGGGTAAATCCCACCTAATTCACACTCGCCATACCAGTGGCAGAAATTGAAATAATTTTTGAATAGTTTGGGGTAGAGATAGTGACGGCGCCAGTCGCGCTTGGACTTCCAGAGAGACGATTAAAATACATATCGCCAAAAGTTCCGCTCACACCACCTAAGGTAACATTGGTAATACTGGCGGGCGTTGTGACGCTAATACTTTCATTATTTGCATCCCCAGACGAAAAAACTCTGCCTTTAAAAATTACAACTTTATCGGATTGAAAATGCGCCCCGTATTCCGAAGAATTTAAGGACGAAAGAGTTTGCGAACGCGCTTTGTTTAGAGACGATAAAATATCTCCAACTCCATTTTTCAACACTTGATTTTCTTTTATTTTAGCAAACTGCGGAAGCGCGACTGCCATTATAATACCTAACACTGCCAAGACCACCAATAATTCTATAACAGTTATTCCTTTTTGAGGTTCTATCTTTTTATGATCATATTCTCGCATATGCTTCCATCATACCCTAAAATTCATCCGTTTGCCAAATAAATAAGTTATGCTACAATATATTTATGAAGAAATTTAACTTCCAAAATGTGGTTTGGAAAGAAGGAAAATATTATGTTTCTCAATGTTTGAATATTGATATCTCTAGTTTTGGTAAAACTAAAAACGAGGCCCTGAAAAATTTAAGTGAAGCTTTGGATCTTTATTTTGAAGATGCCAAAATTTCTAAGATACAAGAAGTAAAGAGCGCAGAACTTATGTCTTTAGCGTTGAGTTATGCCTAAACTTTTATCTTCTAGACAAGTAATAAAAATTCTAGAAAATAATGGTTTTGTTTTTATATCTCAAAAAGGCAGTCACTTAAAATTTAGAAAACAAGAAACTCAAAGTAAAACTGTCATAGTACCAGCAAATAAAAAAGAGATTCCAATAGGCACTTTACACTCTATAATTAGACAATCATCTTTATCAAAAGAAAATTTTGAGATTTAATTTTTACCTCATGGAGATGTTTCTGGAGTTTCCACTACTGTGCCCGTTGTCACTTCAGGTTCCGGAGTTGGAGTAGCCTCGGGCTGGGATTCGGAATCAGCAACTATGCTCACTTCCTCCACACCTCCCCAACAGGGGAGACTTCGGATTCCGTCCCCTCTCCTTCGGAGGAGGGTTAGGGTGGGGTTAGATTCAGGTTCAGTTTCAGGAGTTACTACCGACGCAGTATCGGACACTGAAGTTTTCCGCTATCTACAGGATTTCTGGAAAGGCGATTGAGGTTCCAACAAATAATTCCATTCGCTTCTCCTTTTTTAATACGGTCAAGCATCTTGTCTAAGAAATGGGGTACACTTACCCTTTACTTTTCGGATGTAATCGGCTATAATCGTATATAGCTATGTATAGCTGAATGATTATGAAAGAACGTTTCCAAAAACGAATACCAACTACCCCAGAAACCATTATTAAACTTGGTCAAATTGATGACTTGAAAGGGCAATGGCGGGGCGGAATTGCGATAAATCCGCAAATTTTAGGCAAGCTTAAGAAGTCCGTCATTATCACCAGCACGGGCGCCTCTACTCGTATTGAAGGAGCTAAGATGACTGATATGGAAATTGAGCGGTTTTTAAGAGCACTAAAATCAAACCCTCCCGAAAATCGTGATGAGGAAGAAGTGGCTGGATATGCTAATTTACTTGGACGAATTTTTGACAACTGGAAAACCTTAAAACTTTCTGAATCTTTTATCCTACAATTTCACGAAATACTTTTGCACTATTCAAAGAAAGACAAACTTCACAAAGGCAAGTATAAGGGTAAGGAAAATCGTGTTGTAGCTCGTAATAAAGAAGGAGCGCAAGTGACTATCTTTGAGCCGACGGAGCCGTGGCTGGTAAAAAAAGAAATGGATGATGTTCTCTACTGGACAAATGAAACCTTGGGAGAACACTCGCTCCATCCGCTTTTTGTTATTGCAAACTTCATTTTTGAATTTCTAGCAATTCACCCGTTTGAAGACGGCAATGGGCGACTTTCGCGTGCCTTTACCAATCTTTTGCTTTTACAAGCGGGCTATGAATACATTCCGTATGTTTCCTTGGAAGAAATTATTGAAGATAAGAAAGATGCGTATTATGTGTCGTTAAGGCAATCTCAGAAAAATCATAAGACAGAAAAAGAAAATATAGGGCCGTGGCTTAGCTTCTTTTTAGATGTGCTTTTGGAACAAGCAAAGCAAGCCCAAAAACTTATGGAGAATGATGACCCCATAAAACTATTGTCTGAAAGACAACTGCAAGTATATTCGTTGTTTAACACAAAGTCGCTGGCTGTGATGGATATAAAAGAGAAATTGCCGAAAGTACCTGAAGCAACGATTAAACAAGTTCTTACCCGCCTTGTGAGTTTGAAGCTCGTTGAACGAATAGGGCTTGGACGAGCCACCAGATATACCAAGACAAAATCATAAAATATGAATTACAATATCGTTTCATCTGCGGTGTCCGCTGTCACTTCCGGTTTCGGGGTTGGAGTAGTTTCAGGGGTAGTTACTGCTGGTTCCCCCTCAACTTCGTTTGGTACAAGCTGAGACGGAGGAGTTTCCTCCATAGTTCTAATGATTTTAGTAATCCACAGCCAGTCGCTATAGCTCATATTAAACTGTTACCAAGGAGTTAATCTCTTTTGTTACCGAA
>CAZKPK010000001.1:0-75235 GCA_964554645.1 uncultured Candidatus Saccharibacteria bacterium | reverse complement strand
TTGACGCATTTCCTAACTTAATTAGGAGTGCCATATGTATCTGAACTTATGCATTCATATCTTTCATCCAAAAATAATATTTATCCGGATGATCAAAAACAAACAGCATGCCTTCACTTTCTTGCAACTCACTTTTCCCAGAAAGCCCCTGCGCTTGCTCCACCGGAGTTAAAGCCAAAGCAACCTTAATGCTCTGTCCTGCTATTTTTACATACTTGATATTTTCCGGCATCAAGTTTTTAACAGACTGACCGATTAGGAAAAATCCTGCTAGAAAAAAAATAATGATTGCAACAAAATTCCTGAAAAAATTTTTCATAAATTATTTTAAATAATTTTTTAAAAACCTCTCCTTAAATTCAAAAAAATCACCGTCTAAAATTGATTGCCTTATTTTTTTCACTAAATTAACGATGAAATATAAATTATGGATGGAGGCAAGAGTGCTAGAGAGTATTTCTTTACTATGGAAAAGGTGCGAAACATAGACGCGGGTATAATTTTTACAAGTGTAACAAGGACAGTCTTTTTCGATAGGCTGAAAATCATTTTTATATTTCGCATTCATTATATTTATCTTTCCATTTTGAGTATAGAGCGTACCGTTGCGGGCAAGACGGGTGGGCGCGACACAGTCAAATAAATCGCAGCCATTCTCGATGGCGTAAAATAAATCCTCCGGCTCCCCTACTCCCAAAAGATGCCGCGGTTTTTCTTCCGGCAGTATTTCATTCACCCATTTCACCGCTTCATTCATATCTTCTTTTATAAAAGACCCGCCGATGCCGAATCCAGCAAAATCCATCGTTCCGATTGTCTTCGCAGATTTTTCTCTTAAATCTTTGTATCTTCCGCCTTGCACAATGCCAAAAAGGGCTGGCGAAGCGGAATTTCTTTTTTGGAGTGTCTCGCAGGCTGACGAGCCGACCTGCCCGCCATCGCTTCGCTCTGGCGAAAGCGGGCGGGGAGGCAGCGCTGGGCTAGCAAGCCCAGACAGCGACTCCAAAAAAGAAGATTCCGCTTCGCCAGCTAGTTTCTGATGTCTCGCCAAGCTTCTCTCCGCCCACCGGTGCGTTCGTTCCATCGCTTCTTTTATATATTCGTATGAAGCATGAGGCGAAGTACATTCGTCAAAAGCAAAAATTATATCCGCGCCAAGATTGTGTTGGATTTCGATGGATTTTTCGGGTGATAAAAAATGCTCGCTTCCGTCAATCATAGATTGAAATTTAACTCCGTCCTCCGTGATAAAGGCTTTTTTATTTTTGCGAGTGATGTTATACGCTTCTTCTACGATTTCGGGTAAAGGCGCATCTGTCGCGATAAATTTACTGACGCCATAATCATATGCCACTCCGAGAGAAAAGGCTTGGAACCCGCCGGAGTCCGTCATTATCGGACCATTCCAATTCATAAATTTATACAGTCCTCCCGCTTTCCCAACTAGTTCATCGCCCGGTTGCAGATAAAGATGATAAGTGTTCGCGAGTATAACTTCCGCCCCTAAATCGAAAACTTGCTCCGGAGTAAGCGCTTTGACGCTCGCTTTTGTTCCCACCGGCACAAAAGCCGGAGTATTTATTTCTCCATGCGCGGTTTTCAACACACCCGCTCTACCCAAACTATTTTTTAATTTTTTTTCAATTTTGAAGTTCATTATTTCTGCTTTTCCACCTCCACAAACTTCAATTCCCGCGTATTTACCGGACTAACCAACAACGCCTTCACAAAAGGATTGCGCGGATCGGAAATTATCGTTTCTACAAGACCCAAAACATAGGTGGCAATGCCGGGCAAAATTGCCTGATCCCCTTTGGTAAGCGTTAAATCTCTCGGCAGGATCATTTCAAAATTACCCCCGCCTCGCCCGACAATTTCCATAAAAATATTCTGCGGAACTATCATCGCTTGCGTTTTTTCTCCCAGATTCGAAAACAAAACTACTTTGGCAGAGTTGTTATAAACTGAACTCACTCGTCCAATGGGAATATTCCCAAGGGCAAAAACCGTATCTCCCACTTTTATCCCCTGTTTTATGCCTGCGTCAATAATAAGCGTATCGTAAAGATTTTGATTGGGCTTGGATAAAATAGCAGACAAAGTCATATTTGTTTTTGGATCTTTTCTTTCTAAAATTTCTTTCAGACTGATATTTTCCACTAGAATAGAATTATAATTTGCCACTGTTGCCTGATCTTCGTTCATTTGCATCTTTAAATTTTCATTCTCCCTAAAAAGGGAATTTTTTGAGGAAAAATACGCGCGAACAGTCCTGAATTTATCTCCGAAATTATTTCCTAAAACCAAAATCGGGCGAAAAACGGCGTGGCTCGCATAAGACAATCCGCGAAAAATATCGGATCGAAAATAAAATAAAATAAGGCAAATGAAAAGGAGCGCCGTAATCTGGAAAAATTTTTTCCTCTTTGCATTTTTATCGAGGAGGTAATTCATCTTGATTCCCAATCAAAACTTCTTTGTAAAATGGAAGATCGTCAAAAATTACCCCCGTTCCGCGGGCCACGGCCGAAAGCGGATCTTCCGCGACATAAACCGGAATTTTAAGAACAGTTTGTAAAAGCTGATCAAGGCCGGATATTAAAGCCCCGCCGCCGGAAAGAGTGATGCCTCTGTGCATTATGTCCGATAAAATTTCCGGCGGCGTTGTCTCCAGCATATCTTTAATGCCTTCCACTAATCCCTTAATTGATGAAGAAAAAGCTTCGCGGATATCGGAATCGGTCACTAACACAACGCGCGGAAGTCCGGTTAAAAGATCGCGCCCGTGAACTTCTGTCTCCATATAGACTCCCGAAATAACCGAACCGATGGCAATTTTTACCATCTCCGCCGTCCGGTCGCCAATAAGTATCTTAAATTCGTCGCGCATATAAGTGATAATATCGTTATCCAATTTATCACCGGCTATTTTCAAATTTTTTGACTTGACCACCCCGCCTAAAGAAATCACTGCGATATCCGTCGTGCCTCCCCCGATATCTATGATCATGGAACCGACAGGATCTTTAATCGGCAACCGGATGCCAATAGCGGCCGCCATCGGTTCTTCCACCAAGAAAACTTCCCGCGCTCCAGCCGACCGCGCCGCGTCATACACAGCGCGCGTTTCAACATTGGTCGTGCCGGTCGGCACACCGATCAAGACTCTCGGCCGCGCTAATTTTTTGGACATTCGGTCCGCTTTATTTATCAAATATGAAAGCATCTCTTCGGTAACTTCAAAATCCGAGATGACACCATCAACCAGTGGGCGAATGGCTCTGATGTGCCCGGGAGTGCGGCCCAACATTTCCTTGGCTTTTAGGCCAACAGCCAGAATTTGGTTGGTTTTAATGTTGACCGCCACCACCGAAGGCTCATTAACTACAATTCCGTGACCTTTCAAATAGACCAGGGTGTTTGAGGTGCCCAGATCTATGCCTATGTCATTGGAAACTAATTTGTAGAATTTTTCGAGCATCTTACTTGGAGGTTTTTCCTCCAAATGGAGGAAAAACCTCCAAGTTGCTTTTTAACATTTTTAATAATTCTTCTAAAGAAACAACCTTTCCCCTTTTCTCATTTCTCTTTTTTATTTCTACGCCACTTCCCGCTCCGGCGGGTAAATCTTTCAGGCTTCTCTCTGAAACGACCACTCGATAAGGAATACCCAAAAGGTCCGCATCGGCGAATTTTTCCCCGGCAGATATATTCCCGCGATCGTCAAACAAGACTTCAATATTATTTTTCTGCAAACTCTCATAAATTTTATTAGCTTCTTTCAAAACATTTTCGTCTTCCCCCAAAGCAAGCAAATGAACTGCAAACGGCGCTATTGATTCCGGCCAAATTATTCCCTTATCGTCAGAAAGAACTTCCACAATAGCGCCTAAAAGGCGCGAGAGCCCTATGCCATAACAACCCATTAAAACAGTGTGTTTTGCTCCCTTTGCATCTGTGTATGCTAAATCAAACGGCTCCGAATATTTTGTTTTTAAATCAAAAATATTGCCTACCTCAATAGATTTATACTCAGATAATTTATTTTTCTTTAAATTTAATTGACTTAAAACTTCATCACTCAAAACTTCTTTATTGAGAGCGATGCCACTTTCTTCATCAACATAAATAGTATCTTCGCCGGCGGGAGAAATAGTCTGAAATTCATGCGAATATTTTGAGAAAGTTCCGCCGGAGGCGAAAGTCAGATAAGTCAAGTGGCCAATACCAGTTCTCTTGAAAATTGTTTTGTAGACATCTTTCATTTTGTTGTAAAATTCTTCGAAATCTTCTTTGGAGGCGTGAAAAGAATACATGTCTTTCATCATAAATTCCCTACCCCGAAGCATCCCCGATTTTGCCCGAAGTTCCATCCGGAACTTATTTTGAATCTGATACACCGCGACGGGAAAATCTTTGTGCGAAGAAACATAATTTTTCAAAATAGGAACAATGATTTCTTCGTGAGTCGGACCCAAAGCAACTTCTCTGCCTGAAGAATCGCCGACTTTATATAAGTCGTCCATCGCCTTCCACCGGCCGGTTTTTTCCCAATTTTCTTTGGGCTGGAAAGAAGACATTAAAACTTCAATTCCGCCGACTTTATTCATTTCCTCCCGAATAATATTTTCAATTTTTTTGAGAACCATGAGTCCTAAAGGCAGATAGCTATAAACTCCAGCCATTTCTTTGTGGACAAAGCCTCCGCGGATAAGGAGCTCGGCATTTTTGGACACTTCATCAGCTGGACTCTCCTTTTTGGTTTTAGAAAAAAGCTTTGATTGTTTCATTAGTCCATCTTACCCTAAAACTTTTCACTTTGCAAAAAGTTCGGGCGACCTCAAGAGGAGAATCTAATTTGCAAAAAGACCTTCTTTCTGCTATATTAACCCGTATGCAAAAAGCAGATTCAAAAAAAGTAGATACCGATACATTAATAGAAAAAATGTTCAGAGTTGGAGCGCATTACGGTTATTCAAAAACAAGAAGGCACCCGAGTGTCTCAAAATATATATATACCACGAAACACAAAACGGATATAATAGACCTTGAAAAAACGAGTGTTATGCTGGGACACGCTTTGGAATTTATAAAAAACTTAAGTGTCGCTGGTCAGGTTGTTCTTTTTGTTGGCACAAAACCCGAAGCCAAGGATGCGATTAAAAATATAGCGGAGTCTTTGAATATGCCCTACGTCACTGAACGCTGGATCGGAGGCACTTTGAGTAATTTTACGGAAATAAAGAAAAGAATTATCGAACTTGAAAATTATCGCAAAGACAGCGCGGAAGGCGGACTGGATAAATACACCAAAAAAGAACGGGGGGTTCTGGCAAAAAAAATGGAAAAACTTGAAAGATATTATTCCGGACTGATTGGCTTGAAGAAGATTCCTGATGCTTTGTTCATAATAGACAGCAGAGCAGAACATATTGCAACCACTGAAGCTAAAAACAAAGATGTGCCTATTGTGGCTCTGGTGAATTCTGATTCGAATATTAAGGGTATTAGATACCCGATCATTGCCAATGATTCCAGCATACCTTCTATAAAGTTTTTCGCGGGAGCGATAGCGAATGCTTATAAAACAAGTGTTATGGTTGCGCCAACTAAAGCATCCCCATAGTAGAGCCTGCCGGGCGCAAAGCAGGCAAGACTTTTGCCGGAAACGGATAAAATTATGTCACTAAAGATAACAACAGAGATGATAAAAGAATTAAGAGAAAACACAGGCATATCTGTGATGCAATGCAAGCGCGCGCTTGAGGAAGCTGAAGGCGACAGGAAAAAGGCGCTAGCGATTCTAAAAAAAACGAGTTCGGACATCGCGCTTAAAAAAATTAATCGCGAAGTTAAAGATGGCGCGGTAATGATTAAAGTGGGGAGCAAAAAAGCGGTTCTCGTGTCTCTACATTGCGAGACCGATTTCGTTTCTAGAAATGAGGATTTTGTAAATTTGCTTAAAAACCTTCTAGAAAAGGCTTTTTCACTCGGGATAGAAAAAGCAAAAAAAGAAGCGAAAGACATGATAGACCCCATAATCCAAAAAACTGGAGAAAATATTCAGTTAGGAGATATGTATGAAGTATCGGGTGATATTTTAGGGAGTTATGTGCACAACAAGAAGATAGCGGTTATCGTGAGTTTGGCGGGCGGAGATGTTGAATTGGCAAAAGATATCGCAATGCATATTGCCGCCATGAAACCGGAATATATCAGGGAAGAAGAAATAACGGAAGATGCAAGGAAAATAATTACAGAAGTTTTTCAAAAAGAAATCGCGAATATTGATAAACCGCAGGAGATAAAGAAAAAAATATTGGACGGAAAAATTAGCGCCTATTTTAAAGAAAAAACTTTGCTTCACCAATTATTTATAAAAAATGCGGAAAAGGACGCAAATGAAACAGTCGGCAAACTTTTGGAAAAAAAGAAAGCAAAGATAAAGGAAGTAAAACGTTATTCAATATGAATATAAAATGATATGATGTATCTCCTTCTAATTTTATTCTTTGCCTCGCTTCTTTCTATCATCGTTATGATAGGAAGAAAATTGGCTGTATTAGAACACGAACAAGCTTTGAATCATCAAGAAGTCTTTTTGGAGTTCCCTTACTTAAAAGAAATTAAAAACAGAACGGTCCAAAATGTAAAAAAATACGGATATGCCGGGTTAGTGACGGTGTTACGACTCTATCTTCGATTCACCAATTTTTTAAAAGATAAGTATAAGGAAGTAAAAATTAAAATACAAAATATGAGCAGGGAAAATCATCGAAATGGTGAAAAAAAAGAAATTTCTAGATTCCTGAAAATTGTTTTAGATTACAAACAAAAAATCAGAGAAATTAAGCGCAAAATAAAAAAAGAAGAAAACTTGTAATAAATGTGATAGGATGAAAACTTGAGTTTAATATTGCCGGCATAGCTCAGTTGGTAGAGCACTTCTTTTGTAAAGAAGATGTCCGGGGTTCGATCCCTCGTGCCGGCTCCCAAAATAATTAAGAACCTGTTTGGGTATTCTCTTTTAGGGTTTTATTTACCGGTTTTGTCCAACAACTTTTCCGCTTCATAAATATGTTTTCTAAGTGATGAAGATGAATAAGAATGATTTCGGCTATTATAGACAACCTTCATTGTAGGCAATAAATCCCTTGAATAATTAGGTTTATCTTTCCAATCCACTCCCATAAAACGAACATCGGGTTTTACTTCTTTTAGTAAATTATATAAATCCACTTCATCTTTGTAAGTGATTATCTCATCAACATATTTACAACCTTCTAGTCTAATTTTTCTCTCTTCCAGTGTTTCAATGGGTTTTTTCTTGTCGGGCCTGTCTACAGACGGATCAATTTCAAGACCAACTATCAAATAGTCGCATTGTTCACGACATTCTTTCAACATCAGAACATGTCCCGCATGAAGCAAATCCATGCTTCCTGCTGTAAATCCTTTAATCATCTTTCGTGTTTTCATCTGATAAAACTTTATTAATAATTTCCTTCGTTTCATTTGGGTTTTTTACATACTCATAATCTATCCCAGTTTTAACAATGGCATAATCATTTCCCCCGGGAAAAATCCCATCTCCAATGAAAAACATTTTTCTAATCGGAATTCTCAAATGTTTCTCAATTTGATGTATACCATAAGCCTTGTCGATTCCACGCCTAGTCACATCTATCGTCGTAAACCCCGCTGCCCGAACTTCTAGGCCGGGAAGCTTCTTCCCCACCAATCTGGCAATTTTCATTTTTAATTTCAGGTTTTTTTTCAGCCATTCTTTTTTCATCCGCACCCCCTTTCTCCCCAGCACTTTGACCAAATCTTGCCCGTATATCGAAAAAGATACCTGGGTACCTCGATCTTCAATGATTTTTCCATAAGTTTTTTTGGGGTGCTTATACCCAATTTCCTTAAATACATCCTGGAATGCTTGTTTAATTTTTTTTATTTCACCAGAGGAAAGATGTAGGGCATAGATTTTTTTCCATCCATGGTGATATTTATAAAAGATAGTGGAAGTGGCGGGAAACAGGAAAAGATTTTTAAAAAGCTCTTGCTTGCATTTAAGTTTGCACACAAACAGTTCTTGAAAAACGGAGTATTTGCCTCCGCCTATAATGGCCACTTTCTTTGTCTTAATCAACCGAGTTATGAGCTTGGACATCTCCGGCTCCATCGGCGACTTTGTCTCGATAATTGTACCATCCAGATCAAAGACAAATAATTCTTTTTGCTTCAATTTTCGATTCGACAACATTTTAATTATTCATAATTTATAAAGTCACCTTCGCGATAAAATCTCTATCTTTTATATACAAAACTTCATCAATAATCCTGAAATCAGGACTTTGGCCAACATATATTTTTTGGAATAATTTCGTAATATGCGGATCTGCCTGAAAAGCTTCTATTTTATTTTCTAGAGCAACAATTATAACACCATCATATTCCGGAAAAAAATTAATGTTACGCACTGGCTTTCCGAAATTAAATACGCTTATCGTCTGCATGCAATCGGACTCTCGGCAGAGATATTTCGGCGCCGTATCGTTTCTGCCAAACCAAGCCACAAACACTTCACCACCCTCTCGCCACACACCCAGTTTGCCATCCATAATCGGCGAATTTTTTGTTCCTAAATTGCCCTTAAAATCAATTTTAGGAGTAGTGTTTGCTGAAGTTTTTTGTGTCAAAACTGATGGACTGGAAAAAACCAGATTGACATCTTCATACTCTTTATTTTTAACTGACGCGGGTATAGTTATTTTTTCACTATCTTTTTGAGTAAGATCAAATTTTTTTATTTCCTCTAACTTAATCTCGGTCGGCAACATAAAAACATTAGCATCAGAAACAAAATTATCAGAAACTTTTATTTTATTGGTCCAAGCGTTATAGCCTTCCTTTTTTACCAACACCTCATAAGTATTCGGTCTCAAGCTTTTAATCAGAACATTCCTAGAGAAAAAACTGGTTAAACCTTTTAGTTGGGAATTGATAAAAATTTCAGACCCAATAGGAGCACTAGTTATATATATTCCTCCGGTTTTTAATATATTCCAACCACTGGTAAAAATATCTCCTTTGGCATATAAAACAATAATCGGAGAAATGACAATAAAAGCGAGACAAAATATAGCTAATTTGGTGTATTTTTTAATCATAATCATTTTATCTTTCTATATTTCGGCGTAACCCAAAAACCCATATACTTACCCAGCAAAAGCCTTGTTTGAGCATCCAATCCGGGCAGTGCGCCAAATAATATAATCGTAACAGGTATCATAATCCATTGGACAATCATTGATAATTTATTAAGTCTACCATACCCTTGGGGAGGTTTTGGAAGAAAACTCATAGAAATCAGGACACATAAAAATAAACCACTCATTGATATAGTCATAAGAACTTTGGTAAATAAAGGCAGATTATATGAAAGAATAGTGCTATTAAAAACTCTTCCGCCTAAAATAACTGGAAGCCATCCAAGAAAAAAAAGTATCAAGGGATTAGTTGACAAAGACCAATAGCCTTCTAATAAAATAAAAGTGAATCTAATCTTTTTAATTATTGAAATATTTCTATTCTTTAAAAAACCAAACCAAACATACGGACCATTTTCCACGCCCCAAGCCCATCTCCTTTGTTGTTTGTAAACATTTTTAGTAGTATGCCAAAAGTTATGGGCTAAATTTGCATCCATAGATATTGGATAACACAGAGGAACTACTTTGTGATCTCCATCATGCGCCAAAAGTAAATTCCAAAATATTCTAGAATCCTCCGAAACCACATTTTTTTGCCAATAACCAGCATCATATAATGTTTTAAAACATACTGAGTGAGAAGAAAAGGTGGTCAATCTTTTCGGTCTTTCTTGTTGAATCATCTGCCAAAATGTAGCAGAAAAAGCCACTACTCGGGAAAAAGCTGGAGATTCCCATATATTATTATTAAAAACTGGAATAGGTTGGAAAGAAGATTTTAATGGATCCTCTGTGGTCAAAAAATACCAAGTCAAGCATTCAAAATATTGCGGATATATGACAGTATCAATATCAAAAGCGGAAACCAGCACATCCTCATATTTTATTTTCAGTGTATCTAGAATCTTCACTCGAGCCATATCTATCGCATATGAAATATTGGATCCCTTGCCTGGCATTTCACCCGGAACATTGCTCGGATGCATGGTAAACAGTATATTACCAAAAATATTAGGAAATTCTTTTTCTATTTTTTGTTTTGTATTTTCGTAATGTGCCCTATTCCTTTCCTCACCCGCAATAATGACAATGAATTTTTTCTTATCGTATTCGGACAAAACAAGCGAAGTGATACTTTTTTGGATGATTTCATATGATTCATTATAAAAAGGCAACAAGATTAAATGATACACCCTATTATATTTCAAATTAGAAAGTTTTTGTTTCCAATTTATAGACAAATTATATTTTGTTTTTTTCCAATTTTGCCTTAGAAAGATAGAAAGGTAAATTGTTTTTAGAATCCAATAAATATCAAAAACAATAATAAAAATAGCGGAATAAAATGGCGCGTAAAAAGATAACAGAAAAACACCGATGATGGTAAACCATGCTAAAAAACCAGGAATTATTTCTAAAATTCTATATATAAAACGGTCTGCGTCAGCAAGATCGCTTGCCCTGCCCACTTGATAATATATGCTATTTTTAAAATTCATGCGAGAATTTAAATATACATTAAAATAAGCCCTTAGGCAACGAAAAAGCCCCTAAAATAGGGACTTTTTTGAAAAAAAATTCAATAGAAAAAATGAACTACATAGCTCCTTCTGATTTATTGCCAGAGCCACATGAAGCGCATGCCTCCACGCATTTCTTGCATTTGCAGCCAAAAATATTCATGACAGCTGCGATACCTACCAATAAGTAAACTACAGCCTCAAGAGTTGGAATGGATCCTAAAATCAGGTTAATGACATTCCAATTGCTACCTAGCAACATTCCAACACCAACCAGACCCCAGTTGACGCCTCCAACGATTAGCAAGATTTTACCAATCAAAGATGAAGTGCAGCCACCCTTGCAACAACCATTTATTGAATTACACATACATTTTAAAATTAATAATAAATAATTTGTCCGAACGACTATCAGACAATAATTTTAATGTCCTTAATATAGCACATTTTTAAAAACAATGCTATAATGCGCAAATGCAAAATGACAACCAAAAACAAATAGCCGGAGCAATAATTGTAGCCGGAATCATTATAGCCGGAGCGATTCTGCTAAAAGACAGCGGGGCGCAGAATCCGGTAGATAATGGGGTTTCTATAACATCTTTAGCCCCAGTTGAAAAAGAAGATCGAGTGCTTGGAAATTCAAATGCGAAGGTTGCGCTTATTTTATATGAAGATTTTCAATGCCCTTTCTGTGGAGCAGTTTCCGGTTTAGTGTCTGATACAGATGTTATTAAATACTTAAAACAAATCGATCCAAGCTGGACTCCGTTTATGATTGGTATTAATGATTATGTAAAAAACGGGAATGTGCAATTTGTGTATCGAGACTTCGCGTTTTTGGGACCGGAATCCGTAAGATCAGCCGAGGCTGCGAGATGCGCTGGAGATCAGGGTAAATTCTGGGAATATCATGATTATCTCTATACTCACCAAAATGGAGAAAACAAGGGAAATTTTTCTGATCCGAATTTAAAATATTTTGCCAAAAATTTGGGATTAAATGTTGTTCAGTTTGACCAGTGTTTAGATCAAAGTAAATACGCGCAAGCCGTGGCTGATTCTAAAAAAGAAGGAACGACTGCGGGGGTCACAGGCACCCCGAAAGGATTTATTTTGAAAAACGGCAAAATTGTCGCCACCATCGACGGCGCTGAATCTTGGACAATGGTAAAACCAAAAATTGATAATGCGTTGAAATAAAATACATCCACCCCGTCTCGGATTACCGAGCCACCCCTCAAGAGGGGAATTTTAACGCGTCTTTTCATTAATAACGAATATAAACGCATATTCAAAGAGTTTTGATTTTTTAGCTGATGAACCGGAAATTTATTCGGTTAAAGATATCAAGCATAAACAAATAGACATAAAAAAAATTGGATGCTAAAAATTTAAGTAAAGTAAAAAAGGGTCTTAAAAATTTATTTTAAGCTGTAAAAAAATTTAACCTTTTGGCTAAGTAAAATCTAGCTGTTGTTTTGGTTGTTAATATACAAAAGGTATTAATTTAAAAGGAGTTCTTAAAATATATATTTCCCATTCTTTTTTGAGATGTTTAAAAAGAAGCTTTTCTTCTTTGTTAATTTGCCAAACAAGTATTGGAATTATGATTAAAATCATTAAAGACAGAAAAGGAAAGAGAACTAATTCAAAACCCATGATAGTTAATATCGTACCAAAGTAAATCGGATGTCTGATATATGCATAAATACCGTTAGTAATAATTCTGCTTGAAGGACTTGTGGCTAAGATGGGTAGATAATTTTCTCGTAGCTGTAAACGAGCGATTGTTCCTAATACAATTCCAATAGAAAAAATTATAATTCCCATATATGTAATGAAATTATTTTTTGGATTTAATAAATATAATTGAATTATGGCTACCAAAGGTATTATGATTTCAAAAAGTATCAACGAAATCTTTCTTAAAGATTTTAATTGTTTAAAAACACTAAGTCTAAATTTAGGTACATAATTTACAATTAATCCAACTATTAAAATAAGTTTTATCATTTGAATGATTTTGTTATCTAGTTTAACTAGTCAAAATAGTTTTTCAACCTCGCAATTTTGTCATGCTGGCGAAGTTTTTCGTGAACTTTCGCTTCAATTTGGCGGATACGCTCGCGCGTCACGCCAAATTCTTCTCCTACCCGTTCAAGAGTGTGTTGGATGCCGTCAAGAAGTCCGTAACGCATTTCAAGTATTTTACGCTCTTTGGGATTGAGTTCACTTAAAACTTCGCGAATTTGGTCGGAAAGAATCCGGCGTGAAGATTCTTGATCTGGGCGCAAGATTTTATCATCCGGAATAAAATTTTCGAGAGTTGATTTGTCGTCATCATCCCCGACTGGCTGTTCTAAAGAGACAGTTTCTTGGCTAATATTTTCAATTATGTGAATTTTTTCCACTGGAATACCCATTTCGGTGGCAATTTCTTCGGCTAATGGTTCCCGGCCCAAATCCTGAGAAAGCCGACGGTGCGTTTGCTTATATTTGGAAATTGTTTCCACCATATGAACCGGTATGCGGATGGTGCGGGATTGATCCGCCAACGCGCGAGTAATAGACTGGCGAATCCACCAAGTCGCGTAAGTGGAAAATTTGTATCCTTTAGTCCAATCAAATTTTTCCACTGCCTTGAATAGGCCTAAATTGCCTTCCTGAATCAGATCAAGAAGAGTTAAATTGGCAGATCTTCCGACATATTTTTTGGCAATGGAAACCACCAGACGCAAGTTTGCGCGAGCCAGCAGATTTTTTGCTTCTTCATCGCCATGTTCAATGCGTTTGGCAAGTTCTTTTTCGTCACTCGCGTGAATCAGCGGATATTGGCCTATTTCCTTCAGATACATTTGGATCGAATCATACATACCAGACTTTCCCAAATCTTTATCGGCTAAATCCACATTAAGATTGAGTAAATTCCCCCCCTCCAACACATCAATGCCGGCAATCGCAAATTTCTCATAAAGCTCGTCGAGAAATAAAATATTATTTTCAACATCAGGAAAAGTTTTTAATATTTCATCATAAGTAATAAATCCCCTTTTGCGCCCTTTTTCTATAAGCTCATCTGAAATACGAGTCAAATTTTCCGCTTTTTTTTCTAGAGAAGATAATTTCGCAACTTTTTTTCCCGACGCTTTCGGTCGGGACTTTTTTATTTTCTTGATAGTTTTCTTCTTATTTACTTTTTTTATTTTCTTTTTTTTCATTTTTTTAGCGACTATTTTTAATTTCTTCTTTCCTCTTATTTATTTCATTTATTCTTTTTAAAATTTCTGCTTCGTCCCTAAACACTTTTGCTGAAGTGTCGGGCGATCCAATTACATTGGATTTAGCCTTTTCATCTTTCAGATTTTTAAGTTCTATCATTTTCTTAACAAGCTCCTCATTAAGATATTCTTCTTCAATCGAAAGTAGCATCTCTCGCACATCTTTTTGTAAGTTTTCGCTATTGGAATAAAAAGCTTCCGCTTCGAAAATTAAATCTTCTTTTTTGTCTTTATAATATTCCTTCACTTTACCTAGTTTCGCAAAAATGATTTCTGGATCTACGATCTTACTTTTAACACTTTCCTGCCAAAAAGCTATTCCCAGCAGTCTGCGTTCAATCGGATCTTTTCTCAATTTTTTGTCCACATTTTCTTTCGCGATTTTGATTTCTTCTGTTTCATATTTCAATTCTGACTCTACTTTCTGCAAATCCTCCATTAGAGCTTTTTCAGCTATGCCGGATTTATCGCTAATAAGTTTGATAAAATGGGATTTTTCCATCGCGCTGTCTAAATCCTTCAGAAAAGGCAAAAGACGTTCTTGAATTCCTCTGCCCACTTTTCTTCCATCACCAGATGCATCTTTCAAGATTCGCTCTAGCATAAATGGAATAAAATGTTTTGAATCTCGGATTGCTTGATGCCACGCATCTTTACCCTCTTTGGAGATAATATCGGCTGGATCGACACCCTCTCTCATACTGGCCACTTTCACATCCATCCCTAAAGATAATGCGATTTTTGCAAAACGATTGGAAGCATTCACTCCCGCTTTGTCAGCATCGTAAGCCAGAACGATATTTTTAGATAATCTGCAAACAAGCCCTAAATTATTTATAATGTTCTCTTTAGATATTATCGAATCATTCATCGCCGTGCCAGAAGATGCAACAGTATTTTTAAAACCGACCTGATGCGATAAAACTAAATCCATCTGCCCTTCAACTAAAATGGAAAAGTTATTTTTGCGGATGGAATCTTTTGCTTTATCTATGCCAAAAAGCACGGAAGATTTATTAAATATCGGGGTTTCCGGACTATTTAAATACTTCGCCGATTTTCCATCATCAATCAGAATTCTTCCCGAAAAAGCAATAATCCGGCCACTGGAATCGGAAATTGGGAACATTATGCGTCCGCGAAAGCGGTCATACATTGCTTTTGTCTTGTCTTCCGGTTTCTTGGCCAATCCGGCAAGCTCTATTTCTTCATCAGAAAAATTCTTAGACTTTAGGTAATCATAAAGTGTTCGCCAATCAAGAATGGCATAACCTATTCTAAAATCTTTGATAGTTTTATCGGTTAAACCACGCGATTTCAGATACTCTAATGCTTCTTTTATTTCCTTTTCAGCTCGAGGCTGATCCGCCTTGGGCGGAAAATTATTTTCAAAAAACTTCGTGGTTTCTTCCATCACTCGATATAATTTTTCTTTCTCCAAAAAAATCAATTCACCTACTTCTTTCTTTTCCTGACTGTAAACTTCAAGCACCACTCCTGCGCGATCTGCTAAAAGTTTCAGAGCGCCCTTAAAATCCAACCCTTCAAATTCTTCCACAAAAGTGAAAATGTCTCCCGAAGCCTCGCAACCAAAACAATAATAACTCCCCCGTTCCGGCGAGACAAAAAATGAGGGTGTTTTTTCATTATGAAACGGACATTTGGCTTTCCAACTCGCTCCTGCCTTATCTAGCTTGATATAAGAGCTTACAAGCGAGAGGATGTCTATTCGTGATTTAATTTGGTCAACTGATGAGGACATAATATGTTTTATTTATATAAATTGCTATGCGTATCGATATCCAGAAACCTAACTCCTTTTTCTCTAACTTCATATATCGCTCGAATGTCTCCCGTCACATTTATACTTCTACATCCTGAATATTTCCCATGAAGAGTATGGTTGTTCAATTCTGATGTGAATGGATTATTTTTGAAAACAATTAACCTCTCATTAAATTTTTCTTTTATTTTCATAGACAATTTTTTGTACTGTTTTCTAAAATGGTTATGAAAATCAACTTGCATATAATAATATTAGGAATTAAGACTTTTAATCATTTCTTCGGCCGTATTAAATGGCCCTACAAAATTTCTATTTGCTTTCGAATCCGCCAGAAGACGATCTAGAAGTCTCTGAGTTTTTTTGTTTGGCATGGGATGGTCAGTAAAAGTCACTTGTCGCACATCTATAAACTCCTTGATATTCTGATTGATAACCGCGTTCAAAGACACCCCAAGAGCATGAGCCACCTCATGGGCTTTTTCCTTCAACCTCTTATCAATTTTTACACTTAACATTGTTTGCATGGCGTTTTTTATTATTATAATAATAATATCTAAAGTATATACTTTTGATTGACAATGTCAATGGTTTAAGGAAAAGCACCGTAATTTACAAAACTCATCAGGTAAAATATTAATATCTCGTAAAATGGTTAATTTAATACAGAACTGGATAGTCGGACTGGATAGGATTTTGATAAGAAGGAAAAGAAGATGGTTTTGCTGGCGCGGTTGGCGGTGTGGCTGGCGGTGTGGTTTCTTCATCATCATTCGCGATTTCTCCGCTGGACGGCAAATTGAAACATTCAAGATCGCTTCCTTCCAGCTTTTTCATAGATAAAGCATACGCAACCGCTTGTTTTTCGTATTTTGCCTGAATATCTCGCAAATATTTCAGCTTTGAGATTGCATCATCTTTCGCTTTTTTTATCTTATCTGCCTTGTTGACACAGTTTTCTTCTTTAAAAGATTTGGCAACACTCATGGAAAAATCAGGGTCAAACCAAATAAGCGTTGTCACAGCTAGAACTTCGCCTGCTTTTTTACATTTTAACGATGAGGAAAATGTCACACCTGCTTCTATAAAATTTGCATATGTCTTCAGACCTGCTGGCATTAAGACATGTTTTTTCGCCACTTCAGGCTCCACAAAAATATAAAGGTCGAATAAATTACCACCAATAAATTCAAGTCCAAATGCCGCCTTTTTCAGAAATCCCATCGTCCCATTTTGAAAAGCTTCAAGATTAAGAAGAAGCGATTTCTTGCTTGCTTGGGTGGCAGGAGTAGAATCAACAAACGCGCTGGACGAATCCCCTTTTGGCTTTAACATTCCCGCGAACTTTGGACCATCTTTTTCTCCTCCTTGAACCAAACATTGCGGTGAAAAACTGGCTTTCTCGTAATAAGCGGTATCTTCAATTCCTTTAAAAAACATCAATGAGGTAACTTGATCATCATTTTCATGAGCGTTGATATAATCCAGGGTTTCTTGCACCATATCGGCTTTATCTTTTGCCAACCGAGCGCTTCCTTCTGCAGTTGTCAGTTTTTGGAGTAAAATATCGTGTTGCATTCTTTTATTAACACACGCATTGTTTTTAGAAAGAATGCCGGGGTATGTAGTATAAGTTTTTAGATAATCTGGATGCAGACACGAAGCGTAATCGGTAAATTTCACGTTGTCGTCCAAACGAGTGATATTGAGCCCTTTGTCGCTGTCGTGTTCAGCCGACACTTTCACTTCTTTTTCAGAGGAACTAGGCGGTTTGGCGAGATTATAGTTTGGCGAAAAACCATCCGATAATTCTTTGGCGCCATTGTTCAACAAAAGCGCGCCACTGATGAGAACTGCGATTAAAACAATAAAGAAAACGAGAGAATTATTGATCTTCATCATAATTTAATTAGTCTAAAAAAATACTAACGCCATAATTATACAATACCTTATTTTTTAAATCCAGTTCCAGCCGGAATTAACCTACCGATTATAACATTCTCTTTTAACCCTCTCAAAGAATCTACCCCGCCCTTGACCGCGTTTTCAATAAGAACGCGATTGGTGTTTTGGAACGAAGCCGCCGAGAGCCAACTTTTAGTGCGAAGCGACACTTCCGTGATACCAAGCACCACTGTTTCTGCTTTGGCGGTTAAACCGCCAAGCGCGCTTGGCGGTTTAACCGCCAAGCGCGCAACTCTCTGATTTTCTTCTATAAATGCGGTATTCTCAACAATATCGCCGATGGAAAAATTAGTGTCGCCCGCGTCTTTTATTTTTCGGCGCGAAAACATTTGGCGGATAATTATTTCCGTATGCTTTCTGGAAATTGAAGCGCTTTGCAATTCATAAACTTTGTTTATTTCCCGAATTATATAATTTTCGACTAATTCCTTGTTGCCAAATTTAAACATTTCAGCAATATCCGCTGACCCGTCAGTTAGGAGATCCCCTTTCTTTATGTGATCACCTGCTTTAACGGTAGGCATTCTGTGAAACGGAACAAGATATTCTATTTCGTTTTTAGCCCCCGCCTTACTATCTTCCAGATCTGAAAGCACTTTGATTATTTTTTCCCCGCCGGATCCTGAAATATCGCGGGAGTGAGCAGATTTTACACCTGTCCCGCCAGAGGCGGGATCTTTTATTTTTATTTCGATCACTTCACCATCGGTTTCAGAAATAATGGCCGGATTTTTAGGAATTCTCCTTTCAAATATTTCTTCGACACGCGGAAGACCGGTGGTAATATCAGTGCCGGCAACGCCCCCAGCGTGAAAGGTGCGAAGCGTAAGCTGAGTTCCCGGTTCTCCGATGGCCTGAGCCGCGATAATGCCGACCGCTTCGCCAAGCTCCACTAAACGATTTCGTCCTAAGTCAAGTCCATAACACATGACACACAGACCATGAACAGTGCGGCAGGTTAAAGGAGAACGGACAAATACTTCCGTAAAACCTGCTCCTTCAATATTGTAGGCCTCCTCTTTCGTGACTAAAAACCCTTTTTTATAAACTACCTTGCCATTTTTGTTTTTAAGATCTCCCGCCAATACCCGCCCGCGGATATTTTTTGAAAGCGGAATTTCAATTCCAGAAATATTTTCTTTGGTAACTATCCTGCCCTCTTTGGTTCCGCAATCTACTTCAGTGATAACCACATCCTGCGCCACATCAACCAATCTGCGAGTTAGATATCCAGCTTTGGCGGTATTTAACGCGGTATCGGAAGCGCCTTTGCGAGCGCCATGAGTAATAACGAAATATTCAATTGGGGAAAGCCCTTCTTGATAGCAAGGGATAATCGGAAATTCCAGGGTTTTGCCTTGGTTATTTTGAATCAGCCCGATCATTCCAGTCATCTGCATCAAAGAACTCATCGTGCCTCTGGCTTTAGAAGTAAATATATCGTAAGTGGAACTGTGTTTGTCAACCGTCTTGGGTAAAACTTTTTCCAAATTTTTCTTCATATGCGTCCAAACTTCAATAACTTTTTGATATTTTTCTTCCTCAGATAAAAGACCTTCCTGCCACTGGGAGATTATTTCTTTTTCAAGTTTCTTGCCTTCGGCTATAATTTTCGGTTTCTCGGAAGACACAGAAACATTATCCAACCCCCAAGTGGTGCCGGAGATAGTAGAATATTTAAAACCAAAAGCTTTAATTGTATCCAAAATATGGGGAATATTTTCAACTCCCGAGTGCATAATCAATTCATCCAAGAGAGAAGACAACCTATCTTGAGTCATTTCATCATTTACATAGTGAAAATCATCCGGCAAAATACTATTGAATATGATTCTGCCGACGGTCGTTTCAAAAATTTCTCCATTAAATTTCTTATACTTGGGTTTATCCATTGGAAGAACTTTTATTTTGGCCCGCATAGAAATAATCCCATAATCATAGGCCGTGACGGCGGTGTTGGGCCTAGAAAAATACTTGCCTTCACCCACTTCTCCTTCTATTGATTTCGTCATCCAAAAACTTCCAAGCACCATATCCATGCGCGGATGCACGATCGGATCGCCATTTTGGGGTTTTAGTAAATTCTTGTTCGAAGCCATGAACTCTTTTGCCTCCCATTGCGCTTCTTCAAGCAAAGGAACATAGACTGCCATTTGGTCTCCATCAAAGTCAGCGTTGAAAGCTTGGCAGACAAGAGGGTGAACTTGAATAGCATTTCCCTCGATTAAAATCGGATTAAAAGCTTGGATACCTAAACGATGGAGGGTCGGCGCGCGGTTCAAGAGAACGTATTTTCCGGCAATAACCTCTTCCAGCATTGCCCAGACTTCCCCCCCTCGTTCTTCTATCAGCTTGTTTGCCCCGCGAATATTAAACGCCAATTCCGCTTGCAAGATTTTGGAAATTACAAATGGCCTAAAAAGTTCCAGCGCCATGTGTTTTGGCAATCCGCATTGATTAAGCTTAAGCTCGGGACCAACGACAATCACTGAACGTCCTGAATAATCTACTCTTTTTCCAAGCAAATTTTGGCGGAAAAGACCTTGTTTTGATTTTAAATTGTCTGACAGCGATTTTAGGGGACGCTTTTGAGACTGACTCATGGCGGCAGAATCATTCTGTTTGGCAATTGAATTATCGATCAGCGCATCAACCGCTTCTTGAATAATTCTTTTTTCATTTCGCAAAATTACATCCGGCGCATTGATTTCTTTCAACTTCTTCAAGCGATTGTTTCGATTAATAACTCGACGATAAAGATCATTCAAGTCGGAAGTCGCGTGCCGACCTCCATCTAAAGCGACCATCGGGCGCAAGACAGGAGGAATAACTGGAAAAACGGTCAAAAACATCCATTCCGGACGAATTCCGGCATAGGTCATAGCGCGAATAAGAGAAAGCCTTTTCTGTAATTTCTCTTTTTCAGCCACGCTGGCTTTTTCGATCATCTTTTCGGTATGGGTCTTTAATTTATCTAAATCTAAATTTTTAAAAATGGAATAAATAGCTTCAGCGCCTATATTGGCCTCAAAACAAGTTCCGTATTTCAAAGAATAGTGATGAAAAGAAATTTCATTCAGAACTTTCCCTTCATAAATTTCCCCAATTTCTTTCTTGGTAATAGAAAGCAGATTTTTCAATTTTTCTCGAGTATCATCATCGGTCGCATTTTTTAATTTAGATTTGTATTCCTTATCTAAATTGGCAATAACAGCTTCTTTCTCATCCTCGTGAACTTTAGTAATTATATATCCGGCAAAATATATTACCTTTTCCAGATCCGTCACGGATATATTAAGCAGAATGCTCATCCGAGAAGGCACCCCGCGCAGAAACCAAATATGCGAGACGGGAGTTCCAAGCTCGATGTGTCCCATTCGCTCTCGGCGCACTATCGAACGGGTAACTTCCACTCCGCATTTCTCGCAAATGATGTCTTTATAACGAATCCGGCGGTATTTTCCGCAATAACATTCGTAATCTTTTTCCGGTCCAAATATTTTTTCATCAAAGAGACCTCCACGTTCGGATCGGCCAGTGCGATAATTTATCGTCTCGGGCTTCGTCACTTCCCCGAATGACCACTCCTTGATTTGTTCCGGAGACGCAAGCCGTAGGGCGATCGAATTAAATTCAGTTGTGTTTAAAGTTTTCATATGTGTTTTTTATAAAATTAAGCTTCTTTACTTGTGTCTTTCCTTAAATTCACATCCAGCGCCAACCCTCGCAGATAGTTTAAGAGCACATTAAATGAGGCCGGGGAATTTGGCGGTCTAATTTTTTCATTTTTTATAATAGAATCAAAGGTGGCCGATCGGCCGAGAATATCGTCAGACTTAATAGTCAGCATCTCGCGCAAAGTATAAGCCGCGCCGTAGCCTTCCAACGCCCAGACTTCCATTTCTCCGAATCTCTGCCCTCCGCCTTGAGCTTTTCCACCAAGAGGCTGTTGAGTGATGAGGGAGTAAGGTCCGATTGAACGCATATGAATCTTGTCTTCCACCATATGGTGAAGTTTCAACATATACATATAACCAACGGCAACATCTTGTTCAAAAGCCTCTCCGGTGCGTCCATCAAAAAGTTTCAATTTGCCATTCTCTGGCAGTCCGGCCTTTTTTAATTCTTCTCTAATTTCTTCGTGTTTGGCTCCCAAAAATGGCGGAACAATTGCCTGGTAACCAAGACTATTGGCCGCCATCCCGAGATGCATTTCAAAAATTTGTCCCAAGTTCATACGAGAAGGAACACCGAGTGGCGAAAGTATGATATCAATTGGCGTGCCGTCCGCCATGTAAGGCATATCTTCTTCCGGCAGAATTGTTGAAATAACTCCTTTGTTTCCATGCCGTCCAGAAAGCTTATCCCCAACTGAAATATTTCTGATCTGGGCAACTTCAATCACAATTTTTTTGATAATTCCCGCTTCCAGCGTATGTCCTAAGTCGCGGGAAAAAATTTTTACGCCAATAATGCGACCGCGCTTGCCGTGTTCTACTCGCAAGGAGGTGTCTTTCACATCCCGCGCTTTTTCGGCAAAAATTGAGCGCAAAAGCCGTTCTTCCGGAGTAAGTTCCGTCTCGCCTTTCGGAGTAATTTTACCGACTAAAATATCATTTTCTCTGACCTCCGCTCCAATGCGGACAATACCATCTTCATCCAGATCTTTGAGTTTGAGTTCTCCGACATTCGGTATATCGCGAGTGGTAATTTCAGGTCCAAGTTTTGTATCGCGAACTACGCAAGTGAATTCTTCAACATAAACGCTTGTAAATTTACTTTTTTTAACTAAACGCTCTGAAATTACTATTGCATCCTCATAGGTTGATCCAGACCAAGACAAAAAGGCTACAAAGATGTTCTGTCCCAAAGAAATTTGTCCGCCGACGGTACTGCTGGTATCCGCCAAGATATCGCCTTTTTTTACTTTATCTCCGACATTAACCAACGGGCGCTGGTGAAATACAGCAAAGTTATTATTTCTCATAAAATTAACGAGAGGATAGGTCTGTTCATTTTTTCCTTTAACAATTATTTTTCTTGCGTCTAAATAAGAAACCACACCATCCTCCAGCGCTATAACTAATCTGCCTGAATCCCGCGCCGCCAATTCTTCAATACCTGTCGCCACCATAGGCGCCTCGGGCAACACGCAAGGCACAGCCTGCTTCTGCATGTTAGATCCCATCAATGCCCGATTGGCATTATTGTGTTCCAAAAACGGAATCATTGAGGTTGCTATGGAAAAAGCCTGATTGGGAGAAACATCGATAAAATCAACTTCCTCGCGGGAAATTGCGCCCGGTTCCGTCTTAATCCGAGCCTCTACTTTTTCTTCCGTTATTTTCCCATTTTCATCATAAGAAATTCCGGCATGCGCAATATTATATTTTTCTTCCTCCAGCGCATTTAAATAAACTATCTCTTTGGTCAGTTTGCCATTTTTGACTTTTATGTATGGAGTTTCAATAATGCCAAACTCATTTATCTTGGCGTAAGTGGAAAGGTGTAAAATAAGACCGATGTTCGGACCTTCCGGAGTGTGAATCGGACAAACTCTTCCGTAATGGGAAGGATGCACATCGCGAACTTCCAAACCCGCGCGCTCGCGGGTAAGACCTCCGGGTCCCAAAGCCGAGAGAGTGCGCAAGTGTTCTATTTCATAAAGCACATTTTCTTGCGCCATAAATTGGGAAAGCTGATTGGTGGTGAAAAATTCTTTTATTCGAGCCTGAAGCGGGCGTTGATTGATAATAGCGATGGGCATCGCGGTATCAACATCAACGATAGACATTCGATCTTGAATATTCCTCTTGATTTGCATCATGCCGGTACGTATTTTCTGTTGAAAAATTTCACCGACAAACCTCACCCGCCTTTGGCCTAAATGATCTATATCGTCAGATTTGGCATCGGGGTCATTGTTCAGAGCAATAATGTTCATAATCACCGTTACCAGATCTTCTTTAGAAATAGTTCTCCTGGCCAGCGCCGCTTCATCCATAGGTTTGTTGAAACGTTGATTAAACCTAAAACGACCAACCGGAGAAAGGTCATATCTTTCAGTAGTAAATAAAGAATTAATAAACTCTTTGGCGTTTTCAGCCGTTGCCATATCGCCATCTCTTAGACGCTTGTAGATTTCAATATATGAGTCATTTAAATTCTTAATTCCATCTTTCGCCAAACAAGCTTTGATTGTTGTTTCCAAATTTGAAACTGATCCTTGTCCATCTTTGGACGCAACGCTTTGGGCAGAAAAACCTTTCAATATCGCTTCACTAGTTTCATAACCCATCACTCGCAGAAGCGCGGTCGCAGAAAATTTTCTCTTTTTGTCTATTCTCACATAAATACCGCCATCTGACTCAGATTCTATTTCGATCCAAACTCCGCGAGCCGGTATAATTTTAGCGCCGAAATATCGATTGCCTTTATTTTCAGACTCTGTAAAAAAAACTCCGAAGCTTCTAGCAAGCTGCGGCACAATCACACGCTCCACGCCGTTTATAATGAAAGTTCCATGAGAGGTCATCAAAGGAAACTCCGATAAAAAAATTTCCTGCTCTTTCACAGTGCCTAAAATTTTATTAGTCAGTTTTACCCGAGCCTTAAGCAATCCCTGGTAGGAAAGTTTATTTATTTTTGAATTATTTTCGTCAGTTTTTGACTCGCCGAGAGAAAAAGATGCAAATTCGAGCTGGAATTTTTTTGCGAAGTAATCGCTGATAGGAGAAAATTCTTTGAACACTTCGCCAATGCCGCTTTCTATTAGCCATTTAAAAGATTTAAGTTGCGCTTCAATTAAATTTGGAAATTCTACCAGAGGTTTTTTATATCTTGAAAAATATTTTTTCGGAAATTTTGTTTCTAGATGCATATCTATTTAATCCAAATAAGACAAGAAAAAGCGAAAGAAAAACACAAGAGAAACAAGGCAAAAATGTTTTTCTTTAGCCCTGTCTGGCGCAGGCAGATTCTTAAAATTTATTTAGATGATTAAGTTAAAACCCTAGTAATATAACACCAAGATTGCATCCGATACTCAATCAATGAATCCAAAACAGCCTACTCTATTTTACTTTTTTTGTCAAATGCGGAATGTGGAAAAAGTAGTTTGCCAATTTATCCACTATCTTTTACATATGTTCAAGATGGTAGACAAAGTTTAGTAAGGACTCCCCTTGCTCAGATACTGAGAATTATTTCCTCTGTTTCCATTCCTCTATCTTCTTATGATTCCCGGACAATAAAACTTTGGGAACTTTGTAATTTTTGCCTTTGTATTTTAAAACTTCTGGACGAGTATAGTGCGGATATTCTAGACCATCCTCCCCTACTTTTCCGTCTTTTTCTTTTTTTAACAGCAAATTCCAATAGGACTCTTCCTTTAAAGATTCCAGGCGAATTACTCCGGGTATCAGTCGAATTACGGCAGAAGAAACGGCCATCGCGGCAACATCACCATCAGTCAACACATATGGACCAACAGAAATTTCTTCCGCTTTGAGCGCCTGTTTAACTCGTTCGTCAATCCCCTCATAACGGCCGGTAATAAAAATGATTTCTTCATACTTTTGCGCCCAATCATATGCAATTTTTTGATTGAAAAATTTCCCCTTGGCTGAAAATATGACAACTTTTTTCTTTTTGCTCTTTACCTTTTTTTCAGCCTCTAAAAATGCTTGCAAAATCGGTTCCGCTTGAAGCACCATACCTGCACCCCCGCCGTAAGGTTTGCCATCTACGGGTTTGTAATTACTTTTATTTCCTTTTACATAATCTCTGGGATTATAAAACTTTACTGAAATAATTTTGTTTCTGATCGCCCGCCCAATAATCGACTCTTTAAGATAAGAATCAAATATCTCGGGGAAAATTGTGATTATATGGAAACGCATAAAATTAAGTTCTTCAAGATAGTGCTTTAAGCACTATCTTGCTAGATTATAGCTTCTGGCTGAAAAAAGCAAACAAAAAAGCCCAGATTACTCTGAGCCTTTTCCTAGAACCTAGTCACTAGAACCTAATTAAATTCCTTTCAGGTCTTCCATTGCCTGATCTACTGTCTTCAGCGAACTTGGAACACTCGGAGAGGTTATGGACCCTTGTCCTCTGGTGCTTCCTTCTGGTTCGTTGATTTTCAAGTTCACCCGGGCGTTATTTTTCATACCGATAATTCGCAACAAAGTACGAATAGCTTTAGCGGTGTTCCCCATTCTTCCGATAATTTTGCCCATATCGGCCGGATTCACAGTCAGCGAGATAAGCACGCCCATCTCATCAACAGTCCTTTCAATCTTCACATCGTTCGGATTGTCAACAAGAGCTTTCACCACATATTCCAAAAATATCTTATCAGCGTCTTGCATATGTTATTTCAGTAAATTACTTTTAATTTTTTCCTCCAAAGGCGAATCCACCTCAGGTGGAAATGTTTAGCAGTTTTACGACCGGATGCACTGCTCCATATCTGTATTGTATATAATTACTTCTTCATTTTCAACTCCTTTCTTTTAACTGTTGGCATTTTCTTTGGCAATACATTTATCTTCTTACCTTCTATGATTTTGTCGTTAACTAAAAAGTTATGCATTGTGTCCGAAAGTTTTACCCCTTTGGATAGCCAATATTTTGTCCTGTCATTGGTAAAATTTGCTCTCAACTTCTTGTCTGTCGCCTTTGGATTATAAGTGCCGAGTATTTCCAAAAATTTACCGCTCTTGGTGCTGTTTTTGGAATCGGTTAAAACTACCCGAAACGCCGGATCGTTCTTTCTACCTATTCTCTGTAATCTTATTTTCAACATTTAGTAAGTCTAACATAAAAATGAAAAATTGCAAACAAAAAAGCTAGCACGACCTTGGACGTGCCAGCTTTTTGAACTTGGACGAGAATTACCTATCCTCGTCCTTCAACCACGCCATCGTCACGCATAGCATGATGATAGCTATAACTATCAACAAAGGTAAAAACATATCTCTGATAGTATCGCATATCTTGACCCTATTGTCAAGACTTGACTTTGTGCGCACAATGTATATACTAAATTCTATGACTACATTAAATATACGAATTGACGAAAAGATAAAAGAAGACGCCCGTAAGACTTTTGCGCGCATGGGACTCGATATATCGAGTGCAGTGAAGCTCTTTTTGCACCAAAGTGTGGAACAACAGCGCATTCCCTTTGAACTAAAAACTATAAATGGATATACTGATGAATATGAGTCCGAGCTTGCCAAAGAAATAGAAAATACCGTGAATGATCTTAAAAATAAAAAAATAAAATCTTATAAAAGCATTAGAGAATTGCATTCTACTATTTTAAACAAGAAATAAATGCTCTCGGTAATTAAATCAAAGAAATATCAAAAGTCTTTGAAAATATACTTAAGGCATGAGAGTTTTTCTATTTTTAAACTTGAAAAAATAATATTATTAATTCAGAAACAAATTCCCCTAGACCCAGCATATAGAGACCATAAATTAAAAGGCAAATTGGAAGGCGCGCGCGAATGTCATATATATCCGAATGTTTTGTTAATATATAAAATTTTAGAAAAAGAATTAGTGTTGCTTTTGGTAGACATAGGCTCGCATCCAAAGTTATTAGAATAAATTATATGTCAAATAGACAGATAAACAGACTACAAGGCATTATATCCATTACTTCCAAAGGCACTGGATATGTCGCGGTTGGAGATAAAAAAGATGCGCAGGACCCGGAAATTGACGCAAGGCATTTGAATACGGCTATGCATGGAGATACGGTGGAAATACTTCTCCACCCTAAGAGTAAGGGGCGCCAAACAGCCGAAGTGTTAAAAATAATATCGCGGGCTAAAATGCGCTTTGCTGGGGTTTTAGAAAAAGAACCCTCGACTACGCTCGGGTCAAGAAACAATATATTCTTTTTGAAACCAGACGATCCGAAAATGTACACAGACATTTTAATACCCGAGGGATCATTAAATGGGGCTAAAGCGGGACAGAAGGTTTTTGTAGAAATAGTTTCCTGGAAAGACGCGCGTAAAGCGCCGGAGGGAAAAGTAATCAAAATTCTAGGGCAACCGGGAGACAATAATACTGAAATGCAGGCCATCGCAATGGAAAAAGGTTTTGATTCGGAGTTCCCTAAAAAAGTAGAAGACGAAGCAAAAACAATAAAGAAAAACGATATCAGAGCAAGTGATTATGAAGGACGCAGGGATTTCAGAAAGACTTTGACTTTCACTATTGATCCATCGGATGCGAAAGATTTTGACGATGCAATTTCGTTTAAAGAGTTAAATAGGGAAAAATACGAAATAGGTGTTCACATCGCAGACGTTTCGCATTATGTAAAAGCGGGTAGTGTTATCGATATGGAGGCAAAACAGCGCGGCACTTCGGTTTATCTGGTAGATAGGACAATCCCCATGCTCCCGGAAGAACTTTCAAATGACTTATGCAGTTTAGTGCCGAATAAGAACAGACTTACGATGAGCGCGATTTTTGTTATAGACAAAAATGCCAAAGTAAAAAGCGAATGGTTTGGCCGCACAGTTATACATTCTCAAAAAAGATTTACCTACGAAGAAGCAGAAGAATCGATCAAAAAAACAGACGCGCCATTTCACAAAGAATTGTTCATTCTAAATAATTTAGCAAAGCTCCTCACAACCGAACGATTTAGAAAGGGCGCCATCTCGCTCGATCAGGAAGAAGTAAAGTTTGTGCTGGATAAAAACGGCACGCCGATAAAAGTAATCACCAAAGAACGCGGTGATTCAAATAGACTAGTTGAAGAATTTATGCTTTTAGCCAATAAAAAGGTGGCCGAGACACTTTCCCCAAAGACAACCGAGGGTAAAAAAGATGACAGTGTATCCATCTATCGCATTCATGATTTTCCGAGCCAGGAAAAAATGGCTGACCTGGCATTTTTCTTGCGAAGTTTGGGATATAAAATAACGCTCCGAGATGGAATCATTCCCAATAATGAAATAAATAATCTTTTGAAACAACTAGAAGGAAAAAACGAAGCGGATACCGTGCATCGGGCAGTAATTCGATCTATGGCCAAAGCAATTTATTCCACTAAAAATATCGGGCATTATGGACTCGCATTTGAATATTATACCCACTTCACCTCACCAATCAGAAGATATCCGGATATTATGGTGCATAGGCTTTTGGCAAATTATCTAGCTCACAAAAAAATAGGCAAAGAGTATTTGCGAGAATATGAAAGAACTGCCATTATTTCATCCGAACAAGAAAAGCGCGCCTCGGATGCTGAAAGATCTTCCATTAAATATAAGCAGGTTGAATATATGAGCAAACGGCTCGGAAAAAATTTTGAAGGAATTATAAGCGGAATCACTGAGTGGGGCATATATGTTGAGGAAATGGAAACGAAATGCGAAGGCTTGGTGCGAGTGCGAGATATGAAAGACGACTTTTATATTTTCAATAAAAAGAAACTGGAACTAGTTGGACAAAAAAAACACAGAACATACCGCCTCGGCGACAAAATTAAAATAAAAGTGCAAGGAGTGGATTTGGAGAAAAAGACGATAGACTATTTACTCCTATAAAAGTATAAAATATAAAAATTGTTTACAGTTACGTTATAGCGTCACTTAGCACAATTTAATTTTTATAACTAATATTTTATTTCGCAATTTGGGTGGCTTCTTCGAATTTAACAGAAAGAAGCTTGGAGGTGTCATTTCCGCCTATCGTTACGCCATAGAGCACGCCGGCGCGGGACATCGTCTCGCGGTTGTGGGTAACAACAATAAGCTGAGAATGTTTGGAAAGTTTTTCCAACATATCTCCATATTTGCGCGAGTTGGCTTCGTCCAGCGCAGCATCGGTTTCATCAAGCACCAAAAATGGCGGAGGATTCACTTGCGACATCGCAAAGAGAAGAGCAATAGAAGTGAGTGATCGCTCCCCGCCCGAGAGCGCCTGAAGCTCTTTGACCTTTTTATGAGGAAGTGAAACATTTATTTCTATGCCCTGTTCAAAAACAATCTCTTCCCTAAACGCTTCTTCAGAAGCGTCGGGCGATTCAGCTTCGCTGAATTTAGCCTCTTCTTCGCTCATACTTCGTCTCTTTTTATTCTCCACCACTATCGCAAGAGATCCCGTCCCCCCGCCAAACATTAAGGAGAAAAATTCTTGAAATTCTTTGTTTATTTTTTTGATACCCTCCTTGAATTCTGTGTCTATCTTTTCCTTTAAATCTTCTATGAGCTTTTGCAACGCCACCATGCTTTTAGATAAATCTTCCATTTCTTTCGCTAAAAAATTATCCCTCTCCGAAACTTCTTTGAATTCTTTCAAAACTTCCGCTCCGCCGCCAAGACCGGCATCTTCCAATTTTATTTTCAAACGCTCAATTTTTTTCTTTAACTCAGCTTGCCTTGTTTCATCTATTTCTTTACCAGCCCAAGGCTGGTCCGCCTCGGGCGGATAGGACAAAATCTCTTGACCTATAAGCGCTACACCTTCTTTGATCTCACTTTCAAAGGCTTCAAGCCTGCCTTTTAAATTCGTTTCTTTGATGCGCACCAGTTCCAAAGCTGAAGACAATTCCTGATGCCTAACCTTAAAGCTGAACTTCTCCCGCTCCAAATCGCGCAAGGTTTCCATCTGTTTATTTATTTCCTGCTTCAATTCTTCTATCTGATCGACAAGCTCTTTCTCTTTATTTTCCATTTCCTGCACCTGCGTTAGAATACCAGCTTGAGAATTTTTCAATTCTGCTAATTCTTGCTGATTGTTTTCTCTGTTTTCGAGTTGTTCTTTGCTCATTTCCCCCCACTCTCTGCCACACATGGGACACCGGCCAGAAATTTTAACTCTATTCTGTTTGGCCTCTATCATCCCTTCAATTCTTCCCAGTTTTCTGTTCATTTCTCCCTTGGCGCTGCGGATTTCATTTAATTTTTGCTCAATAGTTCTTAGCTCCTCTATTTTTTGATTTCCCTTAGCTGAACCACTGTCTTCAGTCAGAGAAATTTTACTAACAACACTTTCCAGTTCTTTGGCTATTTTATTTCTTTCTGCGAGAAAATTTTCCTTCTCTTTATTTAAATAAACGTTTTCTTTTTTTAAATATTCTTGGTAGAGAATTGCTAACTCTGCCTGCATTTCTTTCGCCCTTTCAAATTTTTCTACTTGTTTCTTTAAGAAATTAAGGTGCGGAGCATTTTCTCTGCGCAACATGGTCACTTCTTTCATATTGTTCTCTGTTCTTTCCAGTTTTCTCTCAGATTCTTTTATTTTATACTGGTAAATTTTGAGCCCCAACGCATCTTCCACCATTTCCTTCCTATCTTTTGGGCTGGCATTCAGAATCCTATCAGCCTCGCCCTGGGAAATAATATGATGCCCGGAAGAACCTATGTTAACCGAGGCCAGAAGGTGGTGAATATCTTTCAGGCGCACTTCTGTCCCATTTAAAATATATTTATTGAGTCCGTCAGGGAAAACCTGGCGCGTTATGCTGATAGTGTCATAATTCAAATTCATGTTTTCTCCTACACCATCCTCAAGCCTAAAAATTTTGTCAGAGTTATTGAAATATATTGTAACGGCCGCCCGCGTTTTCCTAGGCAAATTTTTGGATCCTTTGAAAATGAGATCAACGCCCGTCTTGCCACGCATTGATTTCATTGATTGCTCGCCCAAGACAAAACGGATGGCTTCTACTACATTTGATTTTCCTGAACCGTTCGGACCGACAATGCAGACAATACTGTTATCAAACTCCAAAACTGTTTTTTGAGAAAAAGATTTAAAGCCATTCAGTTCAAGAGTTTTGAGTCGCATTGGGTGATTATAGCATTTATTTTGTCACAAAAGCTTCAAAACTTTTTAACTCCAACATTCTATAGAACATTGGAATGAATAATTAATTATAAATATCATGAGTGCCAACATCTAGAAAAAGCACAACTCCTTCACTAAGAAAAATAAACTTAATGCGATAAGTGTAATCAATCCAAAAGGCCCAAGCTTCTTTTTCCTCACCGTGCAATTTATGAGTGCGAAGAATCGAATGAAAAACATTTTCTCTAAAAATTCTTTCTTTGACTTTCGCTTTGCCCTTTATTTTATAGGGAAGTTTTTTATAATTCTTTTCAAATCTGGCATTAATCCGCACCTCTCGTATCTTCATAAAATTAATCAAAATCCGCAAAAGATTTCAGAACTTTAGTTTTACCATCTTTATAACTCTTGAGCCCGTTTTTTACCAATTTATCCAAATTCCTTGCTTCTTTGCTTTGCAAGTAATAAATAGGCATCGAAGACATTTGAATTTTTCGATACTCCCTAAGGGAAAGAAGTACTACTCCACCCTCTTTTTCTATTTTGTTTTTAGACACAGTAATAGTATTCATAATGTATATAATAACAAAAAGGGCTTGAGAAGGCAACTCAACTTTGAGCCAGTTCAACACCTTTCAATCCAGCCAATTTTTTACCTTTAACGCATTCAGGGCGGCAGATTGTTCTGCTTCTTGCTTGGATTGACCTTTGCCTTCGGCTATCAAACTCCCGCCAAAATAAATACCAACTGTAAAATTTTTATCGTGATCGGGACCGGATTCTTTTAGCACTTTATAGGCAGGCGTAACATTCACTAACTCCTGCGCTTTTTCTTGCACTAGAGATTTCGCATCCCGCCAAAGTTTTTTATTTACTATTTCATCCGTTTTGAGCAAAAGGGTTTTCCTGACAAATTTATCCGCGATATTTATTCCTTGATCCAAATATATGGCTCCAATATAGGCTTCGTATGTGTTTGCCAAAATATACTGTCTGGCTTTGCCGCCATCTTTGGCTTCTCCTTTAGATAAAAGCAAATAATCATTCATGCCGATTTTGGCGGCAACTTCAGAAATAATGACAGCATTAACTAAAGCTGAACGCAGAGCAGTCAGTTCCCCTTCCGTATAATTCGGGTATTTTTTATAAAGAAAATCTGTGACAATAAGTTCCAGCACGGCATCTCCCAGAAATTCTAAGCGTTCATTGTGCGAAAGAGTGGTCGACGGATTTTCATTTATGTAAGAACGATGAATAAAAGCTTGTTTGAGCAAATTCTTATCCCTAAAAATTATTTTTGTTTTTTTCTCAAAATTTGAAAGTTGAATCATAATTTTATTTTTTATCTTATAAACTTATTGACTGTTCTTTTGTTTTTTACTGCTCAATATTTCGACCGCCTTTTCAATAAGCGGAATAATGTCATTATAAATGCGAAGTTCCGGCACCTCCATCATTTCAAACCATCTGGCCCCATCGAGTCCGCCGGATTTTTCCAAAATAAGCTCCTTGTATTCGCTATACGCCAAAAAATATATAACTTTCTTCAGGCTTTTTCCTTTTTCTGGGTGGGTTGCAACATATTCATTTTCCCCAAGTTTTTCTTCTAGCACAACATCAAGCCCGATTTCCTTCTTGATTGCTCTTACTGTCCCTTCCTGAACACTTTCCTTTTTTTCGACTTTGCCTTTAGAAAGAGTCCAGTAGCCAAAAACATCATGCACAAGCGCAAATAAAATATTCCCATCTTTTGTTGCATAAACTAACGCGCCGCCCAAGTTTTCAACCGGCAGTTTGGTGAGGTCCAACGTTTTTCCCTGTTCTTTGGATTGATTGCGATTTTTCTTTTTGCTCGTTTGCTCCTTGCCAGGTTCACCCATTTCTTTATAAACTGCTCCGAGTACGCCGTTTATAAATTTACTGGAATTCTCTCCGCCAAAAGTTTTTGCCAATTCAATCGCTTCGTTAATCGCCACTTTTGGGGGCACTTGCGATCGGTCGCTGAAAAGAAGTTCCGTTAATCCGATTCGGAGAATATTTCTATCAACGACAGAAATTTTATTTATCGGCCAATCCGGCGCTGATGTTTCTATAATTTGATCAACCCGAACACAATTTTTTAACACTTCATTTAAAAGCGAAAAAACAAAACTGTCATCTTCGAGTCCGGGAGCAAATTCTTTTAAATTTCTGTCCAATACTTTCTTAATCTCGCCATTAATAGAACTGATACTCTCTTTCCCAGCGGACATAAAATCCCACTCAAAAAGCGTTTGGAGCACTATTGATCTGGAAAGGTGCCTATTGGCCATAAAAATTAGGTTATAGCTTCTAGGTTCTAGTCCCTAGCCACTAGCCCCTAGTAACTAATTCTTTGCTTGAGCCGCTTTTTCTTTCTTCTGTTTCTTTTCTGTTTTCTTAACTAGATCCAAAACTTTTTTTCCTCGATAAAACCCGCAAGCAGAACATACTGTATGGCGTTTTTTCAAGGCTTTGCAATGCTCGCACTTTGAAAAATTAGCCTTAGCCAACGCATGATGCGAACGTCTATTTTTCGTATGCGATTTTGTGCTTCTCATTCGGACTACCATAATGAATACACTCTAGCATATTATGGATGAAAAGCAATTTTGAAAAAATTTAAAGTGTGTTATCATACGAACTATGGAAAAAGTGGACAACGCATACAAGATCAGACACACCTTAGCACACCTTTTGGTAACAGCCATAAAAGAACTATATCCAGGAGCCAAAAATGCTATCGGTCCAGCTATTGATGATGGTTTTTACCAAGATTTTGATTTACCAAAAGCAGTTTCTGTTGAAGATTTCCCTAAAATAGAAAAGAAAATGCGGGAAATTATAAAGACTTGGAATACGTTTACCGGCCGCGAAGTAACACTAGAAGAAGCTAGAAAAGAATTTGCCTGGAATGAATACAAAACCGAACTACTTGAGGAATTTGCTAAAGATGGAAAAAAATTAACTTTCTATACATCTGGAACTTTGGTGGACCTGTGTAAAGGCGGGCACTTGGAACATCCAAATAAAGAACTGCCAGTAGATGCTTTCAGGCTAGACCGTGTAGCCGGAGCTTATTGGCGTGGAGATGAGAAAAACAAAATGCTCACGCGTATTTATGGACTCGCTTTTGAAACAAAGGAAGAACTCGATGTATATATAAAACAGCGAGAAGAAGCAGAAAAAAGAGACCATAAAAAGATCGGCCAAGAACTTGATTTATTTACTTTCTCAGAACTAGTAGGCGCAGGACTTCCCCTCTTCACCCCAAAAGGCACAATGCTAAGAGACTTGCTGGACGGTTTTGTCTGGGAACTGCGTGAAATCGCCGGTTATGAAAGAGTGGATATTCCACACATAACCAAGAAGGAGCTTTACGAGAAGTCTGGGCACTGGGATAAATTCAGGGATGATTTGTTTAGAATAACTACCCGAGAAAAACACACATTTACAATAAAGCCGATGAATTGTCCGCATCATACTCAGATTTACAACAGACGTCAGTGGAGCTATAAAGAACTCCCTCAAAGATATGCCTCGACTACGAAAGTTTATCGCGATGAGCAAACAGGAGAACTATCTGGGCTTTCTAGAGTACGTTCCATTACTCAAGATGACGCGCACGTATTCTGTCGATTAGATCAAGCGGGCGATGAAATGGGTAAAATTTATAATATTATAAAAACTTTCTATGGTTCTTTTGGTTTTATTCTAAAACCCCGTCTTTCCCTCCACGATCCGAAAAATATGAAGGCATACTTAGGCACTTCTGAAATATGGGTAAATTCAGAAAATGCTTTAAGAAAAATAATTGAAAAGAATGGTGAAAAAGCGATTGAAGCTATAGGAGAAGCAGCTTTTTATGGACCAAAGATAGATTTCATGGCCAAAGACGCTATTGGCAGAGAACATCAAGTAGCTACTATTCAGATCGATATGAATATGCCTGAAAGATTCGATTTATATTGTATCAACGAAAAAGGACAACAAGAACGCATCGTAATGATTCACGCAGCGATTATGGGATCAATTGAAAGATTTCTTTCTATTTTAATCGAGCACACCGCTGGTGCTTTCCCTCTTTGGTTGTCACCAACACAAGTAAAGATAATTCCAGTGCGAGAAAATCATAACGAATACGCCAAAGAAATTTTTAAATTATTAAAAGAAAATAATATTCGCGCAGAGCTGGATGACGGAGATGAAAATCTTGGCAAGAAAGTCCGCGATGCAAAAACAAACAAAATCCCGTATTGGATTGTCCTCGGTGACAAAGAAATTGAAGCCAAAAAAGTGACCCTTGAATCCCGCGATTTACCCACCAAGGCGGGCACCGGTAACCTCGGACAAATATCAAAAGAAGAACTAATTAAAAAACTTTTGGAAGAAATGAAGGATAAAAAATAATGAATTCAACATATTTAATTGGAGTTTTAATGTATTTTCCGGTTTGGTTGATTCTGTATATATATCGTAAAGATCTTAGAAAAGAAATATTATTGATGGGTAGTCTAGTTGCCATAGTGGCTACTTTTATGGAAGCTTTTATCTGGACAAAGGATTGGTGGAAACCTACCACCATAACAGGAACAATTGTGGGTATAGAAGATATTCTTTTTGGTTTCTTTGTCGGAGGAATAATAGTTTCAATATATGAAGAAATCTTTAAGGATAAATTAGTTAAAATTCGTGGAAAAAAGAATACTCATCTAAAACATTTTATAATTGTGATATTGTTGTCAACATTCATTGGAAATTTTACATTTTTCTATATAAATATACACTCTTTCTATTCATCATTATTTACAATGTTAATTCCAACGCTAGTAATTTATTTTTACAGAAAAGATTTAATCATCCTGTCTTTAACGAGTGGAGTGATCATTACCTTAATTTCTATACCTATTTATTATATAATTTTCTCTTTCGACCCGACAGCGATAAATTTTTGGATACATAAAAATATTTCTGGCATAATGCTTTTAAATATTCCAGTTGAAGATTTGGTCTGGTTCTTTGTGACAGGAATGTTTATTTCACCGCTATATGAATTCTGGAAAGGAGAAAAGTTAGAAACTATAAACAAGAAATAATTTATTTCCTTTCTTTTTTGAGAATTTCAAGAAGTGATTCCCCATAGGTCTGACCTATGGGGAATCAGTTATCCATTCAAAAAGTTCCTCAACATGATTGTATTTAAAATCTTCTGGTAACGAATTCTTATTTATTATCTTTCCTTCTTTTCTAGAGACACCATAAAAATCTTGAAAACTTGAATATTTAAAATTCATAAGATAAGCAATCGCTTCTTTTTTATTCTTGATACCATTTTCTTTCCAATCTGGTTGGATTAATTTAATTGGATTAAGATGAATGTAAGAAAATAAATAATGGAAATAATTATCTTTGCTAATATGTTTAGACTTAAACTTTCCTTCAAAAAGAGATCCAGTGCGGTTATATTTCTTATTAAAATACATAGCGTAAGCCGTAGAAAGTTTTCTCATAAATTCCGTTATTGGATTATACTTCTCATCCCATAGGTCCGACCTATGGGAAATTAAAATTATATGGAAATGATTAGGCATTAAAACCCATGCACATATTTCCACAAGCGGTTCTCCCCTTTCAAAATCCCAGGCATCAATTTTTTGATCTACGACTGAATCTCTGAATGTAAAACTTCTTTCAGAATTACAAATAAAAAGAAGTTTACAAAAACGATCGTAATCTTCTATGGAATTAAAAATTTTATTTTTTCCATTACCGCGATTGTAAATATGATAATACTCTTTTTCCACTAAATTCGAATCTCTGAGACTCATACTGCTATTATAACACATCCCATAGGTCTGACCTATGGGAATTTTTTAGAACATTCATTAACTCCTCCATGGGTAAACCTGACACATTTGTTCTACTTCCTTCGATCTTTTTAACAAATTTGCCACCATTCTCTAAAATTGCATAAGCCCCTGCTTTATTCAGTGGTTCACCGGTAGCTACATAATTATCTATTTCTCTATCTGTGAGATTTTTGAAAAACACTTCTGTTTCTACAACTTTGGAGATGCTATGATTATTTTTCGTATCAATTATTGTAAAACCAGTAACAACTAAGTGTGCCCTACCACTTAACATTTTTAACATTTCTTTAGCTCTTTCCGATGTATGAGGTTTACCGAGAATTTTATCTTGATAGACAATAATTGTATCAGCTCCTAGAACTATGGCTTCTTGGTGCCTCGATGCTACATCTTTTGCTTTACCGTAAGATAAATGAGCCACTAATTCTTTTGGAGACATTAATAATGTTATATCTTCTTCGTAACTACTTGGATCAATTTCAAAATTCAAGCCGGCTTCTGTAAGCAAATTTTTCCTTGTGCTTGAACTTGAAGCTAAGATTAATTTTTTCATAAAGCGCAATATAATAAATCTATATATCAATTTCCGCCAGTTTCGCGTTCGATTGGATGAAAGATTTTCGGGGCGGGACTTCAGAACCCATCAGAATATCAAAAATTTTGTTCGCTTCCTCGGCATCGTCAATATTTACCTTTTTCAAAACTCGATTCTTTGGATCCATGGTGGTTTCCCAGAGTTCTTCCGGATTCATTTCTCCCAAACCCTTGAAACGCTGAATATGAATCTTGTTGGATTTAGCTTTAGTTTCACTCTCCTCCTTTCCCTCGACTTCGCTCGGGATTTCGGCTTCCTCTGAAACCTCAACCTCCTGTATCTCACTTACATCATTGCCCCTGCCGACAATTTTCAATTTCTCATTATCGGTATAGGCATAAGATATTTCTTTGCCCTTTTTTATTTTATAAAGCGGCGGTTGGGCAATATAAATATATCCAGCATCAATCACTTGTCTGAAGTATCGATAAAAAAGCGTCAGAAGCAGCGTGCGAATGTGCGAGCCGTCCACATCGGCATCAGTGGCAATAATTATTTTATGATAACGCATTTTAGAGAGATCAAAAGTATCCCCAATCGAAGTGCCCATCGCAATAACCAGAGATTTAACTTCCTTTGAGGCAAGCATTTTGTCGATGCGCGCGCGCTCAACATTCAAAATTTTTCCGCGCAACGGCAGAATCGCCTGCGTGCGACGGTCCCTGCCTTGTTTAGCTGAACCCCCGGCGGAATCTCCCTCTACTAGAAACAACTCTGATTCTCCCGCGTCTTTGCTTTGGCAGTCAGCAAGCTTCCCGGGAAGCATCATCCCCTCCAGCGCGCCTTTCCGCAGAATTGAGTCTTTCGCGGCTTTGGCGGCTTTACGCGCTTTGAGAGCTAGAATAGATTTACTTATTATGGCCTTCGCCTCTTCAGGATTTTCTTCCAGGAAATTATTAAAGGCTTCGCCGAATACGGTCGCTACCGCTCCCTGGGCTTCCATGCTTCCCAGTTTTGCTTTTGTTTGACCTTCAAATTGAATCTCGCGAAGCTTTACGGAAATGGCGGCAGTTAATCCTTCCAAAACATCCTCGCCGGTGAATCCTCCCTCGGATTCTTTCATCATTTCATTTTTTTTGCAGTAAGTATTCAAAGTCCTTGTGAGCGCAATTTTAAAACCGGTTATATGCGTGCCACCCTCCGGAGTATAAGTATTGTTGGCAAAAGGAATGATGCGGTCTACAATATCATCCACATACTGGAGAGCGATTTCTATTCCAACACCGTCCAATTCTTTTTCAACATAAAAAATTTTATTCTGAATATGCTTTTGGAATTTATTATAAAATTTTATAAGAGAAATCAATCCACCTTCAAAGTAAAAAGAAACTGAAGGAAGCTCTAGTTCAAGATCTCGGAAATAAAAAACATCAGAATCGTCCAGTCCTTTTTTATTATTCCATTCCCGCGCATCGATGATTAAAATTTTTAACCCTTTTACTAGATAAGCTTGCTGGCGAATATGATTGACTGTCGTATTCCAGTCAAATCTGATGTCCGTAAAAATTTCCTGATCTGGTTCGAAAGTTACAATCGTGCCGTGAAGTTTTGAACTGCCTGTTTTTTTCACAAGAGATTTTTTCTTGCCCTGAGAATATTCTTGGATATATTTTCCTCCATCTCGATGCACTTCCACTTTACAGAATATAGAAAGAGCATTTACAACACTCGCTCCGACTCCGTGCAAACCGCCGGAAACTTTATAGCCGCTATTTTCTCCGCCGAATTTTCCTCCGGCATGCAAAGTGGTCATCACTGTTTCTAAAGCAGAAACTTTTGTTTTTTTATGAATATCAACCGGTATGCCTCGTCCATTATCCGCTATGCGCACACGGTTGTCGGGAAGAAGCACTACTTCAATATCATTACAGAAACCGCCCATTGCCTCATCCCGCGAGTTATCAAAAATTTCCCACACCAAATGATGAAGCCCTTCCGGGCCCGTAGTGCCGATATACATGCCCGGACGACGCCGGACGGGCTCTAGACCCTCCAAAACCGAGATATCTGAAGCGTTATAGTGGTGCCCATTACCAATTTTAGCTGTGTTTTCTTTCGCTCTTTCTTTTGCCATAATATGCTTGTATTATAGCAGGTTTTACCTTACTTGCCAACCTTTATTCTTCTTAATTTTGTCAGTTATTTTATCCATAATTTCATTCACTTCTGCGTCTGTCAGTGTCCGATCGTAAGATTGAAAAACCAATCTGAAGGCATAAGAAATCTGATTGCCTTTTTTGAATTCATCAAAAAGTTCCGGACCTCGAATCACCATATTTCCCATATTCTTTTTTATTATTTTTTCTATTTCCAAACTCTTAATTTTTTCCGGCACAAAGACAGCGATATCGCGCGCAATGAAAGGAAACAAAGACCACATCTTGAATCTATTCCCCTCTTGAGGGGTGGCGCTTGCGACGGGGTGGATAAATTTTCCACCTCCCCCTAAAGGGTACTCCTCAAGAGGAGAATCACTAGAAAGCATATCTTTACAAAAATCATTTAAAGAAACTTCTGTGATATTTTTTTTGTCACTAAAACAAATATTTATCTGCTCTTTATCTTTTTTGAAAACAGTTCCAATTTCAAAAACTTTAATTTCGTCAATTCCTAACAGCGGGGCATTGGCGTGATTTAATTTAACGCTTTCTTTCAATCCATCAGTTAAATTCGTTCGCAAAAACTTTTTATCGGAAGCGCTATTTTGCACTTCTATTTCTCCCTTTTCTCGAAAAGTATAAGTCATCACTTCGGAATATCCATCAGCCAATAATTTATTTCTGACCCAGGAAATTTTTGCATAAATCTCATTAACCTGTGGTTCCCACATGTCAGACATGTGGGGAATTTGTGGTTTTACTTTATCATATCCCAGAATTCTACCTATCTCTTCCGCCATATCTTCTTCTATTGCTAAATCAAGACGCATCGGTGGCACAACAACCTCAAATTTCCCTTTATTTTCTTTATACCTAAAATTATATCTCTGCAAAATATTTTCTATTTCTTTAACTGAAACTTTGAGTCCTAAAATTTTTGAAATTCTTTCAGCCGAAAAAGAAAGTTTTTTCTCCTTTTGTTTTTCAGGATAAACCCCCACACCAATATCATTGGTGTGGGGGTAAACATCCACAACATCTTCAAAAATAGCGTCCGGACACATTTCAAAAATGAGAGCCGAGAGTTCGCGCATGGCATATGGTGCCAATTCTGGCGACAGGTCATTTTCAAACCTCTTTCGCGCGTCGGTAAATAGATTAAAGGCTTGAGCTGTTTTCCGCACCGAAACCGGATCAAAATTAGCAACCTCAAGAATTATATTTTTTGTATTATTGTCCACTTCCGCAATCTTCCCGCCTTTTATTCCGGCAATCGCTAAAATATTTTTAGAATCTACAATCACCATATTTGAACTTTTTAATTTTATTCCCTGATTATCTAAAGTGGTTATGTCTTCGTCATTTTCTGCCTCGCGCACTATTATCTTGCTATTCATTTTATCCAGATCAAAAGCATGAGTCGGCTGTCCGCAATCAAACATTACAATATTGGCGGCATCTACAATATTATTTATACTTCTCTGTCCTATTGATTCTAAATGCTTCACCATCCACTCCGGACTGGGACCGATTTTTATTCCCCTTATAATTCTGCCCATATATCGCCTGCATAAAGGCGTTTGAACATCAATTTTTAATTCCGGCTTGCCCGCCGACTTGGCCTTCGTAGCCACTTCAGCGAAGGGGGCAGCCTTGGCGGAGGCGGGAATTTTATATTTCGGCGTGGGATCTACATATTTGATATCTAAAAGTGAAGCAAGCTCGCGAGCGACTCCCTGATGTGAAAGTAAATCATGCGCGCGGTTCGGCAAAACTTTTAAATCAAAAATCCAATCTTTATCTTTGTCCAACACTCGGTGTTGGACACTCTCCACTTCGCAAATATGGTAATTAAAAATATCCGCAAGTTTGTTTGCGGGAGGCGCTTCCGGTATATACCATTTGAGCCAATTATAAGAAATTTTCATATTAAAACTGATTCAAACGCAAATCTCCCTGATAAAAAAGTCGCACATCGGAAATATTCCATTTAATCATTGCAATGCGATCCAGCCCGCCACCGAAAGCAAAGCCTTGCATTTTGGCAGGATCAAGGCCGAGATTGCGCAAAACATTTGGGTGGAGCATTCCCGCCCCCATCATTTCCAGCCATTTGCCATTGAATTTAGCAAATACTTCAATGGAAGGTTCGGTAAAAGGAAAAAAACTCGGTCGGAATTCTATCTCTACTTCTTTTCCCAGCATTTTTTTATAAAAATGAGTAAGCACTCCTTTTAAATCAGCGATGGAAATATTTTTTCCGACCATTGCCCCATCTATCTGAAAAAATTGCATCTCGTGAGTCATATCCGTCGCTTCATTTCTAAAAACCTTTCCGATGGAAATGAAGGCGCAAGGTATTCGGCTAGCTTTCCCTGCTTCCTCAATCGCGCGAGCTGTGACGGTCGTGGTATGGGTGCGCAGAACATGTTTATTTTCTTTTGTCCCTAAATCATTTGAAAAATGATCGGGCGAACCTTCACCTCGTGGAGGTTTTAGCCAGAATGTGTCCTGCATATCAAGCGCCGGATGATCTTTAGGAAAATTTAAAACGTAAAAGTTATACCAGTCGCTTTCAAGCTCCGGTCCGGTCACAATTTCAAAACCCATCTCGGTAAAAGCTTCATAAGCTTGATTGGCCAAAAGAGACAACGGATGTATGGTTCCTTTTTTATTTCCCTCATTCATATAGCTATCTTAACGAAAAACAGACAAAATTACAAGATTTTAATTCAATATATGGCACCATTCGCAGTCTTTTTTATTACAGCCTTTTTTAAGAAATTCTAGAGAAATAACTTCCGTAGCGCAAAGATTTATTTCCTCCTTTAATCTTTTTAGGTGCTCTTTGGTAACTGTAAAGGAGTATTGTTCAAATTTTCCTTTTTTATTTTTTTCGACGAAATCGAGCATGCTTTTGTTCACTGTGAGATTTCCTTCATCATATTCCTCGAGTAAAAGATGATAGAAGACAATTTGCCTTTCATATTCTGCTTTTTCTTCTTTATCTTTCTCTGAAAAAGTCCTCCCGGTCTTATAGTCTACGATGTTTATTATGCCGTCATCTTCGTCTTGCTCTATTTTGTCAATAAAACCAGTAATTTTTAAAATTTCTTTATTGTCGAGTTCGAAATTTCTTTTTGGATTAAACTCCGTCTTCACTTTATAAGTCCAGGTCTTCCAATAGTCGTCATAATACTCGGACAATGTCTTCTCTCCACGCTCTCTAAATTTTTCTTCATCTTTCTCCGAGAAGTAGGTCTTCAGTAATTCTTTTTTGAAAATCTGCAAAAGAAACTTTTTTGGTAGAATCTTCTCCGCCCGTGCAGACTCAGTAAAAAATAATTCGAGTGATTTGTGTATAAGGTCTCCAAATTTTAAAGTTGGTGAATAAACATCTGGAATTCGTATAAGATTTTTGAAAAGATATTTCTTTGGACATTCTAGATAGTTGTTGAGCGCAGAGACATTCAATCCCCTTTCAAAGAAAAGTAGCTTCAAATATTTCGGTTCGAAGAGTGAAGCAGACTTGTCACTTACATTCAAAAATGCACTTAATTTTTCTACATTTTTTTCCTCAAATTTATCCATCTTCTGCTCTTTTTTATATTTAGCATTAATTTCTTTTACAAACTCTGATGCTTCATGCTCTCTACCATCGTTGTCGATGCGAGCATATGAAATATTCAAAACCTTCTTTGCGCGCGTCATCGCCACATAGAAAAGGCGTCTTTCGTCTTCGATATCGCCATCGTATTGATAAATAGGTAATGCAATCGCTCCACCACCACCTCGACTTGCCTCCCAACTTCTACGAATAGCGTTTATAATGTAGACATATTCGAACTCGCGACCCTTGGAGCCATGCGCTGTCATCAGCGACACACCTTCGATGATCTCTGGGTCGGCACTATTAATATCCAAGTTATATTTAGCAAAGGCATCTACGAAATACACAAAGTCATGAAGTCCATAATCTCTCTTTGCACTATTTTGTTTTTTTATTTCATCTAAAATTTTATCGAGTTTTACAATTTGAAGCCGGCTGTCCAAAGACGAGAGCATATATTTTATATATCCAATCTTCGCTAGAAATATTTTGAAGAAATCTGAAAAAAATTGATTCTTAGATTCTAACTGAATCTCCTTTAATACTTTCGCAAAATTTATAAACATTTCAATGTTCTTAACCCCGATTTCTTTTAATGTTGCTTTGTCCTCTATGATGGAAAAAACATGCTTCTTCTCCATTTTGCGTAAGGACTTAAATTTATCCAATATTCGGACGATGTCATAAGCATCGAAGCCTAGAAATTTGGCGAAAAATGCTTTACTAAGGTTGTGATCGTCGTTCAAATTGTAGATTACTTTCAATATATGTATTAAATTTCGAATATTGGGATCATCTAAAATCTTGTCTCTACTAAATATGGTGTAATCTACCTTGTAAAAGTCGAAGGCGGCCTTTATGTCTGAGACATTTTTGTTTGCGCGATACAAGACTGCTATTTCTGAAGGGGAAACTCCATCGTCGATTTTCCTCTTTATTTCTTCCGCCAGAAAAAGAAGCTCGAATTTATAATTAGAAAATTCACGCACAGTAATCTTTTCATTCTCTTTTGTATTTGCAAGAAGTTCACTACTATCCCGCATTTTCTTTCCTTTTACAATTGTGCTGTGGGCTCCGTCTAAAATATTTTGTGTAGAGCGATAATTCTCGGACAGAACCACCATATAAATATCTTTATACATTTTTTGAAATCTAGAAAAAGTCTCTGCACTCGCACCCTGAAATCTGTAAATGGATTGCTTTTCGTCTCCCACTACAAAAATGTTCGGCTTGCCTTCTAAATGTGGAGCATCAGTGAGAAATTCGAGCAGAGCATTCTGTCCTTCATTTGTATCTTGGTGCTCATCCACTAAAATATATTGATATTTCTCTTGGATGTCAGCTTTTAGGTCTCTGTTTTTGGATAACTCTTCCAAGACATATAGCACCATGTCGGAGAAATCATAGAAGCCAAACTTCTTGAGCTCTGCCTGATACAAAGCAAATATTTCACCCAGCTCCTCTGCCTTGTGAATTTTTTGATTTACTTTTTCTGCTTCAGTCGGCTTGAGCTCCCCCTTTTTGTACTTACCAAAATCTTTCTTGTAATACAAATCGTCACCAGAAAGAAGATTCTTTTTCCATTCAGGTAATTTGTCAATAAATTCTTTTGGCGAAAATCCTTCTTTCTTGATAGACAAAATCCCACTTACTATTTTGTTTAAGAAAAAGAATTCATCATGAAAAGATACAAGATCTTTAAATTTATTGTCTTTAATTATTTTTTCTACAAGCTGGACTCGCTCCAAATCGCTAATCACTCGCGCACTTTCTAATTCTTTAAAATAAAAAGGAAATTCTTTAATAATGTGCTCACAAAATGCATGGAATGTGAAAATATTTATTCTGTAAGCCGTGTCTCCCATCATTTCGAGAAGTCTCTCGCGTATTGATATAACTCCCGCGTTAGTAAATGTAAGCGCGAGAATGTTCTCCGGTTTGGTATCCGTCCTTTTTAGAATTTCAGCTATACGGTAGGCCAAAATCTGCGTCTTGCCCGTTCCCGGACCGGCCACCACCATGACCGGTCCATCAATAGTATCTACCGCTTTTTTTTGAGCCGGATTGAGTTTTTTATATTCACTGCTGTATTCTCCTTCAAATTTTTTCATATTTTAAAACTATTGCCGAGAATATCATTTGTTCGTTCTACTCTATTTTTAGAAGAAAATAAATTTATTTAGAGCGTTTCGGTAGACTCTATACGGCTTGGGTCCTACAAATGCCTTGCCATTTATAAAAATAGTAGGCGTGCCATAAAGATTGGTCTTCTTGAGTTCGATAACTTGATCTTGCACAATGTTTTTTGTTTCAATGTTATTCGCGCATTCGTTCACTTTTTTTACATCAAAATTGAAGCTCTCCAGTATTTTATTAGCATTTAGTTTGTTCAAAATAAAATCCTTATCGGCGGTGAACAGATAATTATTTAAATCCCAATATTCATTTTTGTAATCTTTAGACACACAATATCCTATCTCGGCTAAAAAAGTAGTATCACCTTTGGCTGGATAATGAGCAAAAACATAGTTGGCTTGTTTATTTTTTACTAATTTTTGAATATCCGGATAAGCCTTTCTGGAATAATCGCAAGCATAACAACCAACAAAAACCACGGTGTCTTTTGACCCAGTATTTTGAGTCGGGAAAATAGAGAGATTAACATTCTCTAATGTCAAATTTTCTTCTGAATTTTGCGTAAGACCGCAAGCAGAACTGTCTCCGATTGTTGTTACCTTATTATTTTCCCCGCTTGGATCAAAAGCGCAGAATCCGCTTTGGTTAAGTCCATTGCAACTGCCATAAACATAGAAATTATACCCGCCCCGTAAAACCCAAAGGGTACTGCCTACCATTAAGATAAAAAATATCCAAGATAATATTTCATAATGTTTATTGACCATTTTAGCGAGAAAAATTGAACGAACAATCAATTTTGATAAAATTTTTCCTTTTATTTTTTCTTGAAAACTAGCGTTGCAAGGACGAAAAGTTATTCTTCTGAACACGCAATCAAAAGCCTCTTTCGCGAAAGCTCTATGAGAAGCGCTGAATATGCCCAAGATTGAAAATATAATTAAAGCTAATAGGCAGGGCATGAATTTACAATATTTTTATAATCTTTTTTAAATTGGCGATAAATGTTTCGGCCTCTTCCATCGTGTTGTAAAAATATAAAGAAACGCGGGCGGAATTAAAAATCTTTTTACCATTAAACCAAGAATGGACGCAGTGTTGTCCAGAACGAATGGAGATATTTGCCATTTCATCAAGCATAATCGCAAATTTATTCATATCTGTATCATCAATATAAAAATCAATAATCCCGGATCTGTCTTGGGCGTCTTGGGGGCCGATAATTTTTATTTGCGGAATTTTTTGCAATTCCGCCGTGATATAAGAATTTAATTTAAGCTCCTGTTCTCTTATGTCATTAAAATCAAACTGGCTCAAATATCGGACAGCTTCTCCCAGCCCGATAATTCCGGCGTAATTTTGCAATCCAGCTTCAAATTTTTCCGGCGCAGGCAAAAATTTATAATTTTCATAAGTGGAAGACAAAACCGTATCTCCGCCAACCATAAACGGTTCTAACTTTTCTAATAATTGATACTTGCCATAAAAAACTCCGGTGCCGGTCGGACCCAGCATTTTGTGTCCGGAAAAAGCCAAAAAATCAACCTCTAAATCTTGAACATTGATTTTTTGGTGGGGAATGCTCTGCGCGGCATCCAAGAAAACCAAGACATTGTTTTGGTGGGCAATTTTTATTATTTCTTTGGCGGGATTAGTAACCCCATCCAAATTGGAAGTATGGACTATTGAAAGAAGTTTGGCGCCTTTAATTAACGAGGGTAAGCTGTTTAAATTAAAAGTGCCATCTTCGTTCGTAGGAATTATTTTTACGATAATGCCTATTTTGTCTCTCAATAGCAACCAAGGAACTAAATTTGAATTATGCTCTTTGTTCGAAATTAAAACCACCTCCCCTTTTTTAAAACCGAAAGAATTTGCAAGCAAGTTTATGCCTTCAGTTGTGTTGCGCGTGAAAATTATTTCATTTTCACTATTGGCGTTTATGAATTTTGCAATAAGTTGCCTCGTCTCTTTTATTTTCTTCGTAACCTTATCTCCCATTTTATGAGAACTGCGACCAGCGCAAGCCGGATAATTAAAGTAATAATCGTTCATCGTTTCAACAACTTTATCGGGCTTTAAACTCATACAAGCGCTATCAAAATAGATCGGGGTTGCGCCGTTTTTCTTTTTTAAAATACTGAAATCAGCTCTTATTTTATCCGTATCTAACATAAATTTTGTTGAATAATTATAACACTTTATTCGTGCGGAGGGTAGGAGATTCGGACTCCTGGTGGATTGCTCCACACACGCTTTCCAAGCGTGCGCACTAGACCGCTATGCGAACCCTCCTCTGATATTTCACTCGAATATTTATTAACAAACAAAAAAGCGCTTTCCAAGTCTGTATTCCCTTCGGCACTTGACCGCTATGCGACGGTTCCCTGTATTGAAATTAGTGTAGCATATTTAAGAAATCTTTTTCGTTTATTACTTTTACCCCTAGTCTTTCGGCAATTTTGAGTTTGGAGCTCATTCGAGTCTGACGACTCTCAGAGTCGGAATGACCGGACTCAACGCCAGCTATTACATAAGAAGTATTTTTAGAAACAGAACCCGCCACTTTACCGCCTAAAGAAATTATTTTTTCCTTGGCAATTTCGCGCGACATTTGCGAGAGCGTGCCGGTTAAAACGAAAGTAAATCCGGTAAATTTTCCCGCCTTTCTTTTTTCCATTTTTTCCACCACCACCCCGTTTTTTTGCAACTTTTCTAAAAAATCTAAATTACGCTTATCGCCAAAAAAATCATAAAGGCTTTTTGATACCGCCGGACCGATGTTTTCTATATCAAGAGAAAAGTTTGAAGAATTCAAGGAGCCGTGGGTCCCCTGTCCTTTGTCTCCGAGGGCGAAGGCGGGAGAATTATTCAAACTTTTCTCTTGCCTAATTAAAGATATAAATTTTTCTAAAGTTCCAAAATGATCCGCTAAATCTCGCGCTGTCTCTTCCCCCACATGGAGTATCCCCAGCGCCCAAAGAAATTTGGAAAGCGTAATTTTCTTCTTGCTTTCTATTTCTTTAATAATATTTTCTGCGGACTTTTCCCCAAATCGTTCCAAAGGCGCTATTTCCTCCTTCGTCAGCGTAAAAATATCGGCTGCGTCGGTAATCAGTCCTTCATCTTTAAAACGGCTTAAAATTTTTGGGCCAAGTTCGTAAATTTCAAACACGGACACAAAATGCTCCAAATATCTTTCATCCTTGGCTGGACATTTTGGATTCGAACAATAGTAAGCGACAGATTGTTGCGCTGGCAACTTTCTCTTTTCCACCTTCCCCTCACAAGTCGGACAATTATTTGGCATTTTAAATTTCTTTTCTTTGCCAGTGCGCATCCGAGCCAATACTTCCACCACTTTTGGAATGACATCGCCCGCTTTTTCGATCACCACGGTATCTCCGATTCGTAAATCCAAACGCTCTATTTGATCCATATTATGCAGAGTCGCTTTGGACACTTGCGAACCCGCGACCAAGGTTGGTTCAAAAATTGCCAGCGGTGTTAAAACGCCAGTGCGCCCGACATTAATCAAAATTTCTTTTACTAAAGTAGTTGCTTTTTCGGCTGGATATTTAAAGGCCACCATATAGCGCGGAGCTTTGCCGACAACACCCAAAACTTCCTGTAATTTTAAATCGTCCACGGATATTACAATGCCATCTGTGCCATATGGAAAATTGGGTCTTATTTTTTCAAATTTTTTTGTAAAAGATATCGCTTTTTCTAAGTTCTCGCATTTAGCCTCTAATTTTTCAACTTTGAATCCTAAACTTCGAAGCATTTCATGTTTAGCAGAATGATTTTGTGGCCACTTGGCGGTTAAACCGCCACTTGGCGGTTTAACCGCCAAGTTTAAATCATAAGCCACAAAATCTAAATGCCTTTCTTTGGCAAGTTCCGGATCGAGCTGACGAAGGCTTCCAGCGGCGGCATTTCGAGTGTTGGCAAAAAGCGCTTTACCTTCTTTTGCATTTTTTTTGTTAAGTAAAATAAGTGTTTTTTTTGATATTAGCGCTTCGCCGCGAACTTCTAGAAATGCGGGAATTGACCCCTCCCCAACCCTCCCCTTATTAAGGGGAGGGGGTAATTCTAGAGGAATCGAATGTATAGTTTTCAAATTTTGGGTTATATCTTCGCCAACAAATCCATCTCCGCGAGTTGCGCCCTGCGCAAATTTTCCATCTTCATAAATTAATGACACCGCCAGACCGTCAAACTTTACTTCACAAAAATATTCTAACTTGGCGGTTAAACCGCCAAGTAATCTTTTTACCCTTTTCTCCCAATCATAGAGCTCTTCATAAGAGAAAGCGTCGTTTAAAGAGAGCATTCTATTTTGATGTTTTACCTTGACAAATTTATCCAGTGGTTTGCCTGCCACTCTGTTCTCTCCTGAATTTTCGTCTTTGAACTCCGGATATTTTTGTAAAATTTCTTTCAATTCGCGAGTTAGAGAATCATAAACGTCATCGGTAACATTCGGCGCATTTTCTATGTGATATGCATTTCTCAATCGCGCGATTTCGCTTCGCAATTTCTGTATTTTCTTTTTAGCTTCTATTTTTTCCATACCAAAATCAGTAATTTACTTCTATTTGCCGTTCTACAATATTAGAACTAGGATCACAATTACCTATTGTTTTATTGTAGCCTTTTGAAATAATAGTAGTCGCGGGTATCACGGGTGGAGAATTCTTGATTACAGTAACTTTGACGCAACCTTGATTTGTACTACCTAAATTAAAAATAGGAAAAACTTCTGGGATTGCAGTGCCTGTTTTATCTCTGAAAAGAGCATTTTCAGCTCCGGTATCAGCGGCAAAAAAGGCGTCGTTGGTGTCGCGAGCATTGGTGCTAAACCTTACTTCTCTAAACGCTATATTTGAAATCCCCAACGCGATAGACAAAAGAATCGCGGAAAGCGTCACCGCAAAAAGCATCACAAATCCCCCGCTATTTTTTTTTACCTTGCCCGTCCGAAGCTTTATGCGAAGGAGGGTTTTTTGTAAATTTTTAATCATGATTATTCTACCACCAATTAAATAAATTTTCGGAAAAAGTTACACTTTTAACTCCAGAACCTGTAGTCCATTCAACTTTTGAAAAAATTTTTACTTCGTCTGAACCTAGACCGGCCGTGTCCATCCAAATTTTGCGAACAAAACCAGAGTCCGTACCACTTGAATTAGTGTTATAACCCCCATTGTTCACATATAATTTACAATCATTAAGAGAAGGACATGTAGAAACATCATAAGGAAAGACTGTATTAAAACCACATGCATGATCGCTATCATTATTGCATGGGCTAAGATCAGATTTAAATTGATTCCATTTGGCATTACTATCCCCCGACCCATACAAGACCTTAGTATCCCGCATATTCCTGATATATTCAATGCCCTCTTGCGCTAGATAGGTGGCAACCATTTTTTGTTTGGCATAATTCGTATTGGCAATACCAGAAGCCAAAACAGACATTATTCCAAGCAAGGATACGGTAAAAATCGAAATAGCCACAAGCGTTTCTACTAAAGTAAAAGCCGTATTTTTTTGTTTAAAAAATTTACTCATATAACATCTATTAACCTTTGGGACACCGAGGTTTGCAAAGAAAATGGCGTTTCAACATTATTTTTTAAGATTATTTTTCCGACTAATCTAATAGTAACAAAGGGTTGTTGGCTGTTGCCCGGTGGCGGTTCTGCGCCTAAAACTGAAACAAGAGAAGTTGACGTAATAACAACTTCATTGGGAGTCAATTGAACGGTTTCTGCTCCAATTTTTCTAAAAATACCATACACGCTATTAGGATTATTACCTACATAATATACCCACTGACCACTAGTAGCAGATTTGAAGGAAATTCCTACTCCGTCAGTACAACTTCGAGGATTAACTGTCCCACTGGGAATTGTTTCTCCAGCTAGGATACAATAATAATCATACCCCGTCCTTAAATTTCTAGACATATCTTCCATAATAAAACTTAAATTATCCAAAATAGAACGCATGTCTCCCGATTTTTGATGAAGCAAATTAGCATTCAAAAGAGCGTTCATGCCTGACATGACAACAACCAAAAAAAGAGAGATAGCAATCATTGTTTCGATTATAGTGAACCCGCCTGAAATTTTCTTTAGAAAATTTTGGTGGGTGAACCTCTTTTGTTTGTTATTTTTATCTTGCATTTTTTTGTATTACTAGAACCTAGTAGCTAGAACCTAAAACCTAATTTACTTGTATCCTCCCCGAAGGATAGATTTTTATTAAGGCTGTTTTACCTTGGGGTGAGGAAATAGTGATTTGAATATAATCAAAACCAGTTAGTATGCCACTCAAGGAACTAAAAACTGCGCCAGAATTTGGTCTTGTAAAAATGATTGACAAAAAGGAGTTTGTGACCAAAGCGCAAATAGTGGGAGAACCTGCGCAACTTTCTATTTTTTCTATATAATTGCCTTTTGTAATACTTATTGTATCTAGCGGAGTATCGTTATATATTTTATCGTTATTAAAATCTGCAAAATAAGTAAACTTCTTTTTTTCATCAGCACTGGAAGTATTAAAATATATACCATAAGATGGTTTCCAACCATCCACCGCGCCAGAAGTCCATTTTCCAGAAAGCGCTGACTTCTGCGCCTCAACAATTTTCAAAGCGATATCGCTGGCTAAATTTTTGATATCCACTTTTGCCTGAAATTCTCCATAATTATAAAGAATAATGGAAGACATAATGGCAAAAATAGAGAGAACAACAATAAGTTCTATATAAGTCATTCCTTTGTTATTTTTTATTTTTTTACTCAACTTAAACATAAAATTCTTTTAAATTCCAAAAAGATTCAATCCAAAAATAAAAGCTAGAAACGCGCCAAAAACTAGGAAAGGGGCAAAAGGAATTTCGCTTTTCATCCCCAGCCTGCCAATTTTTCTATTTCTGGAAAAAATAACGAGAATTATTCCGACGATGGCTCCAGACCAGAAAGCAACCACTAAAGCCGAGAGCGCAGAAGATATGCCTAAAAACCACCCAATGCCGAGCGCAAGCTTGGCATCCCCTAACCCCATCCACCGACCGGAAGATACAAGCCAAAAAAAAGCAAAAGGTAACGCTATTAATCCACCCGACAAAAATTCTAAAACTGTGGGAAAATGGGGGTAAAAAATATTATTTCCGCCAAAGGCGGATCCGCCTTGGGCGGAGAAGAAAAATAGGCCAATAAAAGCAAGCGCGCCAAAAGCAAAAGACAAAATATCCGGAATTATTTTATGTTTGAGATCATAAGTGGCAATGACTAGAAGAAGTGAAAACAATAAAGCAAAGTAATCATAAGTGATGAAAAAAACCAGAGAATTAGTATAAAAAACATCTTGCAGTTTAAAAAATAACAAGGCGAAAATCAAGCCAGTCGCAAGTTCCACCAACGGATATTGGATAGAAATTTTAGTTTTACAGCTTCGGCATCTCCCCCCAAGACCCAAAAAACTAAAGAGTGGGATAAGTTCATACCAGCAAAGCCTGTTCTGACAAGACATACAAGCGCTCCTGCCTCCGAACGATCTGGCTGTATTCAGCCGATAAATTATCACATTCAAAAAGCTGCCGATGATGAGACCGAGGATGAAAAAAATAACCAAAAGCAAAAAAAGCATAGTTATATTGTATCACTTTAAACCACAAAATACCAAAATCAGACTACTTCCCTATATCTGCCACAAATTTTTCAATCAGAATCTTTACATATTTTTTATATAACTCCGCATATTTCTTCATTTCTTCAATGAGAACGCTTTCTTGAACCTTCTCATAGTCGTGAACGAGATTATTTCTCGTCTTCGCGGATAATGAAATCTCATCCGCAAATTCTCTGCTGATTATATCCAAATTCGCTATTTCATAAAACGTTGACTTATTTGATTCGGGAATCCTGTTACCGAGTTGATAAGCCAAAGCACTATTGATGTCAAAAGCCTCATCTGCCATGAGAATAAAATAACGTTCCATGGCAGCTCGCTTTTCATTGTTTTCCAATAATTCCTCCGTAGGAATTTTCAAGTAAAGAGCTAGAGCATTCAAATAATCTTGAATAACAGCTATTTTTTTTATGGTGTCTTTTTGTATCATATGAATTATTGAATTATGCCGTTTTGGCCCACTCTACCAATTTTTTATCGCGCAATCTTCTTAGCCATGCAGTATCTCGCCAAACCCACATTGCATAAAGTTTCCATTTCAAAAAAGCCCCGGATTCGCTTTCATATAACAATTTTCCGTCTCGGACAACTACATACATCGTCGTGGGCGAAGCGCTACTGATATCAACGATTTCTACATCTTCTCTATTAAAAAGATTGTAAAAATCAATTGTGAGTCTGGTCATATCAAAAGCAACTTTTCCAATAACAGCTATATCTATGTCGCTTCTTTTGTGTGTCCGTCCACTAGCCTGCGAACCAAAAAGAACAACTAATTTTAAATTGTATTTTTCCGCCAAAGGTATCATTTTTGATTGCAACTCATTTATATTCATTTTTTGATTATACCACAAGCAAAGAAAACAAAAAAACCACCTTTTGGGAGTGGTCTTTCTGATCTTCGTCGGACGTCCAACGTCCGTAGCTAGTCCGTAGCTAGAACAAACTACTTTTCTTGATTGTTTTTCTTTGCAAGAATAACCAAAAGAATAAGGGCTATAAGTACTAAAGCTCCTAATATATATGCATTTATCATAAAATTTGTATCCACAAATTAATTATTAATATTTTCTAGTAAGCGAGTTAAACATATTTGATTCTTACTCTTAATCATACCATAACCCAAATATAACACGCAAACAAAAAACCACCCTTTTGGGGTGGTTTTTCTAAATATCAAGGATTATCCTTGCTTGCACTTGCACTACTAACTAGATGCACAACTCACAGCAGCAGTAACTGCTGACGTAGGAGCAACTGTACGAGAACCACTAAAACCTGTACTATCCGCACAGAAGTTTGCTGGTGAGGTCTGTGAAGCTAGTTGACTCCATGCTACCCATGTTGCACCATCTAGACCAACTGCACAAGTTGCGGTACTACCAGTATTTCCTTTTACAGACTTAAGAATATTTATAACTTGGGCCTGATCACAAGCACTTGTAGTTCCAGCTGAAGATGCGTCAGTTATAGTACCCGCAGTCCCATAATTAGTAGTAAAGAAAATTTCAGCTTGAGCTTTAACACTAGCTATGGATGTTTGTGCAGCTCCGTCCTTACCTTTTGTCCTTGCTGTATTCAACGACGCCAAGACAACCGACGCCAAAATGCCGATGATGGCTACTACGACCAAGAGTTCAATTAATGTAAAACCTTTTTTAAAATTCTTCATAATTTATTTATCTACCCCGCCCCAGCGGGGCAAGTCAATAATAATTAACTAATAATAATATATTTTCGACTTATTTTTTCCGCCTAAGGCGGATCAGCCTATGGCTGAAATATTTTTCTAATGGAGTAATTATATCATATAGAGGCAAAAAAACATGCAAGAAAGTTATCCACAGGGGTAGCGATTCCCCTCTTGAGGGGTGGACTTTGTAATCAAAGGACGGGGTGGAAAAACTCATCCACCTCCCTCCGACCTGAGTCGGAGTACTCCTCAAGAGGAGAATCAATCCTAACTGATTCCTCCAGCCATATTGTAAATTGGCCCTAATACGGAAACTAGGAGTATGCCCACTCCGAGACCCAAAACCACGATCATTACCGGTTCTATCAGGCCCACTAACGTATCAATCGCATCATCCACTTCGCGCTTATAGAAATTGGTCAAGGTTTTTAAAATAGCCCCCAATGAACCAGTTTCCTCCCCCACCTGCACCATCTGCACCAAAATACTGGGTATTTCTTCTTTATGTCTGGCCAGCGCCACAGAGAGCGCCAGACCGGATTTTACTTCATCCGCTACCTCTCCTAGAAGTCCTCTGTAGACGCGACTGCCGACAACTTCGGCCGTAATATCTATCGCCCGAACTATTGGAATACCGGAAGAAATCATGGTATTTAAACTGTCCGTCATTCTGGAAAGAAAAAGCTTCCTGTATAAATTACCTACAGCCGGCGTAGAGAGTTTTAATGAATCAAGATACGCTTTCCCTTTTTCCGTAGAAGATAATCTCCAAACCCAGATGCCCAGCAAGACCAAAAAAATCAAAACAAAGAAACCATAGTGAACAAAAAGATTGGAAATTGCGATGACTATTTTTGTATAAACCGGTATTGCTTGCCCTGAATCCAGGATAATTGAAGAGAGTTTTGGAATCACCACAACAAACATCAGAGTCATAACCACAAAAAACGTAATAATCACAAAAACCGGATAAATAAGCGCATTTCTGGTCTTGGAAGTAAGGGAATATTGGCGATCTAAATACTCCGCCAAGTATAGAAAGGTCTGATCAAGTTTTCCGGTTTCCTCGCCCACTTTGACCATATTCACATAAAAACTGGAAAATACATCCGGATGCTTCGCCAATGCGCCGGAAATGGAAACCCCCGCTTGAAGATCATCGCCAATAACGGTCAGCTTGCGGCCCAGAAGCTTATTTTCCGCGTTGGCCGCCAGCATCGTAAAGGCTTTCAGCGCCGAAACTTGCGCTTCAAATAAAGTCGCGATCTGGCGGGAAAGAATAACTACATCTTTATTGGAAACTTTTTCAAAAAAAGAAACTGAAAAAATAGACTTGCGCTCTGTTTCATCTTGGATGGAAATAATCACCAACCCTCTTCTCTGCAAACCGCTTATCGCCAGATCGCGATTGGTTGCGTCAATCTCTCCTTCTTTATTTAAACCCTCAGGATCTACCGCTTTGTATTTGAATAACATATCTTTATTGTTCCATAGGTCAGACCTATGGGAATCCCACAGGTCTGACCTGTGGTCTTTTTAAATCATCCGTTCCAAACCCTTAGGATTGAGAGAATACTGGTAAGCGTTCTCAATCGTAATTTCTCCGGCGCGCACCAGCTCCATCAAGGAATGGTTCAAGTCAATCATGCCGGATTCCATCCCTGTTTCTATGACCACGTCTATTTCATGCGTGCGTTTCTCCCGAATTAAATTTGACACGGCGCTATTATTTAAAAGAAGCTCAAAGGCGGGAATAAGTCCGCCGGTAATTCGAGGGATCAGCCTTTGAGAAAAAATACCCAGCAGCGAGGCGGCAAGCTGGGAGCGAATTTGATCTTGTTGACTGCCCGGAAAAGAGTCGATAATCCTGTCTATGGTCTGAGAAGCGTTATTGGTGTGCAAAGTGGAAAGCACCAGGTGTCCGGTTTCGGCGGCAGTTACGGCAGTCGCTATCGTTTCTGGCGTGCGCATTTCGCCTATCATTATTACATTTACATCCTCTCGGAAAGCCGATTTAAGCGCCAGATGAAAGTCGGCGGTGTCAATACCGACTTCGCGCTGGCTGATGATGGATTTATTGGGCACATAGACATGTTCAATCGGGTCTTCAATTGTTATGATATTGCGCGCCTTTTCATTGTTGATTAGATCCACCATCGCGGCCAGAGTGGTCGACTTGCCCTGCCCAACGGGACCAACTACTAGAAAAAAACCTTGCTTTTTACGGGCAAGATCTGCAACAATGGCAGGTAAATGCAATTCGGCGATAGTCTTTACTTTCGGCACCAATCGAAAAACCACGCAGATTAGACCTTTCTGAAAAAAAGCATTGCCGCGCAACCGCGCTTCCCCGCGGAAATCATAAGAGAAATCGGCTTCCTGACTTTCCATAAATTTCTGGACTTTCGCTTTCTCCAACACTTCACTCAAAATTCCAATCATATCTTCTTTTGTAAAAACTGGTTGCTTGGCAAGAAATATCAATTCTCCCGACACGCGAATAACTGGCACTCTTCCAGTGCCTAAATGCAAGTCCGATCCGTTTTCGCGAATAACGGTCAAAATAAGTTCTTCAAGTTTTTTCTTATAATCCATATGGCTTACTTGGCTTTTTTCTCTAAAATGCTTGTTATCTGACTAATCACTTCTACTGGGGTAGAATTAGCCTTTATAATATAGCCCGCTACTCCCAAATTATTGCCTCGATCAATATCCGATTGTTGGCTTTTGTTGGACAAAATAATTTTGACAGAATTCGGAGATAATTTGTCGGCATTTATTTTTTCCAACATCTCAAAACCGTCCATCTCCGGCATAATTATATCTATCAGCATAACATCCGGACGGAGTCCGCCCTGAAGCTTTTCTATTACTTGCGCACCGCTCACTGCTGTATAAACTTCAAAATTATTTTGGCTAAATTTAAGCGCATACATATCTAGAAGAAAACTATCGTCATCAACTATAAAAATTTTTCTTTTTTCTTTTTCCATATATTTTTACCTCTATTAACTAATAATCAATTATACTACAAATTACTTTCAAATAACACTTGGTGAACAACTCCGTCTATTCATTCTCATTGCTAAAGTTATAAACTTCCGTAAAAGGAATAATGCCTTTGACGGACTTAAGCATGGCATCTTCTTTCATCATTAGCATTCCTTTTTTGCGGGCGACTCTGTAGATTTCTCCATTCGTCGGGCTTTTCAATATCACATTCTGCATTTCTTTGTCTATTTTAAACATTTCAAAAATAGCAATCCGCCCTCTGGTGCCAGAAGGACATTCGTTCGAGGGAACCGTGTCATACATCTGTCCCTTTACTCCAATTTCTTTTTTAAATTCATTCGGTAAATCTTTTAATTGCTCTTCGATCTGCATTTTAATGCTTTCGTCCATCGGAATAAGTTTTCGAGAACTTGGGCAAGTCAGTCTGGCCAGACGTTGAGCAATGGAAAGAATAAGAGTGGGCGCAATCAAATACGGATCAACCCCCATATCAACCAGGCGAGGCACTGCCCCAATAGCATTGTTCGTGTGAAGCGTAGAAAGAACCAGGTGCCCGGTTAAAGCCGCTTGAATAGCCAGCTGGGCTGTTTCTTTGTCGCGAATTTCTCCAACCATTATTATATCCGGGTCCTGGCGGAGAATAGAACGAAGTCCGGAAGCGAAAGTATATCCGATCTCCGGCATCATCTGCGATTGGTTAATATCAGACATATGATATTCCACTGGATCTTCTAGAGACACAATATTGCTTTTTTCCCGATCGAGTTCATTCATCATTGAATATAAGGTCGTAGATTTTCCTGATCCCGTTGGGCCAGTGATTAAAATAAGTCCGTATGGCAATTTTAGCGCTTCTCGGATCATCTTGAGATTGGTTTCTGATAAACCCAATTGATCCAAAGGCTTGACCCCTTTTTCGGAATCTAGAATACGCATCGCAACTTTCTCGCCATAATACGCCGGCATGGTAGAAACGCGAAAATCAACCTTGCGTCCGTCAATATTGGCGCTAAACGATCCATCTTGAGGTTTTCTTTTTTCGTCCAGTCGAAGCTTGGCCAAAATTTTTATACGTGCTATTATTCCGCCGTAAATGTTCGGAGGCAACACTATGGTGGTATGCAAACTTCCATCCACGCGAAAACGCACTTTCACTTTTTCTCCAGTGTATTCAATATGGATATCGGAGGCATTGCCTTCTATGGCATTACGCAATATAACCGCCACGATTTTTATGACTGGCGCATCTTCCACTATTTTTGTTTCTTCACCCGGCTTTATATTCTTAATTTCTTTACTTAAATTTTCTTCACTCAGACCTCCAGCTTTAGCTATCTCTTCTTGATCCAACTCACTGAGCGCTTCTTCCACCTGGCTCCCTATGCCTTTATAAGTCTCCATGACGCTTTCGTAATCACTTTTAGAAATCAAATACACTTTGAACGGAATGCCTAGTTTGGCAGAGATAAATTGCAACGCATTCATCGCTTGCATATTTTCCGGATTTGTAACGCCCACTTCTAGCACTCCTTCTCGCAACTCGATCGGAGCAAAATGATAGTGTGTCGCTGAATCTTCCGAGATATATTTTAGAGCATCAAAAGTCAATTTATCCTTGGCCACTTTCTTTACCGGCATTTGCAGATATTTTCCTTTGACTTCAAGAATTTTTTCCTCCGTTATCCCGGATTCAATTAAGGCTTCATCTATGTCTCCTCCAAATTTCTCTTGCGCGCGGTTTTTAATCTCGCCTATTTGGCTTTTTTTAATTACCTCTTCTTTAGCTAGTTCTTCTAAAAAACTCATAATTTATTGAGGCAAGGCGGGAACTCCGGTTCCAGCGCCTCCGCTTCCGGTCTGTCCCGTTGGGGTGTTGGCATTCGCCGGCGGCAAAATATCAGCGCCGATTGGAGCGAATGGATTTGGTCTGCCTTCATTTCCATCCGGGGTAAGTGTAATGCTAGAATCACGCAAACTGGTAAATGCATCATCAGAAAAGATAGTGTCATTTAATTTTATATTTTTAACACTCAAGAGCAAACTTAGAAAATCTTGAGCGGCAATCCCATTTACGTTCCCCGTTGTTGTATTTGTATTCGAGATCGCCGAAGTCTGCGAAGAGGAAATCAGGGGAGCTATATCATCACCGGGAGGATTTTTTATAAAAAAAACATAAATTAAAACGAAGGCTGCTCCGATGGCTATAAATATTATGATGTTTCTTATTTTTGGCATTTTTTTATTTTATGTTCGCTCTATTGGAATTTTAATTTTTTAGCCCTAAAGCCTTTCCGGCTCGGGCGAAATTATTTCAATTTTTTAGCCAGTAAGTCTTAATTTTAAAATTATATTTATAAGATTCGGTAGACGGAGACTTGGGGGCCGAACTGGAATCACTACTCGTATCAGATGAAAAAGCAATTGATGATATATCGACAATTCGAAGATTGCTTTCCAGATCTCTTGTAAAATTAAGAAAATTGCTGTAAGCACCGGTTGTGGAAAACTCCAAATCCCAAACTCCATAATCTTTGGAAGAAGATTGGACCGTTTCGCCACCTTGCGCAACCCCGGCTACAGGAGACGCAGAGCTTGCTTTATCTTTGTCAGCTGTCGCATTGTATTTTACATCCTTCAAGGCCATGCCGTAAGGCAAGGCTATCTGTTCTATCTCAAGAATCAAGCGTATATTGTCAATATTTTCCGGCAAAAGCTTTTGGAGTTTTGCTAAATTATCTATATCAATAGAATTATATTTGGAAGTTAATTTATCTCGTTCATTTTCAAGCATTTTGGAATTATTTAGCGCTTCATTGAAGGACGCTGTCTGCGCGCGCAATCCCCCAATATCATTGTAAATAGGATTAGAGAACATGATAAAAACAGCCACGCTGATTCCTAACAAAATAATTGGCAGAATAAATCGCATCATAAAAATTAACTTTGGGTTAAGAGCATTTGCTTATAATCAACCAAAGACGGATCGACCGAAAATTCCAGATCAAAAAGGACATTGCCTTTGTCATCAAGCGCCAGGTTGGAAAAAACTGGATCAATTAAATTTTTATTTTTAGCAAAAAGATCAGATTGCAGAGCAACCGAGCGATAACCGACTGCCTGGCCGCTTAATTTGATAATCACTTTCGTATCTTTCGCATCTTTCGTATTCCCAAAATCATAACTGAACTTAGTATAACGGACAGTTTTCATAGTAATGGCTTGCAATGCTTGAAAGACAGGCGTGATAGCTATATGATGAGACAGAACTTCACTTGATGCGCGCAGACGCTTGTCTAATAGCTGGAGCTCCGTTATTTTAGAAGGTTCAAAACGATTTTTAGCCAGATTTAAGTCATTCTCCATTTGCGTAATGTTCTTTGCCAAAATCCCTTTATAGAAATAAAGAGCGACGGTTGCCAAAAGCACGGTGAATAAAACAAAAATAGTAATGATGATAAAAATACCAATAGGTCGCGCCGGAATGGCGCGTTCTTTCACTATCGGTTTTTTAGGTATAAATGATGTTTGGAAACTCTGCTCCATCGTATCTTAATTATATTACAAAAACAAACTTAAGTGAAATATAATGTGCATAACTCTGGTTCTACAGCTATCCACCCCGACCCGATGGTCATCGGGTCACCCCTCATACATCCACCCCACTCCGACTGAAGTCGGAGTACCCCTCAAGAGGGGAATAATTCAAATGCATCCTTTTTTCTTTTATGTATTGTTTCTAATACAAATTGATAGACACTTCCTAGATTCTTCTTCACATCAATATCAAGAATTCTAACCACTTTTAAATTTAAATCTCTCATAAAAGCATCTCGTTCAGCATCATATTCAAGCTTATCGTCATGACTTGAACCGTCTATCTCAAAAACTAAACCTAGTTCGGGAATAAAAAAATCTACAATATAATTGCCGATTATAACTTGTCTATCAATATCAAAACCTAATTTATTTTTATCTTTAAAAGTTTGCCAAAAAATAACTTCAGATAAATTACCCGCCTTTCTTAAATCTTTTGCCCTATCAGTCAAAATTTTGTTTTTAGGAATTTCCCAATATGGATATAGAGATTTTGGATTCCATTCCCCTCTTGAGGGGTGACGCTTGCGTCGGGGTGGACGTTCCCCTCTTGAGGGGTGACTCGACTTTAGTCGAGACGGGGTGGATGGTTGCCTATTGCGCATATAGTTATTTTAATCTAGATTATTACTTTTCTGTTTATATCGCTTCCTCATGTTGAAATATAGTTTACTTTTGATCTTTTTTTTTCTTAAGCAATCTTTTTGCCATATTAATAGCTCCGATAGTGCTAGACACTCTCCCTATATAATCCATGTTTTCACCAACTTTTTGCAGATCTCCTGGCAAACCATCAAGAAGCCACTTTTCAAATGCTGGAGACCAGCCTTCCAAATATTCTAGGCTTGTTTTTGCACCAGCACGGTAATGTTCTAAGTTTTCTTTTCTATATTTATTATCTTTGCGTTCCATCCATTGGCCTACTGCCTCAATTTGTTTGCCCAGCAAACTTACACCGTCAAGATTCATATCTAGCCATTTAGAAAATTCATCCGACCAAATTCCAACTCGGACTAAAATATCTCTTATTTCAGTTTTGAGTCTTATATAATCCGGGAGTCTAACATCTTCCCCCTCTTTCAGCCATGTAGCTTCTGAAAGATATTTTCTAATTTCATCTGAAACAATTACTTCTTTAAACTTTTCTTTTTTTGGGGTAGTTTCTTTCATTTTTTCTGATTCCCCTCTTGAGGGGTGGACTTTGTAATCAAAGGACGGGGTGGATAATTTTTTACTGCAACTTTCGCAACGCCAGTCCCAAGGCGACGGCGAATTCGGGACCCATCGTTTCCAAAACTTTTTCCAAAAAGGCTGGAGCATTGACCTTGCTGAAAGGATGGCCGATTTCTATTTCCGCTCGAAAATTATTTGCCGCCACTTCTTTCAGCCCCTTCAAAAGAGATCCGCCGCCTGTAAATATCACTTTGCTTATAGTTTTATTGTATCTTTTCTCATGCTCCAACAGCACATTATTGGCTTCAGAAAAAATATAATCAATATGGATTCTGATGATATCCGACAAACTTTTTTCCACCGGATTTTCAAAGAGACCAAATTCTTTTTTCATTTTTTCCGCCTCACTGAAAGGAATACTTAAAGATTTGGAAATAGAGTCGGTTATATCGGCTCCCCCTTTATCTATCGTATGGTAACTTTTGACCATTCCAAACTCAACCAAAGAGAGTTTCGTGCGGGAGGCGCCGAAATCCATCAACAGCACTGGAGAAAGTTCGTGTTCAAAATTCGCCCTGATTGAAGAAAATATTTCAATTTCAAAAAAAGAGGCGGAGAGAGAGCATTGAGAAACGATGGAACGATATTTGGAAATTGCGTCATTTTGCGTCGCCACCACAAGCACGCTTGTTTTATCTGTCGGCTTTTGCGGAATGTCGGGATTATCAACAACTGCATTCATCTCTTCAAAAGAAGGTTCTTTTTGAGGCAAGATAAAATAATCAAGAGAAACTTCCGTAATTGGCACCGGAATATACTTGCGAGCTTCAGTGGGAATAATTGTCGCTATCTCGCTTTCTTTAGCCTGAACCGGAAGTTCAACGGCAAAAATTAAACTTGATTGGATGGGAATAGAAAAAGCCCCTGAAGTAGTGGTAATCCCGGACTGCTTCAAGACCTCCTTGAGAGCTTCCGCCATCTTTTCAACCGAGAGATTGGTGACACGCCCCACATCAAGGGCGTCATAGGAACCAAGAGCTATTGCTCCATAGGTTTCAAGCACCACTTTGCCTCTTTTCCTTTTTATCTCAACCACCTTGATTGCGGAAGAACCAATATCAATGCCAACAGCGCTATCTTCTCCACTTTTTGTGAGATTTCTTATACTGGAAAATATTTTTTTAAACGGATTATCCATTTATGCTAATATTGTATCATAAATATGTCCCGATTAGAAATCCAATATGAATAAGATAAACAATAAAACATTATTATTAAAATTTCTAATGGGATGCGATTTTTAAACACCATCTTGGACCTTGTTTTTCCTGTAAAATGCATCTCGTGCGGTCAGGCTGGTTCGGATTTGTGCATTAAATGTCTTTCCGAATCACCGGCGGCGGAGCGCGAAAGCGCAAAATGGATTTTCCCCATATATGATTATCGCCACCCGCCCATTAAAAAAGCGCTCTTGCTCTTCAAGTATAAGAGAAAAAAAAGATTGGCAAGCATATTTGCAAAAGTTATTTACGAAAAAATCTTGGAGGAGCTTTCAGAATTAAGCGTAATGGAAAATTTCCGCGAACCAATCCTAATTCCCATTCCCTTGTCTAAGAAAAGACGGCGAGAGCGCAGCTATAATCAAGCGGAATTAATCTGCCGAGAATTGATAAGAATAAATAGTTTGCGCGAAAAGATAGCTATGCAATTAGAAAACAATATTTTAATCAAACCGCAGGAAACAAAACATCAAGCGCGCATTGAGAACCGCGCAGAACGCCTGAAAAACATCATCGGCTCTTTCGCTATAAAAAACGGAGAGCTGTTGAAGAATAAAAATATAATTCTGATAGACGACATTACCACCACCGGCGCGACCTTGAGCGAAGCGCGAAAAATTTTAAAGCAATCTGGCGTGAAAAAAATCATCGCTTTCACCGTGGCGCATTAGAATATGATAGTATTGGTTAATGTCTTTAATTGAACTTTTACTGACATATAAATACCTGATCTTGATACCTTTTTCCCTGATCGAGGGTCCGATTTTGATGATAATCTCCGGACCCTTGATCATGCTTGGCATTTTAAATCCCTTATTAGTTTATGTGATAATAGTTTTAGGAGACATTGTCGGAGATTTTGCGCAATACTATATCGGATACTGCGGAAAAAGATTCCTGCCTTATTTCAAAATCACCGAAGAAAAATTAGAAAAGGCAAAAGCATATTTCAGTGAAAATCACAGCCAGGCGATCGTCGTATCCAAGCTCGTGTATGGCATTGGATTCACGGGACTCGTTGCCGCCGGCGCGTTGCATATTCCTTTTGGGCGATATTTCAAAACCTGCGGGCTGGTTTCTCTTGTCCAGTATGCAGTTTGGTTCGTTATTGGAATATTTTTCGGAAACATGTATCTGGTCATAGAGAAATATTTGAATTATTATGCAGCCATAGTAAGCGTGATTATATTAGCTATCCTATTGTTTGCATTCATCCGAAAATATATGAAAAGCGCAAAAAAGGGCGAAAATTATTTTTAAAAAAAAATTTCACTAGTAAAATTTATTGCCACATATGGTTCGACAAACTCACCACAAGTCCCAGATCATGCCGGCAATATTTCTAGGTTTGCCCTCTAAGGCATAATAATGCAAATCTATAAAGGGTAAAGAATTACATTCAATAATCCCCCACTTCTGTGAATGAGCATCTTTGGTTGTGTCAGGTATAATGCAATCAAATCCTACCACAGATAAGCCTACAATTTTTGCAGCCTCTTCTAAAATAGAGATAAAGCTCGGGTGAAGATCATCAATCATTTCTATAGTTCTCCCTCCAAATAATCGGCCGATGCGATGCGTTAGAGATAAAGAAACTCCAATGGGCAAAATATCAAGAATGGTAAATCCTGATCGTAAAATATGATCGTGTAACTCTTTTGAAACACGTATGGGCTCGACTCGATTATGACGTCTACTATCTTTTTCCTTAATAAGTTCTTGAATCGTCCTTTTCCCATCACCCAAGAGAGTTGGAGCGTGGCCTTTATAAAATCCCGCAAGCACTCCATTCACAAAAGTTGCCCGGCAAACACTACCTTGTAAATGCTCTTCAGCAACAAGATAGGAGCATATTTGCCCGGCGACATTAATACCTTCTTCTAATTGTTGGATGGTATTAATATTGGTGATAGTATGCCTGCCACGAGATCCTACTCGCGGTTTGACCACTATGGGCTTAGGTAATTTGGAAAATATTTTTTCTATATTTTTATTTTTGAAACCAAAAAGTGAAAAAGGAGAGAGCTCAAAATAAGCTGGAACTGGGATATTCTGCTTCTTGAATTCCTGCTTGAGTATAACTTTATCATCCCAATTTTTACTCAGATCTAAAAATTCTGGCTTTACAGGAAGACTCTCAAAATAAATATTTTTTTTCTTATTTTTAATTTTTATTATTGCGCGATAATAATCTAAGGGCCTATCGAGAAATATCACCTGTTCCATTATTATTCCCCTTCTTTTTGCTTCTTCCCAGATAATTCTGGAACGAAAAGTATTCGCTTTATTTATATCTCCCGAGAATTCGGCGAGTTTCAAAAAGGCAAGAGTTCTAAATAAAAATTCAGGAACCAAGTCAGCAAAATTTTTTATGAAAAAGGGAACGTATTTTATAAATTTCTTTGCCTGATTATCAAGAGTAATTGAAATCACGCTCTCTAAAAAAGAAAGAGTATGATTGATGGAAGCATCCCCACAATAAGAGCAAGAACTTTTTTTCACAGATGGTTCATTCATTTGTAGCATGATAACACAAAAGAGACAGCTGATGCTGCCTCTTTTTAGAACAAGTAAACTATTTCTTAATGATCTCCTTTAATCATGGATAGATTTGATTAAAAAGTTTATAATGACCGACCAAGTTATTATACCATATTACCTCGAGTTAATTCTTAGTTTTCAACAGGTATTGTTGACAATACCCCTAGGGGGTATATACTTGAACTGTAACTATGCATACAAATAAACAAAAACTCATAAAATGAAAAAGGAAACATATAAAATTCAAGGAATGCATTGCGCGAGTTGCGTGGCGACAATTGAGCGCGTGCTTTCTAAGACAGCCGGAGTGCATTCAGCTTCGGTCAATTTTGCTTCGGAATCAGCCTTAATTGAATTTGATGAAAATATTATTTCCGAATCAAGCCTTGAAAAGGCGGTAAGTGGAGCAGGATATCATTTAGTTTCTAAAAATGTTAATGTTGGCTCTACTAAAAAAGACGAACTCGTTGTTAGCGGTGATAATAAAACAATTTCAATAAAAGTTTTAGGCATGGATTCTCCGCATTGCGCCATGGTCGTGCAGGGAGCTATCAAAAAATTATCGGGCATAAAAAATATTGATGTAGATTTTTCAAACCAGCGGGCCAAAGTGATTTTTAATTATTCTCTAGTAAATATCGATCAAATTTTCAAGGTTATTTCTGACGCCGGCTACAAGCCAATTAAAGAAGAAGGCGAGGCAGAAGAAATTTTGGATAAAGAAAAAATCGAGCGAGAAAGACAGGTAAAAATTATGAAACGCAAACTTATTATCGGTGGCATTCTTTCGCTTTTTATATTTTTGGGCAGTTTTCCGGAGTGGTTTTCTTTTGTGCCCAAAATTATGAACAACAATTGGACGCTTCTTTTACTGACAACGCCGGTGCAGTTTTGGGTAGGTTTTCAGTTTTATAGCGGGCTGAAGCTTCTTATAAAATACCGCACGGCTGATATGAATACCCTGATTGCCATCGGAACGCTGGCGGCATATTTTTACAGCCTAGCGGTCACAGTCTTTCCCGTTTTTTTCACCAAGGGCGGAATAACACCGGCAACCTATTTTGACACTTCGGCAATCATTATTGTTTTAATTCTCTTGGGAAAATATTTTGAGATTTTGATGAAAGGAAGGGCTTCCGAAGCTATTAAAAAACTTATTGGCTTACAGCCCAAAACCGCAAAAATTCTGCGGGATGGCAAAGAAGTTGAAATACCGATATCCGAAGTGCAGGTTGGGGATTTGATAGTTGTTCGACCCGGAGAAAAAATTCCAGTTGACGGCAAAATAACCGAAGGAGAATCAGAAATTGATGAATCAATGATTACCGGAGAATCCATGCCGGTTCACAAGAAAGTTGGCGGTTTGGTCATCGGCAGCACTATAAATAAATTCGGAGCCTTTACCTTCCGCGCGACCAAGATTGGCAAAAACACGATGCTTTCGCAAATCATCAAAATGGTGGAAGAGGCTCAAGGCTCTAAAGCGCCGATTCAGCGATTAGCCGATCTGGTTTCTTCTTATTTCGTTCCGGCGGTATTTATCGTCGCTGTTCTAACTTTCCTTATTTGGTTTTTCTTTGGACCGAATCCCGCTTTCACTTTTGCGCTTGTTAATTTTGTGGCAGTTCTGATAATTGCCTGCCCTTGCGCGCTCGGGCTTGCCACTCCGATGGCTATTATGGTTTCCTCTGGCAACGCCGCTACCAGAGGAATTTTGATTAAAGACGCCACTTCGCTCGAAATCGGAGGCAAGATAGATACAATTATCTTGGATAAAACTGGAACTTTGACTCAAGGGAAACCACAGTTGACTGATATTATCGCTTTCAATAATGGCCATCGGACGGAGATCCTTAATTTAGCCGCTTCGCTCGAACAGCGATCGGAACATCCTTTAGCGCAAGCCATATTGCAATATGCCGCAAGTTTAGATCAAAAATCTTCCCACCCTCTTGATCAAGCGATCTTGGATGAAGTAATAAAAGAAAAAATTGGATTGTATAAATTGGAAAATTTTAAGGCCATCTCTGGAAAAGGGTTACGGGGAATTTTGCAAATTGAATCTCAAAAAGTTGAGGCGTATTTGGGAAACCGGACCCTGATTTTAGATATTAATCTTGACATTTCTCCCTATGAGATCGATATTGCCAAGCTTGAAAATGAAGGGAAAACGGTGATGATTCTTGCCGTTGATAAAAAAATAAAGGGCGCACTAGCTGTCGCCGATGTGTTAAAGAAGGAATCCAGAGAAGCGGTTCAGGCTCTTCAAAAAAACAAGATAGACGTCTGGATGATTACCGGAGATAACAACCGCACTGCCAGAGCGATTGCGGCGGAAGTGGGTATAAACAATGTAATGAGCGAAGTTCTGCCCGATAAAAAGTCAGAAAAAGTTCGCGAGCTTCAAAATCAAGGAAAAATTGTGGCCATGATCGGCGATGGTATCAACGACGCTCCAGCGCTTACTCAAGCCAATATCGGCATCGCTATGGGAGAGGGCACGGATATCGCGATGGAGTCGGCTAATATCACTTTAATGAGAGGCGACCTGATGCTTATTTGGGAAGTTATAAAAATTTCCAGACGGACAATGAGAATAATAAAACAAAATCTTTTCTGGGCATTTTTTTACAATATTGCCTTTATTCCTGTCGCCGCCGGAATTCTATATCCATTTTTCAAAATTTTGCTCAACCCGATTTTTGCCGCTGTCGCCATGGCCTTTAGCAGTATCAGCGTGGTTTTGAATTCATTACGGTTAAAAAACAATTGAACATTGTCAGCTAATTAAAAACTTTTATCAAATTAACAAAAATCTAAACTGTCTCAATATCAGCCATGGCGTATATTTAAAATTGTGTATGATTAAGAAAAACAATGATAATAAAAGAAACTTTAAAAGGTCGCTTTATTTAAAATAATAGTATATAATGGCAATATGATGGGATATGGATACGGGTATAGCGGGATAATGGGCGGAGGGTTGGGTATCATCATTATGACAATCGTAGTGATAGACCTGATTCTGCTCGGCATCTGGCTTTACAAACAAATTAATAAGTAAGTGATTTAATAAAATCATGAATACGAAACTTGTTGAATGGGTCTTGCGAGTCTCGGTTGCTGGTGAATTTATTGGTCATGGTGTGTTTGCTTTGCAAGGCAAGAAAGACTGGATTGGTTGGTTTACTCAATTTGGCGTTTTTGATGCAGAAACAGCAACTCAATTGTTATTTATTTTAGGGATCATAGATATTATATTGGCTATCCTTGTTCTGATTAAACCAATCCGCCTTGCGCTTCTCTGGATGGTATTCTGGGGATTTTGGACCGCGCTCTTGAGACCTATTGTCGGGATGCCGATTTGGGATTTCGTTGAAAGGTGGGCTAATTGGGGAGCTCCTTTAGCATTGCTTCTAATAATCGGGTGGCCTAAATCTCTTAAAGAATGGTTTAAAATAAAATGAAATTTTTAAAAACATGAATTTACGAAATGCAAAATTATTCTTAGGGTTTTCTATTTTACTTGCTTACATAAGCATTGGGGTTTTTGGCTTGTTTAAATTCAACCACATGTCCGAAACACCGATGGTAAATTGCCCCTACTCGGAAAATGGCTTTTCTGTGTGCGAAAACACTCTTGAACATATAAATAACTGGCAGCAGTTTTCTAATGCAACTTTTTCTTCATTCTTTATCTTTTCATTCTTGTTTTTAGGCATAGCCTTGTATTTTTTCGGCAAACAAAACTTTTTGAACCAAAAACAGTATTTTTATAAATGGAAATATTATCTGGACAACAAAAAATTATATACTCTGCCGACAGAAATAATCAAACGGCTTTCACTTTTCATAAATAGTCCGTCTCTTTCATACAAGGCATAGCTTTTAATTTTGTCGTAAAATTTTTGGTTGTGCCTTTTAAAATCCCCTCAAGAGATTTTTTACTATTTTAATTTAAACCAATCATTATGAAAACACTAAACAATAAAATACTTATCGGCGGAGTGGTGATAGTTATTGTCGGCGGATTAATTTTATTCACCGGCAGCAAAGAACCTTCCGAAACAAAAAGCGCAGTTAATCCGGAAATAAAAGAAAAAATTTACTTCAAAGAAGCAGTGGGCCAAAAAGCGCCTGATTTTGAGCTTGAATCAATCACCGGAGAAACGGTTAAATTAAGCGATTATCTCGGTAAAAATGTCGTTCTTTTCTTTAACGAAGGGTCAATGTGTTATCCGGCCTGCTGGAATCAGATAGCGGAACTTGGCAACGATTCTAGATTTGACACTGAAAGTATAATAGCCTTCTCAATCGTAACAGACCCCAAAAGTCAGTGGCTTGATATCGTAAGTAAATCGACCAACTTAGTAAAGTCAAAAATTATTTTTGACACCGCGCGCTCCGTGTCTATAGCGTATGATACGCTCAATCTTAATTCATCTATGCATCGCGGCTCTTTGCCTGGCCACACTTATTTTGTCATTGATAAAGAAGGAATAATCAGGTTTACAATGGATGACCCGAATATGGCTTTGGCAAATGAAAAATTAATCAAAGAAATAGAAGCACTAAAATAATTATGGAAACATTAATCATCGCATCACTCATCACTGCATTCATCGCCGGCATAGCCGCCTTGTTCGCGCCCTGTTGCATTACTGTATTACTGCCGTCCTACCTTGGATCAATCTTTAAGGAAAAACAGAAAGTTCTTTGGATGACTCTTGTATTTTTCCTGGGTCTTCTCGCGGTATTTCTGCCGCTCGGATTGGGAGCGGCCGGGTTCGGAAAATTGTTAAGCAATTACCATGACCCGATATTTATCGCCGGCGGAATAATCATGGCGCTACTGGGCGCATCAATATTGCTGGGTTGGCATTTTTCAATGCCGTTTTCAGTTCACCCGAAATTAAAAATTATGAACATCGGTTCTGTCTTTATGTTAGGTGTTTTTTCAGGATTTGCGACCATGTGTTGCGCTCCGGTTCTGGCTGGAGTTATCGCTTTGTCGGTGTTGCCTAATTCTATTTTCTGGGGAGGAATTTATTCTGTCGTTTATGTTCTTGGCATGGTTGCTCCGCTTTTCCTGATTGCCTACCTTCTGGATAAAAATGATTTCACCCAAAAACTTATGGAATCAAACAAAAGTTTTTCTTACTCAATTGGCGGAAGGAGAATTCGCCTTTCAATCGCTGATTTGGTATCCGGCGCGACTTTCCTTTTGATGGGCGCCTTCATACTGTATCTCGCGCAGACAAATCAGCTAGCTATGGGCGGAGGAGCATTCCAAACAAAAATTAATATCTATCTGAACCAGCTTGTCCAAACAATAACCGGCTGGCTTCAATAAAAAATATGATATAATAAAAATATGGAAAATGAAATAAAAAAAATCTTTGTCTTTTCTGCAGGTATTATTCTCATCGCGCTTTTAGGCTTTGCGCCTGTTTCGCAGAAAGCGTCTCTTTCTCTTTATTGGGGAAATCTTGGCGCAAAAATGATAGAAGCGGGTGTGATTGACAAAGATAAGTTTGAAAATCTGTATAGTCAAAGAGGCGGGTTGTCAGAAACAGACAAAAAATTATTGACTGATAGTAATAATGGAAATATGGCAATTACATCTAAAAATTCCGGAGTAATGTTGAATCTGCTTTGGGCATTTGGACTAGCAAATAAAAATCCCATTCTTTCAGAAGGACCAATGATGACATATAGTGGCGCGGGCTTGCCCGCCGAAGCCTTGGCGAAGGCGGGAAATTTTGCTTCCACCGGCGGTTGGACATTGGCAAAAGGGAATGCAATGGATCACTATAGTATGCACAAATTTATAATTTTAACGGGAGAACAGCAATCTCTGGTTGAAAGAGTCGCGAAAAACATTTTTCGTCCATGCTGTGACAACTCCACCTATTTTCCAGACTGCAATCACGGTATGGCAATGCTCGGATTGTTGGAACTGATGGCTTCCCAAGGAGTATCGGAATCGGATATGTATAAATTTGCGTTACAAGTAAATACTCTGTGGTTCCCGGATACATACGAAGCAATCAAAACTTTTATGACATCTCAAGGTATTGATTGGAATACGGTTGATCCAAAGAAAATTCTAGGAGCTGAATTTTCTAGCGCTTCAGGGTATCAGAAAATGCTGTCGCAAATGAAACCGCAAGAGCAAAGAGGCGGAGCAAGTTGCGGAGCATAAGTAGTTAGAAATTATCAATTATAAATTATGAATAAAAATTATGAAAACTGATCACAAAATAATTATAGGAGTCATATTACTAACACTGGTTATTATAATTGGCGGTACATGGTTATCCAGCAGGAAAGAAACTAAAAATAAAGAAAGGCTCAGTAAATCAATGATGGGAGAAAAGATGCCGGATCAGGGCGCGGCGCATGTTGCTCGCGATAAAGCGCATCCAGCATATAATTCAAATCCTCCCACCTCTGGCCCGCATTGGTCCGGCGTGGCGGGACCCGGAATTAAAACTGATTTCGTCCCGGATGAACTTGTGCTCCATAGTATGGAGCACGGGGCGGCAGTTGTTTGGTATAGAGAAGGGTTAGAACAAAGCGAGATGGAAAAAGTCAAAGAAGCTTTTGCAAATTCTGACGGAAAGAAAATAATGTTGGCGCGAAAAGATCTAGATGTTCCGGTTGCATTGACCTCCTGGGGCTATCTTCTCAAGCTGGAAACAGTTGATGGGATAAAAATCAAAGAATTTATTGAAACAAATAATGACCGAGCGCCGGAGAAAGCGCCTATCTAGGTTATTCACAGCACAACTTGACATATAGGATATAGGGGTATAGAGTATAGGCAAGGTCGAGTTTAATACTATTAACTTATAAAATATATGTTGGATCAAAAACTGAAAAAGAAAGCGCTCCAAAGAGCAAAAATAATATGTGGTCAAATGGAGGGTTTAGTCAAAGCAATTGAGACAGAAAAATATTGTATTGATCTTATAACCCAATCTCGGTCGATACAGTTGTCATTAAAAAGTATGGATAGGTTACTTCTGGCTAATCACCTTCAGGGACATGTAAAGCATATGCTCAATGATAAAAAACAGGAAGGTAAAGCTATTAAAGAACTTGTCGATTTGTATGCATTATCAAATAAATAAAAAAAATATGAATCTATCACTAAAAAAATATGGTTGGAAATGTGTTCTTGGAGCAGAAGTAGCTTATGTGATTTGCTTGCTTGGCGGATTTATTCCAATTCGTAACGCAGAAGCTATTAAACTGCACCATACGCTTTTTGAGACGCTTCCCGGATTCACATGGATAACCTTCGGCAGTTTCATTCTGGGCGCAGTATATATGTTTATCTTTGCTTGGATTTTCGCTTCCTATTTCGTATGGATGCATAATTCAAGCCTTAATTAAAGAATAAAAATTATGAGCACTATTATATTATTGGTTTTGTTGGGTGGTTGTTTGCTAATGCATTTTTTCATGATGCGCAAGCATGGACATAGAGATCATGAAAATAATGAAGGTAGAGAAGGAGAGAAAAAAGAAAAAAATCATTCCGGATATGGATGTTGTCATTAAGAAATAATTGTGAACACCAGGGCTGAGTTATACCTAGATATGACTAAAAAATATAAGCCAATGAAAAAATTAACACAAAAAATCAGATGAAGAGATTATCCGTGATTTTTTTATTTTCATTTGTTGTAAATATAGTTTGGGAAAATGCCCATTCATTTTTATATGCCAATTACATGGGCGGTTCAATCACCGAAACGATTCTTGCGCAAGCTGCCTTGTGGGATGCTATTATAATTACTTTTATTTGTCTCCCGTTTTTATACATTGGTGCGCTTGAGAAAAAAAGCTGGCTTATCATTATTTTGGGCATGGCAGTTGCTATCGCTATTGAATTGTATGCTTTGAAAACAGGTAGATGGGCATATAATGTCTATATGCCCATCATCCCGATTATCAGGATTGGATTAACGCCGACTGTGCAATTAGGCGCGCTCGGATATTTTTCATTTTTAATACAGAGAAAATTATTTAATAAATTAACTTAAAATAATATGAATAATCATCATAGTGATAAAACAGAAGAAAAGTTACATCCGTGCTCTGAGTGCGGGTTATTTTATAAAGAAAAAGAATGGGCAGAAAGGTGTGAAGCCTGGTGTAAAGAGCATCAAAGTTGTAATTTAGATATTATAAGCCATGCTATCAAAAATGATTAATTAATTTTAATAAAATTGCTGTCCCTTTGACAAGGGGGCGTTCTAGCTCATTAAAACTGTTACCAACAAAGGAGTGGATAGCTCATAAATA